>JAFVXA010000021.1 GCA_017501355.1 Oscillospiraceae bacterium
GGCATCCATATAAAGCTGCGCAGTCTTTCCCACACTGTGGTTTTCTCCAATATAGTCCCGCACTTCGTTGAGGTCGATTTCGCCCATTGCGATCATGTTATGTCCGGCTTCGTGCAGCATAATTTGCTCAGAGGTATACCGAGGATGGTCTGCGCGAACAAACACTCGGTTACCGGAAATATAGCCGCGCACACTTGCCGTCGTGCCGTTTGCCTGTGTAATGCGAAGATTGTCACCTGCAAACAACACAAGCTGCAAGCCACGGTCACTTGCGATGCGCTTTGCCCTCGCTGTGCAAAGGGTCTCATCGCCTCGCAGCAGATGAAGGGTTGCCTGCTCACTGCCGCCGTCAATGCCAAGTGATGCCGCACTTACTGCTTTTCCAAAAGTGAGCGAAGCTGCTTCACTATCTGCGGGTCGGAGCGTCGCTTGCCCGCGCGCAGCTCGTCCTGCGCTTTCTTCCACTGCGGATACTTGTCCGCCGGAATACGCACCACCAAACCGTTTGTCGCTGTCGCGTAGATATACTTTTGCATAATTTTGTGCCTCCGTCTTGTTATTTTCAGTATAATCCGTTTTTCCTCCAACAGCAATGTTCCCTGCACGATTCATCGCATAGTTATTGGGCGTTGAAAGGTTCATTTCATTCAACACATCGGTGTAAGAAAGATTGCTTCTCGGATTGCCGCTCATCGTCCGGGCAATATCCACACTGCCGCCAAGATTGCCAAGCAGCATACCCACCGCACCTTCATGCAGTAGGTCCGCCATGTTCAACTCACGGTAATTTTCACCTAATGTCTTTCCGTTGTAGATCCCCTGCAACGCGGGATCTATAAAGCCGCTGGCGATTTCTTCCGCGCCTTCACCACCCATGTTTACCAGTCCACGCACCAACGCCTGTCCGCCATCGGATTTCGCAAAGCTCCTTGCGAGAGCATCCACAAAATCGTCTGCTGTACCCTTGCCGTAGACTCCGGCAAGACCATCGAACATCTTTTCCGTCAGCGCTTCTTTGAGTGCGCTTGCTGTGCCGTATGCGATCTGCTGATTTTCTGTAGCACCTGCTTGTCGTGCCTGCTGTGCACCGCCGCCAAAACTGCGGATCGCCAAAGGGATCGTAGCACTACCGCCTGTAAGCGTGCCGAGAGCAACATCGCTTGCCATCTGTGTTCCTGCGATGCCTGCATCAAACAGCAGCTTCTGTGCGTTGTTGAGGTTTCTGCTGCCGCGAAGATAGGCGTTCTCGCTGAGCATCCGTGCCCAGTCTGCTTCCTTCTGCAAATAATTGCCTGCACGGTTGTACCATTCCTTGCCTGTGGCTTTTGCTTCCACGTCGCCGCTGTCCACCGCAAGACCACTCCTGCGGTCACTTTTTAGTGCTGTGCCCGCGGCATTGAGCCAGTCAGCCACTGTACCCGCAACGCCGCTCTCAATGGCGTTACCCACAGTACTTCGGGGATTGCCCCAGTTGCGTCCGTAGCCCATTTTGCTTTTCAAGGTTCGGTCGTATTGGGTTCTTGCACTGTCATTCGCTCCTCCGAATGTCCGTTGAAGGCTTTTCATCACCTCGGTAGAATTGTCGATGTTGGCACCGCCTGTGAGAGGGGCCTTGTCCACCGTCGCGGCGTGACGATTCCCGGACATTTCATGTCCGCCAATCGTGCCGCTTCCTCGAAACAGCCTCGCTTCATCCGCCACAGGCGGCGCTTCGGCTGTTTCCACCAGTTTTGTACCACCTGTCGATTTGCCGATTGTGATGCAGCACTCTTCTGTTTGGTATACCCACTGTCTGCGGCAAGACCTGTTGCCGCTCTGCCCGCTGTAGAGATGCCGGTACGCTGTGTCCCTGTCTGCGAGGTAGGCAACTGTACACCCAAGGTCGAGGATACGTTTCTCGTTGTACTGTTACCGCTGCCCGACAGACCAAAGGCAGATGCCAGTGTCTCGCGGTTCGCCGCCTGTGACACAGCTTTCTTCTGTGCGGTGTAACCGCTGTCTGCCGCTTTGCCTGTAGACCAAGCAGCATTCTGTGTTCCTGTAGGCTTGATGTCGAAACCTTTCAGCCAGTCTTTCAGCATCGGTGTTCTGTTTCCAGCCATCTTTTTGATCACGCTCCTTTTTAGGTTATCTGCACCAACCGAATCCGGAGTCATACGGCTATTCTCTTCTTGAGCCAAGCAGCTGGCTTACCACTTCCCGTCTTGTCCTGGGCTTGCTCGCTTTGGTGCTCTCACCCTTAGTCTCCCAAGCCCATTTTGGTGCACGGTTTCGTGCAACACCTCTTGGACAATTCACAAAAAGTTCACAATTTCGCTTCAAATTAAAGACAGTAAGACGAGCGGATCACCCTAAAGGGTAATCCGCTCGTCTTACTGATGCTGTCTTATGGGGCGCCCCGATGTCGGGCGGATTTTTCTCATTTTCTTTTCAACTTGTCCTTCCATCTCTCTATCATAAAAACTCTTGCGGGACAGTGGTTTTCCACTGCCCCGCATTTTTTATGATTCATTTTGCTCAAGGGAAGCGCCGATTCAGAAAATCTTCCACGTTCTGACGGACTTTGCTGATCTTTTTCGCTTCGGGATAGACTTGCTCATCGCTGATGAGGGGTGTCCCCACCGCCGCCAGAAGGACAGCCTTGGCACGCTCCGCATCCTCCGCGCGCACTGACACATAGTACACGCGGCGGTCAAGCTTTCCGTAAGGGCTCAAAAACTCCTGATTCACCTTGGCACCGCAGCCACAGGTGGGCATTTCCCTCTCATAGCAGGCAGCTTCCATGGCGCGGATGCCCGCATTTTTCAAGGCTTTTCGCGCCGCTTTCCAGCGTTCACTCCCGCCGACGGTCTGAAAGACCAGTTCCTTCTTTTCAAACAGGCTCATCGTTTTGCCCTCCATTTTGAGAAAAGCGGCAGGGTGTCAAACCCTGCCGCTCTTTGGTACATCTCAGTCGATTAGCCGAAGTATCTGTCCAGCAGACCCTTCAGAGCCTTGCCGTGTCTTGCCTCGTCGCGTGCCATCTCATGGACGGTGTCGTGGATGGCATCGAGGTTGTTCTTCTTGGCAACGAGAGCCAGATCGAACTTGCCGTTGGTTGCGCCGAACTCGCAGTCCACGCGCCATGCGAGGTTGCTCTTGGTGTCAGCCTTCATCATGGGCTCCAGATCCTCGCCCAGCAGCTCAGCGAACTTGGCAGCGTGCTCAGCCTCTTCGTAAGCAGCCTTCTCCCAGTACAGACCGATCTCGGGATAGCCCTCGCGGTGTGCGATGCGTGCCATGCAGAGGTACATACCGACCTCGCTGCACTCACCGTTGAAGTTTGCCATCAGCTGGTCGAAGATGTACTTCTTGTCTGCCTCGCTGATGTCAGGATTGTTCTTCACGGTCTTGGCATAGATGCCATACTCGTGCTCAGCAGCGAGCTTCATCTCGCCCTTGACTTCCTCGAACTTGTCGGGACCAACCTTGCAGGTGGGGCACTGCTCAGGAGCATACTCACCCTCATGCACATAACCGCAAACTTTGCAAACCCACTTCTTCATAATCGTAATCTCCTTTAATTATTATTTTTGAATTGATTTTTTGTTTACTTTCGGCACGCGGGACAGAGTCCCTGCAGTACCACGGAGCAGCCTGTCAGTTCATAGCCGCAGCTGTCCGTCACAGTCTTTTCCAGTGCGCCGGGGTCCGGCATGGTGACATCATCCACCTTTGCACAGCTGTTGCAGCACACATGGAAGTGATGGTGCGTCTGATGGTCGTAGTGATCGGCACCTTCCGGCACCGGGATCCGCAGGATCTTGCCCTGCTCCGCCATCTGCCGCAGCACCCGGTAGACCGTCGCCTTGCTGATCGTCGGGAAATCCCGCTGCACCCGCTCGTAAACCATATCCACCGTCGGGTGGTTTGCCAGTTCACAAAGCGCCGCGTAGATGATGGTCTTTTGCATGGTTTGTCGCTCCGCCATCGCACACCTCCTTTGTTTGATCTTTTGTTGCTCGCTCTTTACAATTGATATTATATCCTAATAAGCAGATTTGTCAATAGTATTTTGAAAGTTTTTTCTGTAATTTTTTCGAGTATACAAAAAAGGAGCAGAGCCTTGCGGCTCTGCTCCTTTTTCTCTCTGCTCTATATATCCCGTTTCGTCGCTTACTTGTAGTAACGATACAGGAAGGTCACGATATTTGCGCGGGTACAACCGCCGTTGGGATTGAAGGTGGTGGGCGTATTGCCGCCGGTCACACCCTTCTCCACTGCCCACGCAACCGCATCGACATAGTAGGTTCCTGCCGTCAGATCAGTAAATGCCGCAGCCTTCTCTGCCTTAGGCAGACCTGCCGCACGGTGCAGGAAGGTCACAACCTGTGCGCGGGTGCAGACACCGTTGGGGTTGAAGGTCGTGGGGGTATTGCCGCCGGTGATCTTGTTCTCTGCTGCCCAAAGAACTGCCTTATAATAGTATGCACTCTCGCTCACATCAGTGAAGGGATTCTCAGTCATCTTGGGCTCAGGGCTGCCTGCTGCACGCCAGAGGAAGGTCACGGTCTGTGCGCGGGTGCAGGTGCCGTTGGGATTGAAGGTGCTGGGGGTATTGCCGCCGGTCACACCCTTTTCTACTGCCCATTCCACAGCGTCCACATAGTAAGCATTCTCAGCGAGATCCGTGAACTTGGATGCACCCAGTTCAGCTGCGGTGAAGGTATCGAATGCAGGAATCTTCAGGATGGGAATGGAGACCTTTTCTTCACGCTCGTTCTCAGAGCCTGCGGCAGCGATCACATCGTTGCTGTAGTTCATGCGGAAGGTGCCTTCCTTCGCATCAAAGTAATCGTCAAAGAAGTTCCATGCCACACCGCCGTCAACAGCTGCTGGCTCGCACATCAGTGCCGCGAAGGAGCCGAGGGTCTGTGCGGTAGAGATGACCCAAGTGCCTGCAGGAACAACGATAGCCTTTTCACCCTTTTCCCACTCGCCGGTCACAAGCGTCTGATAGTGACCTTCATACAGGCTGCGAGCCTTGCCGTCAATCACAGCACCGCCGGAGGTGTAGGACTCAATGCCAAAGTGCAGATGATCCTCAGCCGCAATGGTCACATCCTTCTTCAGCTGAACCATTTCCACGCCGTGGAACTTCATCAGATCGATGAACTCCTTGCAGTCTGCGTCGACCAGATAGTAAGCGCCCATGACTTCCACATCGGTGGGAACGAAGGTGCCCCAGTACTCGACCTCATAGTCCACAGGCTTGCCGTGCTCAATGGCATAGGGATCGCCCTCTTCGTCATACAGGCGGGTACCGATGACCTTGCCGTCTTCGTCGGTCTCATAGGAGAGGACAGTCAGCTTATCCTTGCCCTCAAACTTCATGGGAACCATCTCAGAGTTCAGCGCAACGATATCAACCTCGGGATCAATGCCTTCCACCGCGCGTGCTGCGCAGCGCTTCTCTGCAGCATCAATCATCGCCCAGATTTCTTCCTTGTCCTTGGCAACAGTCTGCAGTGCGCCGTAGATGCACTCATACTGGGTGTCAACACGGACAGAGAATTCATCATAGGAGTAAACCTCCAGCAGCAGAGCCAGACGGTTACGCAGACCTGCATAGTTGGTGGTGTAGCGAGCGTAGTCCTCGAAGGTGCGCCAGCCGTCCTTCACGATGCCGCTGTAGTAGTAACCGAAGTTACCGTAAGGCACTGCCACCTTGCCCTTGGATGCGAGGTAGGAACCCTCGCGCAGTGCGCGGGAGCAGAACACATCACGGTTGTAAGCCAGCAGCTCAGGATCGGTGCCGGCGTTCAGACCCCAGTTATAGGTGATGGCATGACGCATATAGGAACCGTCGGTTGCGTGTGCGTCAATGAACAGGACGGGATCCCAGTCATTCATGATCTGAACGAGGAAGCGGGAGCAAGCAGACTCCAGCTTGGTCATATCGCGGTTGATGTTGAAGCCGTTTCCTTCGGCGCGGGTACCGACCAGCTTGGGAGTAAACTGGGTAGTGATACGATTCTTGCCGAGGTCGTCATTGCCATCAGGGCTGTTGTTGGGGCAAATCACGACGACCAGATCCTTCAGCAGTTCATCATGCTTGCCCTGCGCCACTTCACGGGCAAAAATCAGCATGGACTCCTTGCCCTCGATCTCGCCGGAGTGGATATTGCAGTTGACATAGACAACCGCCTTGGAAGGATCCACTTCGGCAGGGCTTGCGGGAGCCTTATCAGAGATGATCATGTAGGGAATGGGCGTACCAAATTCCGTCTTGAATTCATCGGGACGGAAAATGATGCGACCATCACTCTCTGCAGCAACGACCGTCAGGAAGTCGATCACTTCCTGAGAGGAAGTGGTGCGTTCCCAGTTACTTGCCTCAGCAGGCGTCTGGAAGGTGTCCAGATCAACAGCTGCACCGGCAGTCACAGTAAAGCACAGCAGCATACACACAAGGATCAGAGGAAATGCGAAAGCTTTGATGGTTCGTTTCATACTAATCTCCTTATTCGTGTCACGTACATGGTTGATACTTACAGGTATTGCTTTTGCGTTCGTTTCCGTAAAATTAAGAACTCTCACGGTTCACCCCCCTGCTTCGTTCTCTTTCTGTCATGCTGTCTGTATTTCTGAACGGTCTGCACCGCATCCGGTGCACAACACATGGCATACAATATGAATTATATTACTCTTCGCGCTCGATATGATAGAATCGGCAACCCGCATAATGCAGCAGCGTCACATAGCTCATGCGCTGCACCTGCAGCAAGCCCTCCGTTGTAAGAACGTTGGCGTTGTCTCCGCAGACCGCCCGCAGAAATGCCTGCTCCGCGTCATAGAATGCGTAAAACGCCCGATGGGCTGCCATCATCTTCTGGCGATAGTTCTCCGTCGTCACATACAGGCAAAGACCCATGTCCACCTGCAGCTGCTTCTTGTTCTCGCTCAGCTCCTGCTGCTTTTCCGCCAGCGCAGACTCCTCCATACGAGCGAAGCGCCCCTCATACCAACAGGTCAGATCGTCAATGCGGTTGCCAAGCATCACCAGAACAATGTCGCGATAAATATTGGTGCGGCGTTCCTTTCCATAGACCTCAAAATCTACTTTAATATTGGAATCCCACACCTGCAGCAGCATGTCAATATAAGCGTAGTAGCAGTCGATCCATGCTTTCTGGGATTTTTTCAGTGCTTCCCTCTCCTCGCCCCTAAGTGTGCTGAGATAACGGCTGTAGGCAATGATGAGGTCTTCCTCCAGCTCCACCTTGCGGCGGTAGAATTCCTCCTCCGTCATGCGGAAGGTCTCGGTCTCGTCACAAGGAGTATGGTAGTACACTGCGGCAGCTTCCCAGTTCTGGGTCTTGTTCAGCGGATTATCATTGGCAGATGCCTGCACCACCTGCAGCATCGGCACCAGAGCCAGCGTCAGCACGATCAGCAGAGCCGACCATCTTTTCCGTTCAGCCTTCATCCCGTTCCTCCTGATTTCGCGAAACCCACATTTGTGTATTTTAGACAATTTTCTTCCGTTATTGTGCAAACTTCATTTGCTATATGCCCATTGTAGTCCACTCTCGGATGAAATACAAGTACTTTCCTGCAATTATTTTCAGCTTGCCTTGAGCTTTTTTCACATTGCATTCTGGCTTTTCGTTCGCCCATAGAAAAAACACTGCAAAGCTGTGCTTTGCAGTGTTTTCCGTAATACATATTTAAGCTTCTTCGGCGAGAGCCTTTGCCTCAGCGATTGCCTTCTCCTGTGCGGCAGGGGGGCAATCCTCATAGCGGACAAACTCAAAGGTGAAGCTGCCATGACTCTGGGTCATGGAGCGCAGGTCGATGGAGTAGGTGCTCATCTCAGCTGCGGGAACCTCAGCGGTGATGATCTGCTCACCGCTGTCGGTGGGATCCATACCCATGACGCGACCGCGGCGCTTGTTCAGATCGCCGATGACATCGCCCATGTAGTGATCGGGCACGGTGACCTTCAGCTCGCCCACAGGCTCCATGAGGACGGGGCTGCCTTCGATCAGAGCTGCCTTGTAAGCGATCTGTGCAGCCATCTTGAAAGCGATTTCGGAGGAGTCCACGGGATGGTAGGAGCCATCATAGAGGACAGCCTTCAGGTTCACAACGGGATAGCCGGCGAGAGGACCGTGAGCGCAAGCCTCGCGCAGACCCTTTTCCACTGCGGGGAAGAAGTTCTTGGGCACGGAGCCGCCAAAGACTTCCTCAGCAAAGACCATCTCTTCGCTGTCGCAGGGCTCGAAGCGGATATGCACATCACCGAACTGACCGCTGCCGCCGGTCTGCTTCTTGTGGCGACCCTGCTTGGACACGGGCTTACGGATCTTTTCACGATAAGCAACGCGGACGGGCTTGAGCTCAGCTTCCACGTTGAAGCGGGTCTTCAGCTTGGACAGCAGGACATCGACCTGCATATCGCCTGCAGCGGAGAGCACCATCTGGTGGGTCTCAGCGTTGTGGACGACGGTGAAGGAAGGATCTTCTTCGTTCAGACGAGCGAGACCCTGTGCGATCTTGTCTTCCTGACCGCGGGTCTTGGGCACCACAGCGACGGAGTAGTTGGGCTGTGCGAAGGGGATGTTCTTCAGAGACACGACCTTGCGGGTATCGCAAAGGGTATCACCGGTCTTGACCTTATCCATCTTGGCGATCACACCGATATCACCGCAGGAGAGCTCCTTGGTCTCGGTGGTCTTCTTGCCGCACATGGTGTACAGACGACCCAGCTTCTCGGTTGCGCCGGTGCGGCTGTTGACGAGGGACATATCAGCATGCAGCTCGCCGGAGAGCACCTTCACGAAGGAGAACTTGCCGTACTGGTCGGAAACGGTCTTGAACACGAAAGCAGTGGGAACGCCGCCGGGGGAGACAACGAACTCCTCGGTCTCGCCGTCCTGACGGGTAGCCTTATGATAGTTACCCTCCATGGGGTTGGGCAGCATATCAACAATGTGGTCAAGCAGCATCAGGGAACCCATGCAGTTGACACCGGAGCCGCAGAGCACGGGGAACAGGGACAGTTCGTCCACACCCTGATGCAGACCCTGGATCATCTCAGCGTAGGTGAAGTCCTCACCGCTGAAGAACTTATCCATAAATTCTTCGCTGGTCTCAGCGACGGACTCCTTCAGAGCGTCGTTGAACTCTTCGATGACAGACATCTTATCCTCGGGCACTTCGATCTCGACGCGCTTGAGGTTCTGCATCTCGTATGCGCGCTTGTTCAGCACGTCGATGATGCCGGTGACCTTCTTGTTCTCATCCCAGATGGGAACGACGATGGGAGCGACCTTCTTGCCGTAACGCTCACGCAGAGCCTCGAAGGTAGCGTTGTAGTCGCTGTTGTCCTCATCGGTCTTGGAGATGTAGATGAAGCGGGGCATATTGCGCTCTTCGCAATACTTCCATGCCTTTTCCAGACCCACGGAAATGCCGTCCTTTGCGGAGCAGACGATGATCGCAGCGTCAGCAGCGCGCAGAGCTTCCATCACTTCGCCGGAGAAATCAAACGCACCCGGAGTGTCCAGCACGTTGATCTTGCAGCCCTTATATTCCAGAGGTGCCACTGCGCCGGAAATGGAGATCTGGCGCTTGGTCTCCTCAGCGTCATAGTCACAAACGGTGTTACCGTCAACGATGCGGCCCATGCGATCGAGCGCACCGGTCATATACAGCAGGCTCTCAGCCAGAGTAGTCTTACCACTGCCACTGTGACCCAGCAGGCAGACATTGCGGATGTTTTGTACAGAATAGTTCATGTTGATTCCTCTCCTTTGTCCCGTTCTGCGGCAGCGCCGAAAACAGGAACAAATCTTCCATATTTGGGGCAAAAGTGCCCCAACAAGTTGATTATACATCGGCTCGTCAGTTAATACAATGACAATTTTGTTTTGCAGAAATTTTTGGACAGAACAGCAAAAAATACCCCTCTTTTTTGTGAAAGACAAGAAAAAAAGGGTGCGGCAGAGGGAGTTTCCCTTGCCGCACCCGACCAAAAAACGGAATTTTAATAGCGATCCGTGCCAAATCCGATCAAAAGCGCACAGAACAGCCAGAGAAGCTGATACACCGCCAGCGACAGCGGTGCCAGCACAGAGCTTGCCCCCACAAACGCCAGATAGAAGCACAGCAGCAGGCTCACCACGCTGCCGCCGAGAGCCAGCGCCGTCATCTGATGGGCTGCGCGGCAGAGCCGGCGGGATGCCACCACTGCCTCCGCATAGGGCATGAGACCCTCGCGGTACAGCACGGCGCCCATGAGACCGGGGCGCTGGGACTGGGGATTGGACAGGCTCAGACGCTCTCCGAGAGCGGGGTAGATCGCCTTGGCATCTGTGCCAAAGCGCTGCTTCAGCAGCGCAGGGGTCAGATTGGGGTCACGGCTTGCAAGCACCGGGGCAATGCCCATGCGCTTGAGACTGTGGACCGCCCACTCTGTGGCGCTGAGCTGCGGATACTTCACGGCAAATGCTGCGATCAGCTCTCCATCCACCGCAAGGAAGAGGGCGTTTTTCAGCTTCATCGCACCGGGCAGCGCCACCTCGTGATGGCGCATGAACTTCTCCGTACCAAGCAGCGTAGTCTCGCCCCGGATGATGGCAGAAAAGCCGCCATGCTCGGAGAAAATGAAATCATCCACCTTCTGCAGCTCGGCACCTTCGCTGGCGAGCATATCGTCGAAAATGCGGGCAATGCCGCTCTCGCTGCGGCGCACCATGCTTGCCGCATAGGAGACCACCTTGCCGATCTCCTCGCCGTAGATCTTGATGCCGTTGAGGTGCACCGAGCCCTCGGGGAAGAGGTCACGATCTGTCAGGATCATGCGGCGGCTGCGGCTGATGAGCCGCGCACCGAGATACCCCGCAATGGCGGCACCGCTGTGATAGAGACGGTGGGTCACGCGGGAAAAAGGCATAGCGAAGCAAAGGGGCAGAGACAGCCCGTTTGCCGCGGTCATCAGCACCGCAAGGCACCAGAAAAAGCGGTCATTTTCGCCTTGTCCCACCGTGGCAAGCGCAGAAAACACCACTGCCGCCGTGAAAACCACGGGCAGCAGCACAGACTGCCAGCGCTCGGCAATGTTGCCGCCATTCACACCGTGGGAAAAGCCTGCCGCGCTGCCCTTCTGTCGCAAAATACCGTCGGGGCTCTCGCAGACAACGCTGCCGGGGTCGCCCACCGCCAGCATACGGAAGCTCTCCTCCCTGCCCTTGGTCTCCAGCTTTGCGGCATAGAGCGCCACTGTCAGTGCAAGGGAAGAGACCACACAAAGCGGCTCCAATTCGTCACTGCCAAGGGCAGCCATGCCGCCGTGGAGCAGAGTCGCCGCCACAGTGAGGGTAGTCATGACCTCTGCGGAGAAGCAGCGCTCCTTCACAGCCTGCCATGCCCGTTTGAACACCTCTGCGGCGCAGACGCAGTTTGCCAGCAGCAGTACCATCTGCACCATTGCCATAGTGGAGACGGGGAACATTTTCCCCGCAAGGGCGGTCAGCAGCAGCCCGATCACCGACAGCAGCAGAGACAGGCGCAGACGCTTTCTCAGTCTGCCGCCTTCCCGTCTCAGGGTGCGGAAGCTTTCCTCGGGCTCAGGCTCGTCCTCCTCTGCCCATCGCGCCGCCTCCAACGCTTCTTCGTCGATTTCTTCCTCCACCTGCTTTTTCTCCGCTTTTTTGATGCGGGGCAGATGGCGGGCTTCTTTCTTCGCTCTGCTGCGGGCGCGTTCTTCCTTCTGCTCCAGCACCGCGCCCACGGTTTCTGCCACAACGTTCTCGAAATCAAATTCCTCTTCCGCAGCTTCTTCCTCTTCGGCTGCAGCGGGGACTTCCTCTTCCTCCTGCTGCGGTTCCTCTGTCGGTTCTTCCGCGGCTTCTTCCACAGGAGGTTCTTCCGTCTTTTCCGGCAGGTTAAACTCTGCAAGGATCGACTCCAGTGTATAGCGCTGCCCCGTGGGATCAAGTCCCTTCAACAGCTGCTGGGTATCCGTGAGCGTTTGGTAGAGATCCTTTTCGTTTTTTTCACTCATGCTTTCTATCCAAGCCTTTCGCGCAAAAACGCGCTTTCTTCGTTATCCCAGACGCTGGCGCACTGCCTCATACAGCAAAATTGCTGCGGCAGCGGACGCGTTCAGGGAAGAAATGTGTCCCTTCATGGGAATACTGACAAGGAAATCGCAGTTTTCCCGCACAAGGCGGCTCATGCCCTCGCCCTCGTTGCCGATGACAATGGCAGCCGCACCCTTGAGATCCGCCTCGTAGAGAGAGGTGGTGCCCTCTGCTGCCGTGCCAAAGACCCAAACGCCCTTGTCCTTCAGTTCCTTGAGCGTTGCGGAAAGGTTCGCCACGCGGGCAACGGGCAGATAGCTCACCGCACCCGCACTGGTCTTGCCCACAATGGCGGTAAGACCTGCGCTGCGGCGCTTGGGAATGATGACACCGTGAGCGCCCGCGCACTCCGCCGTGCGGATCACCGCACCGAGATTGTGGGGGTCGGACAGCTCATCGCAGACCACCAGCAGGGGCTTTTCGCCCTTCTTCTCCGCCGCCGCCAGCATGGAATCCACAGTGGCGTATTCCCGCACAGCGGCAAGGGCGATGACACCCTGATGGGAGTGGGTGCGGCTCATATTGTCGAGCTTGCGGCGGTCAGCATCCACCACCACAACGCCTGCGGCGCGGGCAGTGGATGCGATGTGACCGAGCGTGCGGTCAGTCTCGCCCTTGGCGATGAAGATCTTGTCAATGGCGATGCCTGCGCGAAGCGCTTCCGTCACCGCGTTGCGCCCTTCGATCACGCCGTCCGCTTCCACGTCCTGCACCACCACTTTTTTCTTATCTTTATATTCCATAGGAGTTCTCCTTTTCTCTGCATATACTTTTACAAATGATAAGTATATCATACTCCCTGTCATAGGAAAAGGCAAAATTCACAGAAACTTCAAAGAATATCCCCTGTTTTTCCTTGTGAGCACCGGTAAACTATGGTACAATAACCGTTGCATGAACCTGTTGCATGGTTTTGTACCGCAATGTTCCATTCATGTATCATAACGGCGCAAGTGCCGATCACCATAGGAAACGAAGGAGTCTCTCCATGAGTCAAAACAAAAAGAACAAGAAAAACAACGAACAGCCCTCCCGCCTGCGGGGTCTTCTGGCTCTTGTGGCATGGGCGCTGATCCTGACCATCATCTTCAACTATGCCTCCGTCTATCTCAACGACGAGAGCAAGCAGGCTGAGGTCAGCGAGGAGATCGCCTACAGCGATTTCCGCAATCTTGTCAAGGAGGATCAGATCGAAGAGGTCAAGATCACCCCCCAGCTTCTCCACATCACCCCCAAGGACAGCTATGTTTACAAGGATGAGAAGGGCAACGTGGTGGAGAACGTAGAGTTCTACACCGTCCCGCTGAACGATCCCGACCTCTATCCCCTGCTGGAGGAGCACGGCGTGCGCTATACCCGCGACTACGTGCCTGAGGTCTCCCCCATCCTCACCTTCTTTGCAAACTATATCCTGCCCTTTGTGCTCATCATGCTGATGTTCAGCCTCTTCATGCGCATCATGCAGAAGCGGGGCGGCGGCATCGGCGGCATGGGGAACGTTGGCAAATCCAACGCCAAGGTCTATATGGAAAAGTCCACCGGTGTCACCTTCAAGGATGTGGCAGGTCAGGACGAGGCAAAGGAATCCCTCGAGGAGATCATCGACTTCCTGCATAACCCCGGCAAGTACACCGCCATCGGCGCCAAGCTCCCCAAGGGTGCGCTGCTGGTGGGCTCTCCCGGTACGGGTAAGACCCTTCTTGCCAAGGCTGTGGCAGGCGAAGCAAACGTCCCCTTCTTCTCCATCTCCGGTTCCGATTTCGTGGAAATGTTCGTGGGCGTGGGCGCAAGCCGCGTGCGTGACCTGTTCAAGGAAGCATCCAAGGTCGCCCCCTGCATCATCTTCATTGACGAGATCGACACCATCGGTAAGACCCGCGACAGCGGTCGCTTCGGCGGCAACGACGAGCGGGAACAGACCCTCAATCAGCTGCTCAGCGAGCTGGACGGCTTCGATCCCTCCAAGGGTATCATCGTCCTCGGTGCCACCAACCGCCCCGAGGTGCTGGATAAGGCACTGCTCCGCCCCGGTCGTTTCGACCGCCGCATCACTGTGGATCGTCCGAACCTTGCCGGTCGCTTGAAAACACTGGAGGTCCACACCCGCAACATCCACCTCGCAGAGGATGTGAACCTCGAAAAGATCGCGCAGGCAACCGCCGGCTGCGTGGGCGCAGACCTTGCAAACCTTGTCAACGAAGCAGCACTGCGCGCTGTGCGCAAGGGTCGCAAGGCAGTCAATCAGAATGACCTGCTTGCCTCCTTCGAGGTAGTCATCGCCGGTGCCGAAAAGAAGGGCACCGTCATCACCGAGGAGGAAAAGCGCATCATCGCTTATCACGAAGTCGGTCACGCACTGGTTGCCGCCAAGCAGCGCAATGCCCAGCCCGTCTCCAAGATCACCATTGTCCCCCACACTCAGGGTGCTCTCGGTTACACCCTGCATCTGCCCGAGGAGGAGAAATTCCTTCTCAGCAAGGACGATATCCTTGCTGAGATCCGCACCCTCCTTGCCGGTCGCAGCAGCGAAGAAGTGGTCTGCGGCGTGCAGACCTCCGGCGCTGCCAACGACATCGAGCGGGCAACCGAAATGGCACGCAACATGGTGGCACGCTTCGGTATGTGGGATGAGTTCGACATGATGGCGCTCGGCAGCGTCCACAATCAGTATCTCGACGGCTCCTACTCCATGAACTGTGCGCAGGAGACCTATGCCGCCGCCGACCGTGCTGTGGCTCAGATCATCCGCCAGTGCCATCAGGAAGCGAAGGAGCTGCTGATGGAAAACCGCGAGATGCTGGACAAGATCGCAGCGTACCTGCTGAAGAAGGAAACCATCACCGGTCAGGAAATGATGGCGATCCTCGAGGGTCGCGATCCCGAGACCGTGGACAACTACGGTGCCAAGCGCGAGGAGGACGGCTTCCGCCCCTCCACTCCCGATGTGATCGAGGCACCCGCCAAGCACATCTCCATGATCAGCGAAAAGATCGAAGCGCCTGCAGACGTCGAATCCGCCGAGAGCGAAAACGATTCTGCAGAGGAAGCTCCCGCAGCAGATACGCCCATTGAGGAAGCTCCCACCGAGGACACTTCCGCAGACAGCGAACAGGAATGATCGCAAAGCCGACCTCGTTTGAGGTCGGCTTTTTCACGCAAAAAGGTCCCCACCTGCGGCGGGGACCTTTCCTCTTTACTTCTTCCACCAGTCAATGACACGGAGACTGCGGTCTGCCTTGTTCAGCACTTCGGTCTCACCGTTTTCATTGATGCAGACAATGTTTTCGATGCGCATACCAAATTTGCCGGGAAGATACACACCGGGCTCGATGGAGAAGCACATACCTCTTTCCAGTCGACGGGGATTGATCTGGTTGATATAGGGTCCCTCATGGACGGAATAGCCGATGCCGTGACCCACGCGGTTGGGAAGAGTCCCCTTGTACTCGGTGGCATCAAGGATCTCTCTTGCTGCTACGTCGATATCGGGGATCCATGCCCCCTCCACAGCAGCAGCCTCTGCTGCCAGCTGGGCGCGATCCACAAGCTCGTAGATCTTCCGCTGCTCGTCGGTGACACTGCCGACAAAGACCGTGCGGCTCATGTCCGAAGTCATCTCGTTCAGCACGCAGCCCCAGTCCAGCACGATGCAGTCGCCTTCCTCAATGACGCGGTCAAAGCTGTTGTAATGACCGTAAGCGCCGTTGGGGCCGGATGCAACGATGCAGTCAAAGTTGCTGCCGCCCTGCTTTTCCATGGTGCTGATGATCACGTCGCGGACATCACCCTCGGTGATACCGGGGCGAATCATGGCGCAGACCTTTTCAAACACGCTGTCTGCTACAGCAGCGCTGCGGCGCATATTCTCCAGCTCCTCATGACTCTTGATGATGCGGACCTCCTCCAGAAGAGGCTTGCTGTTGACAAGCTTGATATCACAGTTCTTGGCGATGTCCAGCACGTTGAACGCCTGCGCCGTGGAGTTTACGCCGATGGTTTTGCCCGCAAGACCCTGCTCGCGCAAAATGGCGTAGACCTTTTCCATGCCCTCGTTGTCGTGCCAGGTATAGCGGGGGCAGTCCGGCATGGCGGCTTCGATCTCGTCGCCGTAGAGGACGTTACAGAGGTAGAAGAAGCTGCCGTCACGCTTGATGAAGAGCGCCTGAAAGCGCTCGCACTGCATAGGAGAGAAGCCTGCAAAGAAGCGCAGCTCCTCCGATGGGGAAATCAGCACCGCGTCCACATCCATCATTTCCGTCAGACGCTTGATATAATCGGTTCTCATAATCCTTCCTCCTGTATCTCGATTTGAAGAAAGGGTCGCTGCAAAGCGACCCTTTCTGTGCATTTACTTGGTAGTTATTTGCCGGAAACGACCTCTGCCACAGTCTTATCCATGGGATCCTCGGGATCATCCAGACGAAGCTTGCTCTGCTTGTTTGCCTTCCAGACATAGAGACCAAGCGCCAGACCGATGACGCCGTAGACCATGAAGGTACGGAAGTACTCGCCAAGGATCGCCTGACCGAACACGGCCTGACCGATCTCGGGGCTGAGGATGAACATGGACTGGAACAGGATGGTACCCATCAGAGCCTGAGACACGGTCGCCTTGCTGACGGATGCACCGCCCACCAGCACTGCCGCCACGGCGAAGAAGCCGATCTGGGTGTGTGCGGTGTAGACGTTCAGCGTACCGATGTTCTGCAGATAGATGATCATACCCCAAGCCGCAAGGACGGTGGAGATAATGGTAGCGACGATACGGGTGCGATCCACGTTGATACCGTTGGACTCAGCGATGTGCTGATTCTGACCGCAGGAACGGAAATCCTGACCGAGCTTGGTGGTCATGATCCACTTGGTGAACACAGCCAGCAGCACGATCACTGCGACAGTACCGAGAGGCACCTTGCGCACCATGGTCAGCGCACTGTCGGTGATATCAGCCACAAGGAAGATCACAGCAACAGCGAGGCTCAGTGCTGCATAGACAATAAACTTCAGCTTGTTCATGCGCTCCTGACCGGGCTTCAGCTTACGGAAGAACTGATTCCAGATGAGATACAGGAAGAACAGTGCGCCGCAAACCACCATGAAGGGTGCAAAGGGCACCTTCACCAGATCCTCCAGCGCGTACTTGATCGTACCCATATCCACAGTCATACGCAGACCCACGTCACCGGGCAGAAGCATGGGGTGCCCTGCCTGCACGGGGATCACAGCGCCGATGAGGAACAACACAATGAACATATACACACCGTTGCCGAAGTAGCCAACGATGAGGGATGCGATCATTTCCTGACCGCGGGTCTTGTTATACAGCGTACCGGTCAGCCAGCCGCAGATGATGGCGATGGGCAGAGCCAGCGCCATGCACAGCATGAAGCCGCCGAAGCCGCCGATGTCGTGATAGCGGACAAAGACAACCGCCAGCTGTCCCGCCATGGCACCCACGACGATACCGAAGTTCAGACCCAGACCTGCCACAACCGGGATGATCAGCGCCAGCACGAGGAAGGCGTTGCGGTAGATACGGTTACAAAGCTCGGTGAGGAACCAGTTGATGGTCACGCCCTCTGCGAGGACGAAACCGAGGATAATGAACACCCAGAAAATCAGGGTGACGATGTTGTCCAGCAGCCAGTTCTTCCAGTCGAACTTGGGCTTGCCGGGCGCGTGGACACCGGGAAGCTGCTGACCTGCAGCCACCTGTGCGTCTCTCTTGGCTCTGTCGCCGCTTGCGCCTGCGAAATGAACAATAGACATTATCGGTCGCCTCCCTTCTTAACCTGCGTCAGTGCATAAAGGATGACGCCGTTCTGGATGATCTGACGCATGATATCGGAGAGGTCCGTACCTGCGAAGAGCTGGTTTGCCACGGGCATAGCCGCGGTCATCAGACCCTGGAAGATAAACACGCCCAGCACCACGTTCATGCAGTTTGCCTTGGCTGCGGTAGCGCCGCCGATGAGGACAGCTGCCACAGCGGGGAAGGACATCATCATGGGACCGTTATAGAGCTGCGCATAGCCGTAGCCCTGAGAGTACACGATGATACCGATACCGGCAAGAACGGTGGAGAGAATGTTGGCAAGGATACGACCGCGATCCACGTTCAGACCGGCTGCGAGAGCAAACTGGGGGTTCACGCCGCCGGCGTAAATGGCGAGACCTGCCTTGGTCTTGAAGAAATAGCTCACAAGCACACAGCAGATGCCGAGCAGCAGCAGCATACCGGTGGGCACAGTGATCTTGCCGACCTGGAATGCCAGCAGGTTGGAGATCAGACCGCCGGCTTCAAAGCTGTCCAGCTGAATGGTCTCACGCAGACCGGTACCCAGCATCCAGCCCATCTTGCGGTTGGAGAAGGGCAGCACCAGCCAGAGAATGTTGAAGAATGCCACGATGGAGAAGCCGGTATAGGTTGCGATGGTCATTTCTGCGCCCTTGACGCAATTCATCAGCTTACCATACGCATAGCCCATGAGGGTGCACAGCACGATGGCGAGGGCGATGGAGCAGATCATCAGCTTCCAGCCGCCGAGATCCATCTGCATGCAGCAGACAAGTGCAAACAGACCACCCTCGATACCGATGGGAAGTGCGAAGTTGGGACCGGTGCCGGACTTGATGGCGGGCACCATGGCAAGCACCAGCAGACCGTTCATGCCGGCACGATTGAGCATATCACTGAAGAGGGTCTGCAGGGACTGACCCTGAATGGCTGCGGTGATCAGCACGATCACCAGCATGGCGGTGACCGCCAGCGTCGGAATACCGATTCTCTCAACGATTTTCTTCATCAGTCCTCACCCCCTTCGTTTTTGCTGACGCGGGAACCGGACATCATCAGACCGTACTCTGCGTCGGATGCGGTGGGAGCCAGCTCACCTGCCACCTTGCCCTCGCACACGATGAGAACGCGGTCGCAGATGCTGCGGAGCTCCGCCAGCTCGGAGCTGGTCATAATGATGGTCATGCCCTTCTCCTCGGAAAGCTGACGCAGCAGATCGAGGATCAGCTTCTTTGCGCCGATGTCGATACCACGGGTCGGCTCGGAAACCAGAAGCAGCTCAGGCTCCTGGGTCAGTGCGCGTGCCACGCACACCTTTTGCTGGTTACCGCCGGAGAGTGCACCTGCATTCTGCGCGGCGGAGGTGCAGCGGATATCCAGCTCCTTGATCATTTCGTCCGCATGGGCGCGGATCGCCTTCTGATCGCTGATCTTGAAGGGACCAAAGCTCTTGAGGAACTTATCCTCCGTCTGCAGAGCCGTGAAAGCAATGTTCAGATCAATGGGGCTGTTCAGCAGCAGACCCACACCCTTACGATCCTCGCAGACGAAGGCGAGACCTGCCTTGATGGCGCCCTTGGGATCGTTGAACTTCAGCTCCTGCCCCTTGAACACCACCTTGCCGTCGGCGGGGTACAGACCCATGATGCCGTTGGCAATGCCCAGCTTGCCCTGACCTGCAAGACCGCCGATGCCAACGATCTCGCCTCTGCGAACCTTCAGATCCACGCCCTTGACTTCCTCGCCGGGCATCTTCACGCGGAGATTCTTCACCTCCAGCATGACTTCGTCGCTGATCTCGCGACCACCCTCCTCGCGTTCGATGGAGAGGGCACGACCCACCATCAGGCGGGCGATCTCAGCAGCAGTGATGTTCTTGGTCTCTTCTGTTGCGACCCACTCACCGTCACGCAGGATGGTCACGCGGTCGGAGACCTCAATGATCTCATCAAGGCGATGGCTGATAAAGACGATACCAATGCCCTTTGCTGCAAGGCGCTTGATGGCTGCCAGCAGGTTCTTGGTCTCGCTCTCGGTCAGCACTGCGGTGGGCTCGTCGAACACCAGGAAGCGAATGCCGGTCTTGTCGATCTCGCGGGCAATCTCCACGAACTGCATGTGACCGACAGGCAGACCTGCGACCATGGTATATTCAGCAATATCCATCTCCATAGTGTCCAGCGCCTTGCGGGCATCACTGTTCATGTCGGTCACCCGGAGGCTTTCCAGACGCTTGCCGAACAGCTTGGACATGAGAGAAGGCTTGGTAATTTCACGGTTAAGCTTGATGTTTTCTGCAATGGTAAAGCCGGGCAGGAGCATGAACTCCTGATGCACCATGCCGATACCCTTGGTCATGGCATCATGGGGGGTCATGATCTTGGCATCCTCGCCGCCGATCTCCACGGTGCCTTCAAAACCGCCGGTTTCGTGGATCACGGGCATACCAAAGAGGATGTTCATGAGCGTGGACTTACCGGCACCGTTCTCACCGATCAGTGCATGGATCTCGCCGGGGCGAACCTCCATGTTGATACCCTTGAGAACGTAATGGTCGCCGTAAGCCTTGCTCACATTTTTAAAACGCAAAATATCGTCAGACAAGGTTTACTTTCCCCTTTCTATGGGGCAGCTGCCCCTTTCTTTATGTTGTCCGGCAGAAGCCGGACGGACATTGCCCCTTGTAATCACGTGGGGTAGTCCAATCGGACAAAAAACCACGAAATGAGGCGGCAGGAGAGCGTCGCTCTCCGGCCGCCCCGGATTTCAGAATCTAATGCACTTATGTAGTGCCAAAAATTCGGTTGCGGATTAGACTGCGGGACCTGCCAGTTCGCCGAAGGTCAGGAAGCCCTGAGTATAGACGAAGTAGTTAGCGAAGGTCTCGTTGGTCTCGGGATCGTCGTAGGGAGTCAGAGCCACGTCGGTCTTGACGTAGTTCTTGAAGACTTCGCCCAGGATAGCGCCGTCGCAGTCATCTGCGAGACCTGCCATCCACAGCCATGCGTACTCGGTAGCTGCGACGGTGTTAGCGATGGAGCAGGGGACGGACCAGGTGGAGAAGTGACCTTCCAGACCAGCCTCGGTCATCTTAGCGTTGATGGCATCAACGGTGCTGTCCAGACCTGCCACCAGATCAGCGGGGCTCTCAATACCCAGAGCGCTGGGATAGCCGTGATAGGGGCTGGGGCAGCAGGGCAGGGGATAGTAAGCGCCTGCTTCGAAGCAAGCCTCGATCAGAGGAACCTGCATGGAGCAGTTGGTGGAGAAGAATGCGGTCTCCTTGCCGTACTTCTCGACCATCTTGGGAACGTCTTCCAGAATGAACATCTGAGCGCCGGAGGTGCCTGCGTCACCGGTGGGATCGGGTGCGGTAGCATCCACGAACTCCAGACCCAGTTCTTCAGCCTTAGCCTTCATCAGATCGCGGCAGCTGTACAGCTGAACCTGTGCCATGTGGCGGGGGAAGCTGTAGTGAACGATGGTCTTGCAGCCCATCTGGTAAGCCTGCTCAGCGATAGCGGTACCCTTGTTGACTTCGTCCATGGACAGGATGATGTCGGCGCGGGTAGCGATGTCAGCGGGGTTCTCCTGGGGAGTGCAGTAAACGACCAGCAGATCGTCAGCCTCGCGGGTCTCCAGAACCTTGTCGATAGCGGGGTTGGAGCCGGGCACTGCCTGGTTGATGATGATGCACTTCACAGCGGGATCGGAAGCGCACTTGTTGACCACGGAGATGAACTGCTCCTGCTCAGCCATGAAGTTGTCGGGCATGGTAGCGTGGATCACGCGGTCTGCGCCGTACTTCTCGACCATGAACTCAGCAGAGCGATATTCTTCTTCGTTCTGGGACACGGTGTTGGTGATGATAGCGACCTTGCCGTCGGTTGCTGCCACTGCGGAAGCAATGGAGCCGTCCACATCGCTGGCATCCCAATAAGCCTCAACAGCAGCGTCGCCTTCGCCTTCGCCGCCCTCTGCTGCGTCTTCACCGCCGCCGCAAGCGACGAGGGAGAGAGACATGACCAGAGCAAGAATCAGTGCAAGATACTTCTTCATTTTCATATCCTCCTAATTTTTTGTGTTTCACTTCGGTTTCGCTTTAATGCGATAAAGGGATTTGTATGTACATATCCCCGAAACACCATGCAGCTATTATAGCGACTCTCCTCCCCCCTGTCAATTCTGTATCCGAATTTTATGCACAACAACAGTTTTCTTCTTAATTTTTATGCAAAAGAGCGAATTTTGTCGCCGTCTGTCCGCAGCACGCAAACATTTCTCAGTTCATCTGTATGTTTGCCATTCCTGATTCTTTCAATTATTTCAGAAATTTTTCCGTAATCCCGCTGCTCTTTCCATAAAAAAACCGTCCTTTCCGCAGAAAGGACGGTCATTCTATATTATTTTGCAAAGCTCACTTCGTGGAACAGGTAACGTCCGAGACCATCATAGCCCACACTGCGCACGCCGTCACGGCGCTGCTGCGTGGTGCCCTTGAAGATCAGCGGCAGGATGGAGTATTCCTCGAAGGTCATTTTCTCCGCCGCGTGGAGATAGTTATCACGGGCAAGGGGGTCCAGTGCGCCCCGCAGCACCGACATCAGGCGGCTGTATTCCACGTCATCTTCTGCGATGGCTTCCTCCAGTCCATTGCTGCCGGACTCCAGAAACACAGAGCCGTCCGCGTAGGAGGCACGCACCGTCACCCACGCCATGTCATAATCGTCTGCTTCGAGACGCAGCGCCATATCTTCCTCTGTCAGAGGGCTCAGTCTGACGCGGATGCCAAGCTGATCCTGCCAGCCTGTCAGCAGTGCCTGCACCTGCGCTTCACGGACTTCGTCGGCGATGTAGATCAGCTCCACTTCGCCGGGAAGCGTCTCACGCTGACGCAGCAAAGCCTTCGCCTCCCCACAGCGCTCCTCATACGACTTCGCCTGCAGATCCAGCAGCGCACCGCCCACTGTACGGAAGTCCTCACCGTCGGACTCACGGATGCCGTAGGGCACAAGCCCCGTGGCGATCTGATCCGCCGGCATCAGACACTGTGCCAGCGCGTCCACATCCGCGCCAAGGGTGAAGATCTTTCTCATAGAAAAATCATCAAAGGTCTCCGAGCGGTTGAACAGGATCGCCTCCGTCATGCCGGCGGGGGTGGGCACCCATTCTTCTTCCTGCTTCAGCTTTTCAATGGCTTCATCGGGCAGATAGGCAATATAATCGAGCTCCCCTGCCTGAAAACGCTCATAGGCAGTCTCCCTGCTCCGCTCAAAGATGAACTGCAGACGGTCGGGACCGCGGTGGGATTCCGAAGCAGGATTGCGCACCAGCTGGAGCGCATCAAACTTTGCCCAGTCCTCCAGCACATAGGCACCGTTGGTCACAAGGCTCTCCGGCGTTGTGCCGAAGCTCTCGCCGCTGCGCTCCACCACATCCTGCCGCACCGGCATGGTGGCAGCACCTGCGCAGACCGCCGTCAGAAAGTAGGGACAGTGGTAGGACAGGGTCACCTGCAGCATACCGTCCTCCGTCACGCTGACAGCGAGCTTTTCCGCATCGCCGCTCTCCAGCGCTTCTTCATAGCCCTGAATCATGGCAAGCAGCTCACGATTGGGGCTGTCCGACAGCAGCAAGCGCCGCCAGCTGTAAACAAAATCCTCTGCCGTCACCGCCTTGCCGTCCGACCACTTGGCTGCGGGGGAAATGACAAAGCTGTAGGTAATGGTGCCATCGTAATTATCCATTTCAGTATAGGCAGAGCAGACGGCATAATCCAGCGTCACTTCGCCCACACCCTCACTGCGCTGCCGCAGCAGGTTTTCATATAAATGATAGAGAATGGTGGCGTTGTCATCGCTTGCGGTCTCGATGGGATCCAGCGTCTCCTGTGCACCACCAAGGCAGACCCGCAGCACCGTGCCTTCTTCCTCATTGCCGCAGGCGGCAAGGCTCAGCAGCAGCGTCAGTGCCAGCACCAGCGCCATCCATTTTCGGATCATCTTCTTCATAGGGTTCTCCTTTTTGAGGTTCTTTACACCGGTACGAACTGACCGTCCTCCCCCAGCTTCACGGGCAGCACCTGACTCTTAGTGAGTTTTTCGATATCATCCATGCGAAGCTTCGAGGGATAGTCATACACAAAGGAAATGGCAACGCCCTGCTTCTTCGCGCGACCCGTGCGTCCGATGCGGTGCACATAGGAGTCGTTTTCATCGGGGATATCATAATTGAACACCGCATCCACATCATCCACGTCGATGCCGCGAGCGGCAACGTCGGTGGAGACGAACACAGGCAGCTCGCCCTTGCGGAAACGGTTCATGATCGCCTCGCGCTTCTTCTGGGGGATATCGCCGTGGATGCACTCTGCCTCCAGCTTCTGCATCCGCAGGAACGCGGCGGCACGCTCGGCAGAGCCCTTGGTGTTGCAGAACACCATCACGCGATCCAGCTCGCCCATACGGATGATTCTGGCGATGGCTTCCACGCGCTCATCGGCAGAAACCTCCATGCGCAGCTGCAGGATGTCGGGCTTGTTCTTCTCGTCTGCCTTCACCTCGATCTCCACGGGGTCGCGCTGATAGACCCAGGAGATATCCATGACCTCGCGGCTCATGGTGGCAGAGAACATACCAAGGTTTTTGCGGTTCTTGATCTGATCAAGAATGCGGGTCACATCGTGAATGAAGCCCATGTCCAGCATACGGTCCGCCTCATCCAGTACCACGGTCTTTACCGTGTCCACGCGGATGGTGCGGCGCTTCATGTGATCGCTGAGACGACCGGGGGTCGCCACCACGATCTGGGGACGCTTCTTCAACGCATCAATCTGCTTGTTGATGGGGTCACCGCCATACACGCAGACAATGCGGATGCCCTGCTTGAACAGCGCCGCTTCCCGCAGCTCCGCAGTGATCTGAATGGCAAGCTCGCGGGTAGGTGCCATAATGACCGCCTGCAGGCACTCCTCCTCTGGGTCGATATGCTCAATGATGGGCAGACCAAAGGCAAAGGTCTTGCCGGTGCCGGTGGGTGCCTTGGCGATCACATCCTTCCACTCCATCATGGGAGGGATGCAGCCTGCCTGCACAGGGGTGGACTGGGTGATGCCCTTCTTCTCAAGCCCTCTCAGCAGCTCGGTGCTGAGTCCCAGTGTGTCAAAACGAACACCTTCTGTTATGTTCATACTGTTTTCCTCTTTTTCTCTATTTCTTCTTAACCCTTTTAGTATATCACATAAGTCAATAGCGTAACAGCCCTTAAGCCAACAAAAAAGACGGATCTTTCGGCTTGCGAAAGATCCGTCCTGCATTTTCTTTATCTGTGGGGAACGTGCCAGATATCGTCTGCGTAGTCCGCAATGCTGCGGTCTGCGGCGAAGAAGCCGCTGCGGGCGATATTGATCAGGCTCATGCGGTTCCACTCCTTGGCCTTGCCGTAAGCCTTGACCATGCGATCCTCAGCCTCGCAGTATGCAGCGAAGTCAGCCAGCAGCAGATACTCATCTGCGGGGCAGCCTGCGCCGTGCACCAGACGCTGATACAGATCGTCGTAGCTCACACCGTCGGAGAAGCCGCGGCGCAGCTGGTCGAGAACGCGCTGCAGCGCGGGATCGCGGGTGTAGTACTTATAGGGATCGTAACCGTTGCGGCGGAGTTCTGCCACCTCCTCGCTCTTGAGACCGAAGAGGAACATATTCTCGTCGCCCAGCAGCTCGTTCATCTCCACGTTTGCACCGTCGAGAGTACCCACGGTCAGTGCGCCGTTCATCATGAACTTCATGTTGCCGGTACCGCTGGCTTCTTTACCTGCGGTGGAGATCTGCTGGGAAACCTCGGATGCGGGGATCAGCTTTTCAGCAAGAGACACGCAGTAGTTCTCCAGGAACACCACCTGCAGACGATCCTTGCAGATGGGGTTGTTGTTGATCTCGTTTGCAAGAGAGTTGATCAGACGGATGATGCGCTTGGCAACCGCATAACCGGGTGCAGCCTTTGCACCGAAGAGGAACACATGGGGCTGCATATCCATGTTGGGGTTATCCTGCAGCTGCTGATAGAGGTAGATAATGTGCAGGGCATTGAGCAGCTGGCGCTTGTATTCGTGCAGGCGCTTGACCTGAGTATCGAAAATAGCGTCGGGAGAGATCTTCACGCCCTGATAGTTCTTGGCGAAGTTACTGAATGCCACCTTGTTGGCACGCTTGATCTGACCGATCTTCTTCAGCACGGATGCATCCTTCGCGTACTCCTCCAGCTTCTTCATCTGCTCTGCGTGGAGCAGATATTCCTCACCGCACAGCTCCTTCATCAGCTTGCCCAGCTCCGGGTTGCACTGTGCGAGCCAGCGGCGATGGTCGATGCCGTTGGTGACGTTCTTGAACTTATCGGGCATCATCTCGCAGGCGCTGCGGAACACATCCTTGCGGAGAATGTCGGAGTGCAGGGCGCTCACGCCGTTGACAGCGCTGCCGCCGGCGATGCAGAGGTTTGCCATGCGAACCTCGCCGTCCCAGATGATGGCAAGCTCCTTGGTGCGGATGGGATCGTGGAAGCGATCCTCCACCTTTCTCTGCCAACGCTCTGCAATCTCCTGCAGGATCTGCCACACGCGGGGCAGCAGCTCCTGGAACAGGCGCTGGGGCCAACGCTCCAGTGCCTCAGCCAGCACGGTATGGTTGGTATATGCCACAGAGTGAGTGGTGATGTACCAAGCCTGATCCCAGCCAAGACCCATATCGTCGATCAGCACGCGCATCAGCTCGGGGATGACCACAGCGGGATGGGTATCGTTGATCTGGAACATATTGTGCTCATGGAAGGTGTTGATGTCGCCGAACTGCTCCACGTGCTTGCGCACCACGTCCTGCACGGTGGCAGAGACAAAGAAGTACTGCTGCTTCAGACGCAGAGACTTACCTGCGGTGTGGTTATCCTCGGGATAGAGCACCTTGGAGATGGACTCTGCCATAGCGCGATCCTCGGTAGCGCGCAGATACTCACCACTGGAGAACAGGGACATATTCAGAGGAGTGCGGCTGCGAGCCTGCCACAGGCGCAGGGTGTTGGTGTGCTCGGTCTCCCAGCCTGCGATCATCATGTCGCAGGGGACAGCGAGAACGGTGGAGTAATCTTCGTGCACCACATGATGCTGACCGCGATCCCAGAACTCACGGATGCGACCGCCGAAGTGGACCTCCTGCGCTTCCACAGGCTTTTCGATCAGCCAGGAACCGCCGATGTCTCTCCATTCGTCGGGCAGCTCGACCTGCTGACCCTCCACGATCTTCTGACGGAAGATACCGAGGTCATAGCAGATGGAGTAGCCGCTTGCGGGGATCTCCAGCGTGGTCATACTGTCGAGGTAGCAGGCAGCAAGGCGACCCAGACCGCCGTTACCGAGACCTGCATCGGGCTCAGCCTCGAACACGTCGCCTGCCTTGAAGCCCAGCTCTTCCAGAGCCTCGCTCATCGCCTCCAGCACACCCAGGTTGCAGGCGTTCTTCATCAGGCTGCGGCCCATCAGGAACTCCAGAGACAGATAGTGGACCTTGCGCTTGTTTGCCATGCGCTTGTCGTTGGTGGTCTGCATCTCGCGCAGAGCCATCACATCGCGCAGCACCAGCGCGCAGGCGCGCATCATATCACTTTCCATTGCCATTTCCGGCTTGGTGCCGAGGGACAAGCTCAGCTTGTCGAGAATGGCCTTCTTCATTTCAATCTTCGTATAAGACATATACCAGTTTCGTCCTTCTTGTAGCTTCTAAAATGTTGGGGTATGAACCCACAGAAACCGGCGCGACCAGTCGCGCCGGCTTCCGTTATTAAATAAGGTGTCGTTTATCGCTCTGCCGCGTAGCGGTAAATCCGCATATACTCACGGGCGCTGCGGTTCCAGCTGAAGTCTGCGGTCATGCCGCGCTGCTGCAGCTTGTTGTACGCTTCGCGATCGGTGTAGTACAGCTCCAGAGCCTGATAAATGACGTGGAGCATATCGTGGGCATTGTAGTGAGCAAAGGTAAAGCCGTTGCCTGCACCACACCATGCCTCATAAGCCTGCACGGTATCACGCAGACCGCCGGTCTCGCGCACGATGGGCACTGCGCCGTAACGCATGGCGATCATCTGGCTCAGACCGCAGGGCTCGCTCTTGGAGGGCATCAGGAACAGGTCTGCCGCAGCATACAGCTCCTGTGCAAGGGTAGCATCATAGCCGAGATAGACAGCAGCCTTGTTGCTGTTGTTGCCGCAGAGCCAACGGAAGTAATCCTCATACTTCTGCTCGCCTGCGCCCAGCACAGCCAGCTGAATGTCAGCGCGGATCAGCTCTGCGCCGACTGCCTCCACCAGATCCAGACCCTTGTGACCCACAAGACGGGTCACCATGGCGATCAGAGGCACATCGGGATTCTCGGGCAGACCCAGCTTACGCTGCAGGTGTGCCTTGCACGCCTTCTTGCCGGCAAGTCTCTTGGCGCTATACTTCTTGGCGAGAGCCGGATCCTTATTGGGATCATAGCGCACGGTATCAATACCGTTGAGCACGCCGAACATCTTGTAAGAGCAGTTCTGCAGGACCTCATGCAGACCGTGCGCATAAGCGGGATCCATCAGCTCGCGGGCATAGGTGGGGCTGACGGTGTTGACTGCGTCAGCGCAGAGGATGCCGCCCTTGAGGAAGTTGACATCATTCTCAAAGCGAATGGTGCCATCCTTGTACCAGCCCTCATGCAGACCGCAGACATTGTGCAGGACGCTGCTGCCGTATCTGCCCTGATACTCGATGTTGTGGATGGTCAAAATGGTGTGGATGCCGTCGAAATAATCGGTGCGGGTCTTTTCATCCAGCAGGTAGACAGGGATCAGTGCCGTCTGCCAGTCGCTGCAGTGGATGATGTCGGGGCGGAAGCCGGTCACCTCAAAGGTGCTGATTACAGCGCGGGAGAAGAATGCAAAGCGCTCCGCATCATCATAGTGACCGTACAGACCGTCTCTTCTGAAATAGTACTCGTTGTCGAGGAACAGCCACTGCACGCCGTCCTGCACCAGACGGAACACACCGCAGTACAGATGACGCCATGCGAGGTTCACATAGGTATAGCCGATGTACTCCAGCTGCTCCGCATACTTGTTGCGGATGGTGCTGTACAGGGGCATCACCACTGCGACTTCCTCGCCCTCTTCCACGAGGGTCTTGGGAAGGCTGCCGGAAACGTCTGCCAGGCCGCCGGTTTTGCAGAAAGGCACCGCTTCACTGGTAGCATACAGAATCTTCATGGGATTCTCCTTTCAAATGGTTGGACTTAGATCTCCTGATCCTTGCCGATCACCATGGGATACTTTTCGTGACCCATCATGGTGCAGCCGTCCAGGAGCTTGGAGCGCTTGTCAACGATGGCATAATGCAGCGTTGCACCTGCGCCCATGGATACATCCTTGAACAGGATGCAGTTCTTGACATCAGCACCCTTGCCCACGCGAACGCCGGGGAAGAGGATGCTGTTTTCAACATTGCCTTCGATCACGCAGCCATCAGCGATAAGGGATGCGACGCAGCGGCAGTTCTCATCCACATAGCTGGAGAAGTTGTTGCTCTCCTTGGCGCGGATGGGACGGTCAGCGCGGAACAGCTCGCGGCGGATGTTGCTCTGCAGCAGCTCCATGCTGCGGCTGTAGTACTCCTGCACGCTGCAGATCTGAGCGGCATAGCCATCCCAGA
This sequence comes from Oscillospiraceae bacterium, assembly GCA_017501355.1. Taxonomy (GTDB): domain Bacteria; phylum Bacillota; class Clostridia; order Oscillospirales; family Oscillospiraceae; genus RGIG5472. The sequence goes on from JAFVXA010000021.1 coordinate 29,647, forward strand.
CGTAAGCCTGCAGGTTCAGCTTGCTCACCATGCCCTGCAGCACGCCCTTGCTGAGGCTGGGCTGATTGTGGCTGATGCATTCCTCCACCAGCTCGATCAGCTTCTTGGTGCTTGCCACGAAAATTTCGAGGCTACGATAACCCTCGGGCACATACTGACCAAGAGCGGTATCCACAATACGGCCGTTTTCATCCACCTTGAAGTAAGTGGTGCCGGCAGCATCATTCAGCTTGGCAGTGCAGACCGCAGTCAGATCAGCGCCGGTGGCAATGTGGCGCTGCAGAACGTCCTGAATGGGCAGGTTGATGACCACATCACTGTCAGCCAGCATCACGTAGTCCTGACGGATCTCCTTGAGATAGCCCTTCACTGCGTGCAGCGCACCGATGCGGCCGCGGAAGTCGGAGTCAGCGTCAGCGTTGGCATCGAGAGGAAGCAGCTTCAGACCGCCGTACTTGCGGCTCAGATCCCAATCCTTACCGGTGCCGAGGTGGTCCAGCAGACTCTGATACTTGCCGTGCATGACGACACCGATATCGGTAATGCCTGCGTTGACCATGTTGGAGAGCATAAAGTCTACCATGCGGAAGCGACCGCCGAAGGGAACGGATGCGTTGGTGCGGGGCAGCACCAGCTCGCCCAGTGCATCGCTGCGCTCATAAGAAAACAGAATACCGTGCAGGTTTTTCATTTCTTCTGCACCTCCTCGCCGTCAATGTTGATCATAGTGCCGGGCTTCACCACTGCGCCTGCTTCGATCACAGCGCCGGGACCGATCACAGCCAGATCCCAGCCTTCGCTGCCGTCGGGAGCAGCACCGATCTTTGCACCTGCGCCGATCTTTGCGCCCTCGCCGATGATGCAGTACTGCACCTCAGCGTCTGCGCCGATCTGGGCGTTCGGCATGATCACAGCGTACTCCACCTTTGCCTTCTCCTCCACGCTCACGCCATAGGACAGCACGGAGTTGAACACTTCGCCGTCGATATCGCAGCCGCGGGAGACCGCGCTGTGGGTCACCTTGGATGCAGCGCTCATGAATGCGGGGGGCATGGAAGGCACGCGTGCATGGATGGGCCAGGAATCATCGTGCAGATCCAGGTCGCTGCGCAGCAGCATATCCATGTTGGCATCCCAGAGGGAAACCAGAGTGCCGACATCCTTCCAGTAGCCGGGGAAGCTGTAGGAAGCCATGCGCTCGCCGGCTGCGAGCATCTTGGTGATGATATTCTTACCGAAGTCATTTTCGGAGTTGGGGTCGTTCTCATCGTCGATCAGAGCCTGACGGAGCTTGCTCCAGGTAAAGACGTAGATACCCATGGAAGCCAGATTGCTCTTGGGCTCCTTGGGCTTCTCGGCAAACTCGGTGATCATGCCCTCGCTGTCCACGCTCATGATACCGAAGCGGCTTGCCTCCTCCCAGGGCACTTCCATGACGGAAATGGTGCAGGCAGCGTTCATCTTCTCATGAACGTCCATCATCTCGGAGTAGTCCATCTTATAAATATGGTCACCGGAGAGGATCACCACATACTCGGGATCATAGGTGTCGATGAAGCCGATGTTCTGATAGATGGCGTTTGCGGTGCCCTTGAACCAGGTCGCGCCGGTAGCGGACTGGTAGGGAGGCAGGATGTGAACGCCGCCGTCGCTGCGGTCCAGATCCCAGGGCTGACCGTTGCCGATGTAGCTGTTCAGCTCCAGCGGGCGATACTGGGTCAGCACACCCACGGTATCAATGCCGGAGTTGGTGCAGTTGGAAAGGGGGAAGTCTACGATGCGGTGCATACCGCCGAAGGGTACGGCAGGCTTTGCCATATCCTTCGTCAAAACATACAGTCGGCTGCCCTGCCCTCCTGCGAGAAGCATGGCGATACACTTTTTCTTCATTTGCTGCACTTCCTTTCAACTTTCTTCTTGGGGGCATAGTACCGACCGCTGCCGCGGAGGAACACCGCGCCAAGGGGCGGGACGCGCACGGAAATAGACTGATTCAGCCCGTGAGAGGGGATTGCCTCGGTGAGGATGACGGATTCGTTGCGCATACCGCTGCCGCCGTATTCCACAGCGTCGGTATTGAACACCTCTTCCCACTGCTTCTTGGCAGTCACGCCGAAGCGATAGTCCTCATACCCGACAGGGGAGAAGTTCACCACGCAGATGAGCTCCTTGCCCTTTTTATCTCTGCGGATGAATACCACCACATTGTTGGTGTTGTCATCCGGCACGAGCCACTGGAAGCCATCCCAGCTGAAATCCTGCTGATACAGCTCGGGATAATCGTGATACAGCTTGTGAATATCCTTGAAGAACTGGTGCTGCTTGCCCTCAGCCTCATTGTCCAGCAGATACCAGTCGATCTGGTCCTGATAGTTCCATTCATGCCACTGACCCAGCTCCGTGCCCATCATGGTGAGCTTTTTGCCGGGGTGAGCCATCATATAGGAATAGAAGCCGCGGGTACCTGCCAGCTGCTGCCAGTCGTCGCCGGGCATCTTGCCGCGCAGAGACCCCTTCATATGTACCACTTCATCGTGGCTGAGAGGCAGCAGGAACTTTTCGGAAAATGCATAGAACATAGAGAAGGTGATATCTCTATGATGATGCTGACGGAAGAAAGGATCCATCTTGAGGTAGTGGCAGATGTCGTTCATCCAGCCCATGTTCCACTTCAGAGAGAAGCCGAGACCGCCGTCCTCCTCGCGGGTGACGTTGGGCCATGCGGTGGATTCCTCCGCGATGACCACAAGACCCTTGTCCACATCGGCGACCACCTTGTTCAGACCCTGCAGGAACTCGATCGCCTCCAGATTCTCCTTGCCGCCGTAGCGGTTGGGACGCCATTCGCCGTTGCGGTCATAGTCGAGGTACAGCATGGATGCCACCGCGTCCACGCGCAGACCGTCAATGTGATACTCCCGCAGCCAGTAGCTGGCGCTGGAATAGAGGAAGCTCTTCACCTCACCGCGACCGAAGTCGAACACGCGGGTGCCCCAGCTGTGATGATCCTGCTTGAGGGGATCGGCATACTCATAGCAGCAGCTGCCGTCAAACTCCATCAGACCGTGGCTGTCCTTGCAGAAATGGGAGGGGACCCAGTCCAGCAGCACGCCGACGCCCTTCTGGTGCAGCTTGTCGACGAGATACTTGAAATCCTCGGGTGCGCCGTGGCGTGCGGTGGGGGAGAAGTAACCCGTCACCTGATAACCCCAGCTTGCATCGAGGGGATATTCCGTCACAGGCATCAGCTCCACATAGTCATAGCCCATGTCGGCAACATAGTCTGCCAGCTGATCGCCGATGGTGCGGTAATCCAGCATTTCGCCAGCCCAGCCTCTGCGCCAGCTGCCAAGATGCACCTCGTAAATATTCATGGGACGCACCTTGATGTCGCGCATACGGCGGTTGCGCAGCCATGCGGCATCGCCCCACTGATAGCCCGTGGGATCGCAGAGGCGGCTGTTGGTATCCGGACGGAGTGCGGATGCGAAAGCATAGGGGTCAGCCTTCCACAGCTTCTTGCCGTCGGCAGTGGTGATCACATATTTATAATTAGTAAATTCCGGCAGATCCATGAGCGTGCATTCCCAGATCTCATCCTCGCAGCGCTTCATCTCGGTCACCCAGTCGCTCCAGCCATTGAAGTCGCCGGCGATGTGCACTTCCTGCGCATTGGGAGCCCACACACGGAACACCCAGCCGCGGGAACCGTCTGCCTCTACAGGGTGTGCGCCGAAGAACTGGTAGCCGTAAGTCTCGGTACCTTCATGGAAACGCCAAAGGAACTCTTCCCGATTCCATTCACCCATTTTTATGACACTTCCTTTCCCTCCCCGCCCACCAAGATATGAGCGGACACGATTGTTTAGTTTATATCATACTCTATTTAATAAGATTGGTCAACCGCAGAGAGCATTCTTTCTTTAGAAGTATTCGACGAATTTTCGTTGTTTATGCCAAAAATTACCTGAGTGTCCTCTTCCGCGTCCATCCCACGACCCGGTTTTTTTGAAAAAAGTTTCAAATTTTTTTATTTCCTGCCCTTCCGGGCAGGGGTTTTTTTCTCTCGCTTTTGCCATTCCCTGTCAATTTCACCATGAAAAACAGCCGAAATTCATATTTTCTCCAAATATTTCGTTCATTTATGCTCCTTTTGAATTTTTCTCTTGACCAAACGTCATAGTATTGCTATAATTACGCTGTACTTAAGGAGTGTTAAAGGTTTGGCATTTGGGGAATATGTGTTGAACCTATAGCATTCCTGTTGCACTTTTTCATTCTTAATATGGAGGGAAATATTATGAATCTGGCATTTATCATGCAGGCTGTTCTGGCAATCGGCTTCCTCGTCACTGCTCTGAACGTCTCCAACGACATTCTGAAGAATCACAAGGGCGAGCTGTACGGCGCACCCGCTTCCAAGTGGGTCAAGTGCCTCGGTATCGGTGCACTCTGCAACTTCATGGATACCCTGGGTATCGGTTCCTTCGCTCCCACCACCTTCCTGTACAAGGCTACCGGTGCTGACATCGATGACCTGAACCTGCCCGGCACTCTGAACGTCGGTGATACCTTCCCCGTCGTCTTCGAGGCAATCGTCTTCATTGCTTCCGTCGAGTGCGACCCCGTGTTCCTGGTCCTGATGTGCGTGTCCGCAATGCTCGGCTCCTATGCTGGTGCATTCGTCGTCACCAAGTGGGATCGTAACCCCATCCGTTATGCAATGTCCCTGTTCCTGGGTCTGACCGCTGTCGTGCTGATCATGAAGGCATTCGGTTTTGGTCCCTTCGCTCTGGTCGGTACCGAGATCGGCCTGAAGGGCGGCAAGCTCATCGCTGCTGTCATTGCTAACTTCGTCTTCGGCGCTCTGATGGATATCGGCTTCGGTCTGTATGCACCCTGCATGGCATTCTGCGTCCTGCTCGGCGTTGACCTCGGCGCTTGCTTCCCCGTGTTCATGGGTTCCTGCGCTCTGCTGATGCCCATTAACTCCCTGGTCTTCGTTAAGAAGTCCCGTTACGACGTTATCGGCGTTATGGGTAACATGGTCGGCGGCTGCTTCGGCGTCCTGTTCGCATGGAAGGTCGTCACCTCCATGCCCGTCAAGATTCTGACCATTGTCGTCGCAGTCGTCATGGTGTGGACCTGCTACATGATGCTCCGCGATGCAGCTAAGGAAAAGGCTGCTAAGAAGGCTTAAGTTCTTCGATCGCTGTATCAAAAAAACTAAATTCCCCAAGAAGCAAGCGGCTGGTAACCCCAGCCGCTTCTTCCTTTTCTGATCGTCATTTTTGTTGATCTGTACGTCCATGCGTCAGCTCGCCTTTCCTCTCGGTGCAAAGAAAAAACCGATGTGCGATTGCACATCGGTTTTTCTGTACTTGCACGTGATCGGCTGCAGCACGGCATGCGACATACCGAGGGGGGATCCACAGCCCACAGATTGGAGGGGGGATTGTTTTCTTACTCTCTTTATATCACAAGATATATCATTAGTAAAGTAAATAATTCTTGTAGTTATCATTACAATGTGTTATTCTTGAAGGGAGGGCATCTGCCGGTGCTCTTATTGGGAATTTCGATGGGTGCAAGAGGGGGAATCGCCGTATGAATACCAGTAAATATAAGGTCTTTTTGAAGGTAGCCGAGCTTGGCAACATCACCCGCGCTGCGCAGGAGCTGAACTACACCCAGTCCGGTGTCAGCCAGATCATCAGCAGTCTGGAACGGGAACTGGGCTTCCCTCTCCTTGTGCGCACCAAGGCGGGTACGGTGCTCACCTCCAGCGGTGAGCGCGTGCTGGAATCCATCCGTCAGATCGTCAAATGGGAAGGGTCGCTCCAACAGATCGCCACCTCTATTTTGGGACTGGAAACCGGCATGATCCGCGTGGGTACCTTCGTGAGCGTCTCTACCCAGTGGCTCCCCCCTATCATGCGGGAGTTCTCTGCCCTGCATCCCAATATTCAGTTTGAGCTGGTCAGCGGCGACTACGATGTGATCAGCCAGATGCTGTTGGAGAACCGTCTGGATTGCGGTTTCCTTTCCCGTCTCAGCAGTGAAGGTCTGGAATTTCATCATCTGCTCCACGACGATTATGTGGTGCTCCTGCCAAAGGACCACCCCTACGCCCACGTGGAGTACTTTACCTATGATATGCTCAACGGTCAGCCCTTCATCGTGCCTACAGACGAGCTGGACTTCGATCTCGCTCCCCTGCTGAAAAACCGCGATCTGGATCTCAACATCACCTACCGCATCAAGGAGGACTACACCGTGATCTCCATGGTGGAGCATGGTCTCGGTATCTCCGTGCTGCCAAAGCTGCTGCTGGAGGATATCAAGAGCGAAGTGGTGGTCAAGCCCTTCTCCGACTCCTACAGCCGCGATCTCGGCATCGCCGTGCGCTCTTCGGACTATGTAACGCCCCCTACACGGGCGTTTGTGGAGTTCGTTTCAGACTGGGTGCAGGATCATTACGCAGGGCGCAGCCCCGCCCAGAAGGGTTTCTGATCGCTTCTGCGGACTAATTCTATATGTGCCGCACGCAAAGAAGCATCTTCGCTTTCGCGAAGATGCTTCTTTATCGTTCTAATTTACTTGGACCAGCTCTTGCCGGCAGCTTCTGCCTGCTTCATCTTCACCTTCAGGTGAACCAGAGCACGGCGTGCCTCCTGCGCGTTGACTGCGTTCTCGCCCACGTTTGCAGACTCGGAACCGTCACCCTTGCAGATGTCGATGATGCCTTCGAGATACTCGTTGAGCACCACGAACTTTGCGCATTCGCCGCTGAAGTGCAGACCGGTCACGGGCATACCGCGCTTACCGACCTGCTCGACCATGTTGCAGAAGTCAACGTCGCTGTTGCCCCAGCCGTCGGTGGAGCAGATGACACCGTCAGCGCGCATAGACTCAGCGATGACTGCGGCGCGGGTGCCGACGAGCAGCTTACCCACGTTATCCTCGGGAGTGCCCACAAGGACAATACCCATCAGATCCACGTCTTCATCGGAAGAAACCACATCCAGCAGAGGATCGCGGAAGTGGTGCAGAGAAGTTTCCTTGGTAGAAGGACCGATACCCATACTATTTTGCCTCCTTTACTGCATGGAACGGATGATACCGTCGCGATATTCGTTGGGGGAAACCACCACAGGCATATTACCCATGTCGATGATGGAGCGGCTGCCGAGAGAGCCGGAGGGCTCAGCACCGAAGAGGTGGGTGTCATACATAGCACCCTGACCTGCAGTCTGCTTGAGGATCAGCACGCGCTTCTTGCCGGGGCGGATCTTGTCGTAATAGGTGTGACGCTCGGTGCAGCTGTCACCGTGGAACTTCTTCATCTGGTTGCGGAAGATTTGGATGAACTCATCGCAGGCATCGTGACCCTGCGTGCATCCCACGCGCTCCTGACCCTGACCAGCCTCAAAGGTAATGTCAAAGGAAATGATGTAATCATCATCGCCGGGAGTACCTGCACGGTTGAGGAACAGCTTATCCTTCAGATTACCCTCGGAAGAACCGAACTCGTGGGTCTGCTTGCCATTGGTATCGATACCGGTCAGCATTACATAGACACCGGTCAGCGTGTGGGTAATGCCCTCACCGATCTCTCCCAATACCTTGGTAGAGACAGGGATGATATCCATCATGGTGTTGGTCCAGCGATCGTGATCGCCGGGCTTGATGATTTGGATGTCAATCTTGTTAATCAGAGGATACTTCTTCAGCAGACCCTCAATGATGTCCTTGCTGACCGTCATCTTGCCGCCGGCGGTAACCTTGTTTTCCTCGCCAAACTCCACTTCGTTGATGTGGAATGCCTTGATGACCAGTCTTCTCAGCAAAATTTCCTTATCAGGCATAGTCTTCATCTCCTCGTTATTATATCAATTCTCAGAAATGTATCGTAGTTGTGCAAACCGCACATCTGTTAATATTATATCACATTGCGCAGAAAAAGAAAGAGCTTTTCTCACATTTTTCACTGCTTTTTGAAATTTTTTCACGCTGACCGCAGTCTCGAACGCAGTCGGAGGGTGTGTAAAAAGAACCCCGCTGCAAACTGCAGCGGGGTTCTGTAAATCGTGTCTTGATACGAGATCGTAAGATCGATTAGACCTTTGCGACGTACTCGTAGTTCAGAGCCTGGATCTTGCCGGGAGTCTCGCAATCGCGCAGGAACTCGAGGGATTCCTTGTAGATAGCGTACTGCATAGCAACATCGTGGGGAGCACCTGCGTTAGCACCCATGGGAACCAGGGGAGCGGTAGCGCGAGGAGTACCGGTCTGACGGACGACGGGGGGAAGAGCTGCGATGATCACAGTGGGGATACCAGCTTCTTCGATAGCTCTCTGCACCAGAACTGCAGAGCGGTGGCAGGTACCTCACCCTGCGGTCATCAGGACAGCGTCAACGCCTTCTTCCTTCAGGTTCTGAGCGATTGCGGGACCAGTCTCGTTCTTGAACTTCTCCTGGTTGCCGCCGCCGCCCATGAAGCAGTAGTGGGTGGGAGCAACGCCCTTGATGACACCATCAGCAGCCAGCTCATGCAGGCGCTCATAGGGGAACATGCAGTTGATGTCCTTGTTAACATCGGAGTTGTCGTAACCACCGTGGGAGACCATCAGCTCCTCGGGCTTGTAAGAGTCGCGAACAGCGCGATAGGTAAAGTCACCGGAGAGGTTGAAACGCTCCTGATCAACGCCGTGCACACCGGCAGCAGTAGCAATAGCAACGATCCATTCGTTCATGGGCTTGGTCACAGGGGTCCAAACCATAGGGGGGGTCACAGGAACGAAAATCTCGGACTGCAGACCCTTAATAGCAGTATAACTCACGTTATTAGTCCTCCTTTTCAGAATTCTTGGCTTTCATTTCAGCCTGTCTTTTTTTGTAAGCGTCCAGATTGCTGAAGTACTTGTCGTTGACTTCGGGACCCAGCTGTTCGGGGAAGCTCATGTTCCAACCGACTTCCTGGCCAACCTTCAGTTCATAATCAGTCAGCAGCATCCGCATGGGAACCCTGAGATAGCCGAGACGGCCCTTCAGATCGACTGCCACGCAGCCGTCATGAATCTCAACGATCACGCCTTCCATGTAGATAATTTTATCGCCGTACTTCAGAGCCATTATTATCTCCTAAGTGCGGAGGCAATTACTTCTTGTAACGCTCGGGAACGTTCTCGGGAGTGTCGCCGTACTTCTTGATACGCTTGTCGCTGAGAGGCAGAGCCCACTCGTTCTTGACCAGCTCGACTTCGTGACCAGCAGCCTGGATCAGCTCGATGTTGGTAGCCTTGACGTTGGGGTTCCACTTCTTCTCGGGCTTCTTGACTTCTTCGCCAGCCATAGCAGCCTTCAGCATCTCGAGAGCGCGGAGAGCGTCCTCGCGGCAGAGGGTGTTGTTAGCCAGGACTTCGTTCTCGATACCCTGCTCGGACTTGTTGTTGTCGACCATGGTGACCATGTACTTGTTACCGACGACCAGAGCACCCTGGACAGCGCAGAAGGACATACCGACAACGGGGATGCCGCGCTTACCGATCTGCTCGTGGTGGGAAGCGAAGTCGACGTGGTTGTTACCGAAGCCTTCGGTGGTGACGAATGCACCGTCAACGCCCAGCATCTCGACGGTCTGGCCGAGGCGGCGGGAGACGTAGAACTTCTCACCGTTGATCTGGGGAGAACCGACGAAGATAACGCCGACGAGGTCGACATCGTGATCGTGCAGAGCCTCGAGGACCAGGGGCTCTCTCCAATAGTGGCGGGACATTTCCTTGGAAGCGGGACCGATGCAGGTCAGTGCATGGATGCAGCCGTCGAGGACTTCCAGGGGGCTCACGCAGACGGGAACGTTGGAGCAGTCGACGTTGGGCTTAGCGCCGAGGACACCGACGGGCTCCATGGGGATCAGCAGGTTATCGTGCATTGCACCCTGGCCCATGATCTCCTTGCAGATGACGACCTTCTTCTTGCCGGGACGGCGGACCTGGTTGAACACCTCGGTGTCCACGACCATGTCGTCGGTCAGCTGCTTCTTCATTGCCATACGGATTTCCTGAGTGATCACATCTGCAGCCTTGTGAGCAGCCAGAGGACCGGGACGCTCCATGTTCATCTTGGACTTAATGGTAACCTGGGGCTTGATCATGATCTCGCCGTACTCAGGGCAGCCGGGACGGCCCCAAGCGATGTTCTCATCGAGGTAACCCTCGGAAGAACCGAACTCACCGATCTGAACGCCGTCAGCGTCGGTACCGGTAACGACCATGACAACGCCGTCCAGGACGCGGGTCACGCCTTCGCCGAGCTCAGATTCACCTTCCTTGGTAGCGATGGGCTGAACGTCCATGATGGTCTCGGAATAGGTGTGATACTTGTCGGGGGTGATGATCTCCAGCTTGAAGTCGAGCACGATGCCATGATCGTCGCGGCACTCAGCTTCGATGCCTTCACGGATGTACAGGGTGGTGCCTTCGATCTTGGTCTCGGGGCCACGCTTGACTTCGGTGATCTTGTAGTGCTTACGGGTCAGGCTGCGGACGATGACTTCCTCATCGCTGTCAGCTGCAGCAGCTGCACCAGCAACGGGAACCACAGCAGCACCGCCAGCAGCGACAGCGCCACCAGCAACGCCCAGGGGCAGCTCGATGTCAATGCCCTTGCCCTCATCAATGTGCAGCTTCAGCACACCGCCTGCAGCAGCGGGAGCAGCAGCAGCGACAGGAGCAGCAACTGCAGCGGGAGCTTCCTCAGCAGCAGCGGGAGCCTCCTCAACAACAGCAGCCTTCTCGACCTTATCAGCGGTCAGGGGGGTCAGGGAATCGAAGGTGCCCAGCAGCTTAGCGCCGAGAGCCTCACCAATGGTGATAGCACCGTCGAGGTTCAGCAGACCGGAGTCCACCAGATCATCGAAGATTGCGGGATCTTCGAGGTTGTGCTCGCTCAGGACAAGACCCTCTTCTGCGCGGCAGCAGAGCACTGCAGGAGCGTTCTTGTTTTCGAGAGCGTATTCGAGAGAAATAGACACAGTTTTTTACCTCCTATTTTCGTTTTTTTAGCCTGTCTAATTAGCCTGTCTTATCTGTCGCGTCCTTTTGGACGTTACATTCAAAAAATGCGGGGGAATTAGAAGTTCTGCTCGACCTGCTTGGAAACCTTCAGCTCGCGGAACAGCTCGTGGTTGATGGTCTTCATCACGTGGTCAGTCTGGTGAATGACCTTCAGACCCATCTTCAGAGTACCGCAGGTGACGACGGTGTTGGA
>JAFVXA010000022.1 GCA_017501355.1 Oscillospiraceae bacterium
GCGCTCATCGTGACCGCCGCCGACACCCGTGCCGCGCTGACGACCCACCGCGTCGATCTCGTCGATAAAGACGATGGCGGGGGCGATCTTCTTCGCCTGATCGAAGAGGTCACGGACGCGGCTTGCGCCCACACCTACATACATTTCCACAAAGTCAGAACCGGAAATGGAGAGGAAGCCCACCCCCGCTTCGCCTGCCACAGCCTTTGCCAGCAGGGTCTTACCGGTACCGGGAGGACCCACCAGCAGCACGCCGTGGGGGATGCGAGCACCGAGATCGTTGTACTTCTTGGGCTCTTTCAGAAAATCCACGATCTCAAACAGCTCTTCCTTTTCCTCCTTCGCACCTGCCACATCCGCAAAGGTGACCTTGGTCATATAATCCTCTTTGGTTTTGGTGCGGGCGGTGCCGAACTTCGCCATGCCGTTCCCGCCGCCGCTGCGGTTCATCATAATATTGAACAGGAAAAACAGGGCTGCCGCCAGAAGGATATAGGGGATCAGCTCCGTCAGCCAGCTCTCCTTCTCAAAGCCTTCATAATTGTAGTCCTCAATGATGCCGGCTTCCGCCTGCTGCTCCACCAGTTCATGCAGCGTGTCATAGAAAAACTGGAAGTCGTACAGCTCATGCCAGACCTGCTCGTAGCTCCCCTCGTCCACCACGTATGGCTCGTGGAGCTCCATTTGCAGCTTGTCGCCCTCAATGCGGAAGCTCTTGACCTGCTCCTGCTCAAACAGCGCCTTCACCTCACGGTCGCTGACCTCATACCCTGCTCTCATCTGCATACCGCCGAGAAAGCTCAGCGCCAGCATCAGCAGCAGGGGCAGCAGGAAAAAGGGCGGGCGGTTGGTTCTTTGTTGATTCAATCGGATTTCCTCCTTTGCTTGGGGTTTACATTTTTTGAAAAACAGAAAAAGGCGCTCCGGAGGAACGCCTTTTCCCTCAATTCTTCATTCGGTAATCAATCCAGAGCGTTCTCGTACACTTCTGCCTTCAGCACGCCGATGTAGGGGAGGTTGCGGTACATCTGGGCATAGTCCAGACCATAGCCCACCACAAACTCATCGGGCACGTTGAAGCCCACGAACTCTGCCGTCACAGGCTTGGTACGGCGGGAGGGCTTGTCAAGCAGGGTGGCGATGGAGACACTTGCTGCGCCCTTTGCCTTGAAATAGCCCACAAGGAAGCTCAGGGTATTGCCGGAGTCCAGAATATCCTCCACCACGATGATATCGCGACCGGTGATATCCTGCTGCAGGTCGTGGGTGATCTGCACCACGCCGCTGCTCCTGGTGCCGTTGTGATAGGAGGACACCGCGATGAACTCCACATCTGCCTTCAGACCGGATGCGCGCACCAGATCTGCCATGAAGATGAAGCTGCCCTTCAGCACACCGAGGAACAGAGGTCTCTTATCTCTGTACTTCTCGTTGATCTGCTCGCCCAGCTGGCGGACACGTTCCTTCAGTTCTTCTTCGGAAACCAAAACCTTCAGAATATCCTTTTCCATCACATTGACCATGTTCAGTCCCTCTCAATCTTTTTTATCATCAAACACAGTGCTGCCTCGCCTTCCTCTGCAAGGAACGCCTCGTCCGCGCCGATCTCTGCGGCGGCGCAGACCTGCCCATCTGTGTAAAATACCGGCGCGTGGTCCCGCTCATGGGCTGAAAGCCCCTTGTCGGCAAAGAGCCGCTTGAGGCTCCGCTGTCCGCGGCTCGGCGGCAGGGTCATGCCCTGATCCCGTTCCCACGGACCTACCAGCAACGGTAAGTGTATCATATCATATTTCAGACGGATTGTATCCCACTTTTCTGCGAAATTTTCCTCATTTTTTGCAAGGTGGATGAAATAATCACCCCAGCAAAGGGAATCCCCCGGCATCAGCGGCTGCATCTGCTGCGGCGTTTTGTCCTCCCGGTGCAGGATCGCCGTGTTTCCAGCACACCAGAAACGCCCGCCCGGCAGGTGCAGCTCCGCGCCGTCCGCGCCATAGAGCACCAGCTCTGTCATGGCTTCATAGTGCTGCGCGGTGATGTCCTTCCGCCCCAGTCCCGCCGCATCCAGCAGGATGCCCAGCATACGGGGAACGAGGGCAGGGTCTGTGCGCTGGAAGTATTCCCGGATGGCAAAGGCTCCCTCGTTATCAACGACCACTTCGCCCATCTCCGCCTGCGCGATCTGCTGCAGCAGATCACTCTCCTGCCGCCGCACCGCTGCCGCCCGTCCGATCGCCTGCACCACGGCAGGATTGATCTCCTGCAGCAGGGGCATGATCTGATGGCGTACACGGTTGCGGGCAAAGTGGAGATCACGGTTGCTCGCATCCTCCCGGTGGGGAATGTCGTGGACTGCGGCGTAGGCTTCGATCTCCTCCCGACTCACAGTGAGGAAGGGACGGATCAGCTTGTCCCGCACAGGGGCAATGCCGCCAAGCCCCTCGCTGCCGCTGCCGCGGATGAGCTGCAGCAGCACGGTCTCTGCATTGTCCTCCGCCTGATGGGCGGTGGCGATCCGCTCTGCCCCGAGGGCAGCTGCCGCCTCCTCCAAAAAGGCGTAACGGCAGTGCCGTGCCGCCTCCTCGATGCCCATGCCGTGCTCCTCAGCATAGGCAGCCACATCGCCATCCCCCGCGACGCAGGGGATGCTCCACTGCGCGCAGAGCTGCTCCACAAAGCGGGCATCCTCTTCCGATGCCTCCCCCCGCAGGCGGTGGTTAAAGTGCGCCGCCGTGAGACGGAAATTCTCCTCTTCGGCGAGCCTGTGCAAAAAATGCAGCAGCGTGACCGAGTCCAGTCCGCCCGAAACCGTGCAAAGAACCAGCCCCCCGCCCGGGGGCAGCATATTCTCCCGCCGCACGAACTCCTCAGCACGCTGCAGCAAACGATGATTCGATTGTTTCTGATCCCGGTGTTCCATATCAGTCACCATACCGCTCTTCCAAAGCACCGAAGGTGGTGTATTCCGGCATCCAGCGCATTTCGATCTTGCCCGTCTCGCCATGGCGGTTCTTGGCAATGATGATCTCAGCGATGTTGCGCTTTTCGCTGTCTTCCTTATAGTAATCGTCACGATAGATGAACATGACGATGTCTGCATCCTGCTCGATGGCACCGGATTCACGCAGATCCGACAGCATCGGGCGCTTGTCCTCGCGCTTTTCGTTGGCACGGGAAAGCTGGCTGAGGCAAATGACAGGCACCTGCAGCTCCTTCGCCATGATCTTCAGCATACGGGAGATGTCGCTGACTGCCTGCTGGCGGCTCTCGCCGCTGTAGCCCTGCCCGCCGGCAGAGGTCATCAGCTGCAGATAGTCGATGACCACGAGACCGAGGTTATCGAGGCGGCGGCACTTGGCATTCATGTCCGCCACGGTCAAAAGGGGATTATCGTCGATGCGGATATCCGTCTGAGAGAGGGTGGATGCGGCGTGCACCACCTTTTCCCAGTCCGTTTCCCGCAGATTGCCCGTCACAAGGCGCTGGTTTTCCACCACCGCCTCCGTGGAGAGCAGTCGCGTCACCAGCTGATCGGCGGACATTTCGAGGGAGAAGATCGCCACGGTCTTGCCGCTCTGCTTCGCCACGTTCAGACCGATGTTCAGCGCAAAGGAGGTCTTACCCATACCGGGGCGGGCTGCCAGCAGCAAAAGGTCAGACTTGTTCAGGCCCGAGAGCTTGCCGTCCAGCGCCTCATAACCCGAGGAAAGACCCGGGATCTTGCCGCCGCCCGCGTTCAGCTCCGCCAGATGATCCAGCACACCCGAGAGCACCACGCTTACAGGCTGCATTTCCTGGGAGCTGCGCCCACGGCGCACGGCGTAGATCTTCTGCTCTGCCGCCTCCAGCGTGTCCGCGGCTTCACCCACGCCCTCCTGCACCATGGCGGTGATCTCAGAGGCAGCGGTGGCGATACTGCGCAGCAGCGCCTTGTCCCGCACGATCTGGACATACTCCATGACGTTGGCAGAGGTGGGAGTGATCTCCATGAGCTGCACAAGATAGCTTCTCGTCGCGTCTGTAGCAACGCCGTTCTTCTGCAGCTCCTCCGCCACGGTGACACCGTCGATGGGACGGGAGAACACGAACATGTGATGAATGGTGTCAAAGATCTCCCGATTCTGCCGATGATAGAAATCATCGCTGCGGAGCTTATCCATGACATCGTTGATGCAGCCCGCGTCGATCAGCATGGAGCCGAGCACTGCCTGCTCACCCTCGAGACTGTTCGGCATCTGCCGCAGCAGCAGCTCATCCATCGTCGTTTCCCCCTTCCCGCTGCGCGGAACGCTTTCCGCGCGAATGTTCTTTATTCAGTCACCATCACGTAGACGGTGCCGCTGATCTCATAGCCGAGCTTTGCCTTCAGCTGGTAGCTGCCGTAGGACTTGATGGGCTCTTCCACCACGATCTTCTGCTTGGGCAGCTCCACGCCGAACTGCTTGAGCAGCTCCTCGGAAATTTCCTTTGCGGTGATGGCACCGAAGAGCTTGCCGTTGGCACCTGCCTTGGCGGTGATCTTCACGGGGCAGTTCTTCAGCTTCTCTGCCAGCTCAGCGGCAGCGGCACGGTTTGCCGCTTCCTCTGCCTTGCGCGCCTTTTCCTTCAGATTCATGGTGTTGATGGCATCGGTGGTGGCAAGGATCGCCAGCTTTCTCGGCAGCAGGAAGTTTCTTGCGTAACCCTCTGCCGCGTCGATCATCTGACCCTTCTTGCCCTGACCCTTCACATCCTGCTGCAAAATGACTTTCATATCCGTATTCTCCTTATTGTCGTATGTTTTTTATTCTTCCAGATAGCGGTCAATGGACTGGCGCAGGCGCTTGGCAACCTCCGCTGCCACGCCGCCCTCCACAAAGCCGCCTGCCATGGTGGAATTGCCGCCGCCGCCAAGGCTTTCCAGCACCACCTGCACGTTCATCTCGCCGACACTGCGGGCGCTGAGACCCATGCCGTTTCGCATACCATAGACCACAAACGACGCCTCCACGCCGCGGATGCTCAGCAGTTCGTCTGCCGCCTTCGCCGCGGTGGTACGGTCTGTCTCCGCTTCCACCACTGCGATGGCAACGGTGTCGCGGTACATTTCCGCATGGCGGATGATATCAAACTTTGCCACCACGTCTGTCAGGTCGCCCTGGAACAGACGGTGGACCTCCACCGTGTCTGCACCTGCGCGGCGCAGGAATGCCGCCGCCTCAAAGGTGCGTCCGCCGGTGCGCTGGGTAAACTTCTTGGTATCCAGCACCATGCCCGCCAGCAGCGCTTCCGCTTCATCCCGCAGCAGATCGCCGGGCTCTACCAGATACTGCAGCAGCTCCGTCACCAGCTCGCTGGCAGAGGAAGCATAGGGCTCATGGAAATTCAGTGCCGCATTTTCAATATAGCTGGCGGCACGGCGGTGATGGTCGATGACCGCCACGCGGTTGCAGGCATCCAGCAGCTGGGGCGACTCCACAAAGTCAGGGCGGTTGGTATCCACCACCACCAGCAACGACCCTGCCTCCGCCCGGAGGAATGCTTCGTTGCCGGAGACAAAGACACCCTTGTATTCCTCCAGCCCACGCAGCTTCTCCAGCATACTGCCGGCAGCATTGTTGTCCACGTCAATGACGATCTGGGCTTTCTTGCCCATCTTTCTCGCGATGCAGACAAGACCCGATGCCGCACCGAGGGCATCCATGTCCGCATACTGGTGACCCATGATGTAGACATTCTTCGCATCGGTCATCAGCTGGCGCAGGGCGTTTGCCATGACGCGGGATTTGACCTTGGTGCGCTTTTCGGATGCCTTGCTGCGTCCGCCGTAGAACTCAAAGTTCACCGCATCCTTCACAACAGCCTGATCGCCGCCGCGGGAAAGCGCCATTTCCACCGAAAGCTGGGCGTTTTTCAGCAGCGCCTCAAAGCCCTCCACATCCTTGCCCACGCCAATGGACAGGGTAGGGGACACGCCGCCCTCCACATGGATCTCACGCACCTGATCCAGCACGGCGAACTTCTCATCCATCAGCTTCTTGTAGTGCTGCTGCTCGATCACCAGCAGGAAGCGGTCACGGGCAACGCGGGTGAGAAGGCACCCTGTTCCCTCGATCCAGCGGTCGATCTTTTCATACACCGCCGCCTGCACCGCAGACTGGTTGCTCTCGCTGCAGGACTTCATCACGTCCTCATAGTTGTCGTGATAGATCAGCGCCACCACGGGCTTCGTGGTTTCGCAGTATTTCTTCAGCTGATCGGTCTCGGTGATGTCGATCCAGTAGGTGGTGGCAAGGAGTCCCTGCCCACCGGCAGACTTGCTCCTCTTGCTGCCTTCCGCATAGGCAAGGGCACCGTACACCCGATAGCGGCGGTCGCGCAGCTCCACGATATTGGGACACTCGGTCTTGTTCTCCAGCACCCAGCGGGTGTTGAAGCCGGGAGTCAGGGTGTCAAGATCGGTGGCATCGCTGTCCTCCATCCCCACCACCTGCATGAAGCTGTCATTGCCCCAGACCATCTCCCGTGTATCGGGACGGAACACCATGGTGGGCAGGGGCGTGCTCATCAGCGTATTCGTGCCCGCCTGAGCGACACTGCCCGTGAGCATATCAATATGCTGCAGGATCTTGCCCTTGCGGACGCGATCGCTGTAGCGGTAATAGGCAAAGACCAGCAGCGAGACTGCTGCCTCGCCAATGCCCCAGAGGGGCTCTCCCAGCATAACGGTACCCAACGCGAACAGCAGCATCAGCACCAGATAGGGAACACGGTTCATTTCCAGCAATCGCGCGATCTTCTTGTTCATGGAATCCCCCTTTCCCGCAACAGCGGCAGCTTATGATTTCTTTATACTATACCACAGATACCAAGCCTCTTGCAACGCCCAATCCCGCCGCCGGGACCTCTTTTTCTCAAATCTCTCCGGTTTGGGCGACAGAAATCACACAAATTCCTCCCGTTTCTCCGTTTTTTTGGAAAAATTAGGAGTATACAAGCACGCGCCCCTGTGATATACTACATTATACTATGGGGAAGTATCCCCTTTCTTTTGTTGCTTACCGGAGCGAACGGGCTTTCCCTCCGGCATTCATATTTCAACCTACATACACTTGTGGCAGAGATGGGACGCAATCCGCAGCAGGCGGCGGTCAGGAGGATCGTTGGCTTGGAGGCGGTGGGACGTCTTTGGTCGTTGTGCGGCAAAATCCGCCATTTCTCTGCCCTGCGTTCCCAGAAACGGAAAGGAAAAATTATCTACAATGGCAGAAAAACTGAAAATCATTCCCCTTGGCGGTCTCAACGAGATCGGCAAGAACATGACGGTGTACGAGTGCAGCGGTGAGATCATCGTGGTGGACTGCGGCATGGCATTCCCCGGCGATGATATGTACGGCATCGACCTCGTCATTCCCGACGTGAGCTATCTGGTGAAGAACCAGAACCGCATCCGCGGTCTTTTCATCACCCACGGTCACGAGGACCACATCGGCGCGATCCCCTACGTGCTCAAGCAGGTGAATATGCCCATCTACTGCACCCGCCTTACCGCAGGTCTCATCCGTCTGAAGCTGGAGGAGCACGGTCTTGCCGCCACCACCAAAATCGTGACGGTGGAAGCGGGCGACACCATCCGCGCGGGCAAGTTCAGCGTGGAATTTATCCACGTCAACCACTCCATCGCCGACAGCGTGGCGTTTGCCATCCGCACCAAGGTGGGCGTCTGCATCCACACCGGCGACTTCAAGATCGACTCCACCCCCATCAATGAGGATGTCATTGACCTCGCCCGCTTCGGTGAGCTGGGCAAGGAGGGTGTGCTGGCACTGCTGATGGACTCCACCAACGCCGAGCGCCGCGGCTACACCATGAGTGAACGCGCCGTGGGCGAGACGCTGGAGCAGCAGTTCCGCGGCTGCAAGAAGCGCATCATCGTCACCACCTTCGCCTCCAACATCTACCGCGTACAGCAGGTGATGAACGCCGCTGCCGCCACCAAGCGCAAGGTCGCCGTCAGCGGTCGCAGCATGGAAAACGTGGTGGCAGTCGCCTCTGAGCTGGGCTACCTCAAGATCCCCAAGAACACCCTTGTGGAGCTGAACAAGGTCAAGAGCCTGCCCCTTGAGCAGCAGGTCATCATCACCACCGGCTCTCAGGGCGAGGAAATGTCCGCCCTGTACCGCATGGCATTCTCCACCCACAAGCAGATCGACGTGGGTCCCGGCGACAAGGTCATCATCTCCGCCTCCGCCATCCCCGGCAACGAGAAGTCCGTGGGACGCGTAATCAACGAGCTGTTCCGCAAGGGCGTGGAGACCGTGTTCTCCTCCACCTCGCCCCTGCACGTCTCCGGTCACGCCTGCCAGGAGGAGCTGAAGATCATTCACGCTCTCGCCAAGCCCCGGTTCTTCATCCCCGTCCACGGCGAGCAGCGCCACCTGCAGGCGCACCGTGCCATTGCCCAGCAGATGGGCATGGACTCCAAGCAGATCGCCATCGCCCAGAACGGCGATGTCATTGAGTTCACCAGCCGCCACATGAAGCAGGAGACCTCCGTCCCCGCAGGCGTGCTGCTGGTGGATGGCAGCGGCGTGGGCGATGTGGGTGCAACGGTGCTGCGTGACCGCAAGAAGATGGCGGAGGACGGCATCGTGGTGGTGATCCTCAACGTCAACTCCTATAACCGCGATATTCTCTCTCCCCCCGAGGTGATCACCCGCGGCTTCATCTATGTGAAGGAAAACGAGCCCCTCATCAACGAGCTGAGCGAGGTCATTATGAACGCGGCAGAGCCCGTCTGCCGCCGCCGCAGCCGCGATCTCAGCGAGCTCAAGAGCGTGGTGAAGTCCGCCGCCAGCAACTATCTCTACAAAACCACCAAGCGCAGCCCCATGATCGTGCCTGTGATCAACGAGCTGTAAGAATCACTAGTCCAACGGGAATTGAACACCTGCCGCATTCCGGCGGTCCTGTTCGGTCCTTTTTACCTTATCGTCCTTGCCTTGCGTCAGCAAGGCGGCGTCCTCTGCGGCGAAAATGCCTCAAACAAACCTCGCCGGAATGTGCTTCGCAGTTTTTTCGGAGCGGATTTTTGTTCAGACGAGGCATTGTCCGCAGAGAATCCTTGAGGGACTCTCAAGGACAATAACGAAGTATGGGCGGAAATCCGCCCGAAGAAAACCGACAGGGGGTTCGACTCCCGTTGGACCACGCAGGACTTCCGTTTGGAGGTCCTGCTTTGCTCTTTTTTTGCCTCCGCAGAGTACGCGACAATATATAGTTAAGGTTGTCTACCTCGGCTTTTTGGCGACTTTTGCTATTGCGGATTCGGGAAAAGAAACTATAATGTTATGTGAATTATTATGTTTTCAACACGTTTAGAAAGGGACTGACTACTATGCTGCAGTTTATGATCCCCTGCCTGTTCGGACTGGAAGGTCTCGTGGGCGACGAGGTCAAGCGTCTGGAACTGAAAAATGTCCGCGTGGAGAACGGTCACGTCCTCTGCGAGGGTGAATGGGCAGATCTCTGCCGTTTGAATCTGAATCTCCGCTGCGGCGAGCGTGTGCTGCTGCTGGTGGGCAAGGAAAAGGCAGAGACCTTTGACGAGCTCTATGAAGCCGCTGCCCGCCAGCCCTGGGAGGATTACATCCCCAAGGACGGTCAGTTCCCTGTGAAGGGTTACTCCCTTAACTCCAAGCTGTTTTCTCTGCCCAACTGCCAGAAAATCATCAAGAAGGCAGCGGCAGTGCGCCTCGGCAAGGTCTACGGCATGGAGCAGCTGCCGGAGACCGGCGAGCTGTATCAGATCCAGTTTGCCATGAGAAACGATATCGCGGAGTTTTATCTGGACACCTCCGGTCCGGGTCTGCGCAAGCGCGGCTACCGCGCGGTGTCTCTGGAAGCGCCCCTGCGCGAGACCCTCGCCGCCGCCATGGTCATCCTCTCCCGCTATCGCGGGCGGGACCCCTTCTGCGATCCCTTCTGCGGCAGCGGCACCATCGCCATTGAAGCCGCCATGATCGCCAAGAACCGCGCTCCCGGTCTTGACCGCCGTTTCGATGCCCAGAAGTGGGCAGTTCTGCCCTCGAAGCTGTGGCTGGAGGCTGCGGACGAAGCCATGGACAAGGAATTTGACGGCAACTATGAAATCTGGGGCGGCGACATCGACCCCCGCGCCGTGGCACTTGCGCAGGACAATGCCCGCAAGGCAGGCGTGGAGGATGTGGTGAAATTCGAGCTGGCGGATGCTACCCGCTTCCACTGGGGCGGGCAGTACGGTCGCGTGGTCACCAATCCTCCCTACGGCGAGCGTCTGATGGACCGCAGCGCCGCCGAGCAGCTGTACCGCGAGTTTGGCATCGCCATGAGCAAGCTCCCTGACACATGGCGCATCTCCGTACTCTCCTCCCACACCGAGTTTGAGCGCACCTTCGGTCACGGCGAGGCACGAAAGAGAAAGCTTTATAACGGCATGATCAAATGTGATCTGTTCCAATACGGCAAAAAGTGATATCCAGAAAGGCAATACCATGAAGCACATTTTCATCATTAACCCCAAGGCAGGCAAGGGCAGCAACATTGACCGCCTCTACGACATGGCGGACAAGCTTCGCTCCCGCCACGGACTTGACGTGATGTGCATCCTGACCCAGAGCCGGGGGCACGCCACTGCCATCACCCGTGAATTTGTGGAACGCGGCGGAGAGTACCGTTTTTACGCCTGCGGCGGCGACGGTACCATCAATGAGGTCGTCAACGGCATCGCAGGCTACCCCAACGCCGCCATGACCGCCATCCCCATCGGCACCGGCAACGACTTCCTCAAGAACTTCGGACCCAAGGAGATCCTCTTTTCCGACGCGGAAAACCTCTTTGACGGCGATGAGACGGAGCTTGACCTCATCGACTGCAACGGGCAGCTCGCCCTGACCATCGCCTGCAGCGGCATTGATGCCCGCGTGGCAGCGGATGTTCACCGCTACACCGCCCGTCCCCAGCTGGACGGAAAGACCAGCTACCTCGTCGCCGTGGCGCGCAACGTGATCTTCAAAGAGCTTTGCTCCCACTGGACGGTAAGCATTGACGGCGAAGCGAAGGAGGCGGACTACACGCTCGTTGCCGTCTGCAACGGACGGTATTACGGCGGCGGCTTCATGCCTGTGGCAGAAGCCAGTCTTACCGATGGTGTGCTGAACACCCTTGTGGTAGACAAGATCACCCGCGGTCTCTTTGCCCGCTTCGTGGGCGCATACTCCAAGGGAAACTACCACAAGTTCCCGAAATACGCCCGCTGCTATCAGGCGAAGGAGATCCGCATCACCTCCGAGAAAGAGGACATCCCCACCTGTCTCGACGGCGAGGTGTCCTTTTCCAGCGATGTGACCATCCGCCTGTCGGACAAGAAGCTTCGCTTCTTCGGTCCCAAGGGTTCTCACCCCGACGCAACCTGCCGCCGATGATCGGCGAAAATCATATACATAAGGAGACATCATCCATGAAAATCGCAGTCACTTACGATAACGGTTCTATCTTCCAGCATTTCGGTCACACCGAACAGTTCAAGCTCTACGAGGTGGAGGCGGGCAAGGTCGTTTCCGCCCAGGTCATCGACACCAATGGCAGCGGTCACGGCGCTCTTGCAGGGATCCTGCACTATCTCGGCGCAGAGGTGCTGATCTGCGGCGGCATCGGCGGCGGCGCACAGATGGCACTGGCTGAGGCGGGCATTCGTCTCTTCGGCGGTGTCAGCGGTGACGCAGACGCAGCAGTGGAGGCATATCTCGCAGGCAATCTGGAGTATAACCCCAATGTGCGCTGCAGCCACCATGACCATGAGCACGGCGACGGTGCGCACACCTGCGGCAGCCATGGCTGCGGCTCTCACAGCTGCCACTAAACTCATATACGGCAAAACGAGGACTTCGGTTGAAGTCCTCGTTGTTTGTTTTTATGAGATTTTTCCGCCGAGCAGATCTTTCAGATGCAAAATCGCCTGTCGGTAGCCCTCGAAGCCAAGCCCCATATAGGTCTTGCAGCAAGCGAGCCCTGCATAGGAGATCTGGCGGAAGGCTTCCCGCTTGCTCACATCGGAGATATGCACCTCCACCGCAGGCAGTGCCACCGCCTTCAGCGCGTCGAGAATGGCGACGCTCGTATGGGTATAGGCGGCGGGATTGATCACAATGCCGTCAAAGACCCCATACGCCTGCTGGATTTTGTCCACCAGCACGCCTTCGTGGTTAGACTGGAAAATCTCCACTTCCACCTCCGCCTCTGCGGCGGCGGCGCGGATCAGCTCTTCCAGCGCGGCGTAGGTACCGCTGCCATAAATGTCAGGCTCCCGCAGTCCCAGCAGATTCAGATTAGGACCGTTCAGCACCAGAATTTTCATACACATTCCTCCATGATCTGTCGGCACACAGCTTCCACGCTGCCCTCATTCCGCACCGTCACATCCGCAAAGCGGCGGTAGCGGGGGAGACGGGCTTCGTAGAGCGCCGCAAGATCGGTTTTCATCGAAATGGGTCGACCTGCCGTGGGCAGGGCTACAATGTCCCGCTCCACAAACACGATGACAGCGTTTTGATGCAGCAGGGGATAGTTTTCCTCCCGCAGTACTGCGCCGCCCCCCGTTGCAATGACTGCGCCGCTCAGCTTGCCGAGGGCACGGAGGGCTTCCGTCTCCTGTCTGCGGAACTCCTCCTCGCCGAAGCGGGAGAATATCTCAGGGATGGTCATGCCGGCTCGACGCTCAATTTCGCTGTCTGCGTCGTAGACCTCCCGCCCGAGGACTTCACCGAGGGCTTTTGCCAGCGTGCTTTTGCCGCAGCCGGGCATACCCACAAGAATGATGTTCCGCATTTTCTTTGTAAGAGCATCTTCGATGCGGTCGATCTCAGCGCTGTCAATGGCGCGATGTTGAAACTGCTCTGCGGCAGCCTTCGCCTGCGCCACCAGCATACGAAGCCCCCCTGCGCATGGGATGCCCTTTTCCTCTGCCATGAGCAGCAGCGCCGTGCGCGCAGGGTTATACACCACATCCAGCACCGCCTCAAGGACGGGGAAGCCATCGAGAGAGAGGGGCGCCGCGCCGTTATTGGGATACATCCCCACAGGAGTGGTGTTGACGATCATTGCCGCATCACTGTGGCGATGGAGATTCTCGTAATTGTTTTCGCCCTTGCGGGAGACCACCACCACCTCTGCCCCCAGCTGCTTCAGCACTGCCTGCACCGTCACCGATGCACCGCCGCTGCCGAGCACAAGGGCTTTCTTCCCCGCAGGGGACACACCGCAGCGCTCCACCATGCAGCGGAAACCGAAGGCATCGGTGTTATCACCGTAGAGTGTGCCGTCGCTGCGGCGCACCAGCGTGTTCACGCTGCCGATGGCTTTCGCCGTATCGGAAAGCGCCGCACAGTAGGAGATGACCGCCTTTTTATAGGGAATGGTCACGTTCAAGCCCTCGAACTCGCCCCGAAGCAGGAAGTTCTCCAGCTCCTCGGCACGCTTTTCAAACAGGCGGTAATCCGCATCTCCCAGCATTTCGTGAATGGCAGGAGAATAGCTGTGCCCAAGCTTTTCTCCCAGCAGTCCGTGAACGCCCATCACACCACCTCGCTGTAGCTGCCGAGGTAGGAGAACTGCTCGCTGATGCTCTGCAGTTCCCCCATGAGCTGGGTGAAGCGGGGCGAATAGACCGAGGTCTCAAGGTCGAAATAGAACATGAACTCAAAGTTTCGCTCGGGGATGGGGCGGCTCTCCAGCTTGATGAGATTGATACCAAGGGCATAGAAGCGGGAAAGCACCTTGTACAGGGAGCCCGGCTCATGGGGCAGTACCATCATCAGACTGGTACGGTCTGCGCCGGGGTAGATCTCCAGATTTTTGGAGATGCAGATGAAGCGGGTGAAGTTGTTGCCCACATCCTGCACGTCGGCGGCAAGGCACTGCAAGCCGTAAAGTCCCATGCAGGCGCGGGAGGACAGGGCTGCCACATCGCAGCGTCCGCTCTGCGCCACCATCTTTGCCGCCTGCGCCGTGTTCTCACAGGGGATGACCTTCACGCCCTTGCACTGCTGCAAAAAGCCGCTGCACTGGTGGATCGCCTGCTCATGGGAGTAGATCTCCCGAATGTCCTCCAATTTCACACCGGGTCTGGCAAGGAGATTGTGATCCACCTTGAGACGGACACTGCGGACAATGCGGAAATCGTGGCGCATCATCAGATCATAAACCTTGTTGACAGAGCCTGCGGTGCTGTTTTCGAGAGGAATCACACCGTAATCGCAAAGCCCCTGTTCGATGGCGGAGAACACCGCCTCAAAGCTCGAAAAGTAAAACTCATTGGGCAGACGGAAGAGCTTCTCGCAGGCAAGCTGCGAATACGCACCCTCCACGCCCTGACAGGCAACTGCCGCCTTTTCGGGGAAGAGGGGAACGGTGTTCGCAATGGCATCCGTGATCTCCTCCACCAGTGCCGAATCACCGCCGAGCAGGCGGCTCTGCCGCGCGCGGCTCATTTCAAAGAGGAGCGAATACAGCGCCGCCGTCTGCTCCTGCAGCTCCTCGGGGGCTTTTTCCATCACGTCGCGGAGCTTTGCCCGCTCCCGCGCCGCATCCAGTACGGGCAGACCCTTTTCCTTTTTATATGCCGCGACCTCTGCCGCCACGTCCATACGCTCGGCAAAGAGGCGCACCAGTTCATCGTCAATGCGGTCGATGCGACCGCGCAGTTCCTGCAGCTCCATACTCAGCTCTCCTTTTTTCGATTCAGCCACGCGTCATACACCGCGATGGCAGCTGCCGCCTCCACGCAGGGGACGGCTCTTGGCACCACGCAGGGGTCGTGCCGACCGCCCACGGTGACCGTGCCGTTTTCCTTGGCAGATAGCGCCACCGTCTGCTGCTCCTTCGCGATAGAGGGCGTGGGCTTCACTGCCGCGCGAAAGCGCAGCTCCATCCCCGTGGTGATGCCGCCGAGGATACCGCCCGCGTGATTGCTCTCCGTCACGACCCTGCCGCCGCTCATGCGGAAGGGGTCGTTGTTTTCACTGCCCCGCATCCGCGCGGCTTCAAAACCCGCACCAAACTCCACGCCCTTCACGGCGGGGATGCCGAACACGATGGCGGCAATGCGGTTTTCCATGCCGCCGAACATGGGGTCCCCCAGTCCTGCGGGAAGTCCCGTCACGCAGCATTCGATGATGCCGCCGAGGGAATCTCCCGCAGCTTTCGCCTCGGCGATGGCGGCGCACATCCGCCTGCCCGCCTCGTCGCTGACGGTGGGGAAGGGCTTTTCCTCGATGGATGCCGTCAGCTCGCCCTCGTCGGCAATGCCGCCGATCTCCACTGCGCGGCAGTGGATCTCGATGCCTTCCTTCGCAAGCAGCTGCTTGCAGATGCCGCCCGCGATGCAGAGGGGGGCGGTGAGCCGTCCCGAGAAGTGACCGCCGCCTGCACTGTCAGCCGCGCCGCCGTATTTCACCCACGCGGTATAGTCCGCGTGACCGGGGCGGGGGGTATCCGCAAAGGGCGCATAGTCGGCACTTTTCGTGTTGGTGTTGCGGATGATGGCAGTCAGCGGTGCGCCGCAGGTGCGGCTTTCCACCAACCCCGACAAAAACTCCGGCACATCCCCTTCCTTGCGGGGGGTGGACCAGTCGTTCTGCCCCGGTGCGCGGCGGCGCAGAAACGCCTGCAGCGCATCCATGTCGATGGTCTCCCCTGCAGGGATGCCCTCCATGGTCACGCCGATGGCAGGGGAATGGGACTGCCCGAATATGGTGATGCGGAGATTTTCTCCGTAGCTGCTGCTCATAGCTGTTCTCCTTTCAGCGCGTGAAAGTCCTCCCAGAACCGGGGGTAGGATTTGGCGGTGCATTCGCTCTGTGCGATGGTCACATCTCCCGCCGATGCGCAGGCAGCCACTGCTGCTGCCATGGCGATGCGGTGATCGCCGCAGGGATCCACCACGCCGCCGCCAAGCTGCTTCACACCCACGATGCGAAGCCCTGCCTCCTGCTCCTCCGCCACGCCGCCAAGGGCGCGGATAAGTTCACAGGTGGTTTTGATGCGGTCAGATTCCTTCAGCCGCAGACGGGCGGCATTCGTCACCACCGTCTCCCCCTCCGCCGTGGCAGCAAGGGCGGCGAGGGTGGGGATGAGGTCAGGGATCTCCGCCGCGTCAATGGTCACGCCGCGGAGCGCAGCCTTTTTCACAAGGATGCCGCTTCCCGTTTCCTCCACCACTGCGCCGAAGCGCCGCAGCACATCGACAGCGGCTTTGTCTCCCTGCGAAGATCGCAGATTCATGCCCCGCACCGTCACGCCGTTTTCGGACAGCGCGCCCATGCAGAGGAAGAAGGCGGCAGAGGACCAGTCCCCTTCCACCTCGCAGCGGCGGGGCAGATGATAGACCTGTCCGCCCGGAATGCGCCAGCCCTGTTCGCTGCGCTGCGCAACTGCGCCAGCAAGGCACAGGGCATCCTCGGTCATGGTGATATAGGCGGCAGATTCCGTCCTGCCGCTGATGGTAAGACGGCTCTCCCCCGTAAGGCGGGGCAGCGCCATCAATAGTCCCGAAATATACTGCGAGGACACATCGCCGGGCAGGGCATAGTCCCCGCTTTGCAGCTGTCCGCCGCAATAGAGCAAGTCTCCCTCCTCCCGCAGCGTCATGCCGTGGGCGGTGAGCTCCCGGTCAAAGGGGGCAAGGGGACGCCGGGGCAAGCGCCCTTCGCGGCGAAACACACACGCCGCGCCGAGAGCACCCGCCACAGGCAGCAGAAAGCGGAGCGTCGACCCGCTTTCGCCGCAGGGAAGGGGCAAAAGCCCTTGGGGCACAGTGCGTATGGGGGTGATGTGCAGCTCACCTGCTGTCTGCTCGGTAATCTTCGCGCCGAGGGCATTCAGACAGGCTGCGGTAGCGGCGATGTCGGCAGAAATGCCGTCGCAGAGGAGGGTGGTCTCCTCCTGCGCCAGTGCCGCCAAAATCAGCAGGCGGTGCGCCTGCGATTTCGATGCGGGGATGCGGACAGCGCCGCTGCGGCTTCCGCCGCGGAGGGTCACGTTCATTGTACGCCCCCCGCTTTCAGCCATTCGCGGAAGCTCTCTGCCGCGATGGTTTCGATGCGGCACCCGCCCACCCGTTCGGGGACGACCAGACGCAGCTTGTCGCCGCTGCGCTTTTTATCCGCCAGTGCCGCAGCGGAAAGCTCCTCCACCGTGCAGTCGGTCTCCATGGGAAGATCATATTGTTGCAGCGCCTGCAGCAGCCGTGTCAGCGTCTCTTCGCTGCAATAGCCTTTGTTCACTGCTGCGCGACTCAGCACTGCCATGCCGATGGCAACGGCTTCGCCATGGGACAGGGCAAAGCCGCGGCAGCGCTCCACCGCGTGTCCCACGGTGTGCCCGAAGTTCAGCAGGCGGCGTTCGCCCTGCTCAAATTCGTCCCGCGAAACCACGTCCCGCTTCATTGCGACACAGGCAGCGATCACTTCTTCCAGATGCTCCGCAGCAGGTCTTGCCAACAGGCTGTTCAAAAAATCTTCATCCCCGATCATACCGTATTTGATCACCTCTGCCATGCCTGCACGGAACTGCTCGGGAGGCAAAGTCGCAAGGGTATCGGGGTCGCAGAGCACCAGACGAGGCTGATAGAATGCGCCCACAAGGTTCTTGCCCTCATCGAGATCCACCGCTGTCTTGCCGCCCACGGAGGAGTCCACCGCTGCGAGCAGGGTCGTCGGGATCTGCACGAAGTCGATCCCCCGCATATAGCTTGCCGCCACGAAGCCCGCAAGGTCGCCTGTCACGCCGCCGCCGAGGGCAACGACACAATCGCTGCGGCTCATTTTCTCTGCCGCAAGGGTGCGGATCACTGCGGCATAGGTTTCCAGGGTCTTTTCCTGCTCTCCCGCAGGGAAGGTGCAGCAGATGACACGAAAACCACTCTCGCGCAGGGACTTGGAAACGACTTCGCCGTACAGCGCCCACACCGTTTCATCCGCAACGATGGCTGCACTCTGTCCGCGGCAGACCCCGCGGATCAGCGCGCCGCAGCGATGGAGCAAGCCCCGCTCCACCAGTACGTCATATTCCTTCGATGCGCTCACATGAATGGTTTTCATCGTCCGTCTACCTCTTCCTTGCGATTCTTTCCCTCTTCCAACAGGCAGCGCAGGGTTTCTCTGTCGCCCGCCGCGATGGCGCTGCGATAT
The DNA here is from genome assembly GCA_017501355.1 of Oscillospiraceae bacterium. Lineage (GTDB taxonomy): Bacteria > Bacillota > Clostridia > Oscillospirales > Oscillospiraceae > RGIG5472. Next base: position 18,204 of record JAFVXA010000022.1, read on the forward strand.
GCCCCAAGCTGCTCCATCAGACCATCCAGCTCCTGCAGCAGATGGTCGCTGTTCTCCATGCACAGCTCTGCCCACATATCGGGGTTGAGCCATGCCACGCGTGTCATGTCCTTATAGCTGCCTGCAGAAAAGCCCTTGTGCCTGACGGCGGTGGGACTCTTGATATAGGCGTTGGACACCACATGGGCAAGCTGGGAGGTGAAGGCGATCATCTCGTCATGCTCCTCGGCAGTGGTGACGGAGATCCGTCCAAAGCCCGCAGGGGCAAGGAGCTCCTTGACCCGCTCCAGCAGAAAAATGTCGTCAAAATGCGGCGGCACGATGACCATGGGGGCGTTATGAAACAGGTTGCCTCTGGCGTACTTGAAGCCCGAGTTGTGGTTGCCCGCCATGGGATGCCCGCCGAGGAAGGTGATGCCGTGCGCCTTCGCAAGAGGGAAGCAGTGGGAGCAGATCACCCGCTTGGTACCGCAGCAGTCGATGACCACGGTGTGCTTTGCGATATGCATTGCCATGCGCTGCAGCCAGTCCATGGCGGCGGCAGGATATATGGCAATGAGAATGAGGTCGCAGCGGGAAAGATTTTCCACTGTCAGTTCCTCCCTCACCGTGCCGCTCATCATGGCAAACTCCAAGACGCTGCGATCCGCATCACAGGCAAGGACGGTCTCTCCCGCCTCGGCATAGGCTTTTGCGAAAGAGCCGCCGATGAGACCCAGTCCCACAATGCCGACTGTCATGGACGGATCGCCTCCCGCACACGGGCGACCTTCTTCGCAAGCTCTGCGTACTGCTCAGGGGTAAGGGACTGGGCGCCGTCACAGAGCGCGTGCATGGGGTCGTTGTGAACTTCAATGATGAGACCATCCGCCCCGCAGGCAGATGCCGCCAGCGCCATGGGACTGACGAGACGGGCAAGACCCGTGGCATGGCTGGGGTCTACCACGATGGGCAGATGGGTCAGCTCCCGCAGCATGGGGACAGCCGCAAGGTCAAGGGTGTTGCGGGTGTAATCGTCAAAGGTGCGGATGCCGCGCTCGCAGAGAATGATCTGCTCGTTGCCCCCTGCCATGATGTATTCTGCGCTCATCAGCAGCTCCTTGAGCGTGTTCGCAAGACCGCGCTTGAGGAGAATGGGCTTGCGGATCTTGCCAAGCTGGGTCAGAAGATCGAAGTTCTGCATATTTCTCGCGCCCACCTGGATCACGTCCACATCCTCGAACAGAGGCAGGGAGCTGGCAGACATGATCTCCGTCACGATGGGAAGTCCCGTCTCTTTTCTCGCGATTTTGAGCAATTCAATGCCCTCTGCCTTCAAACCCTGAAAGTCATAGGGGGAGGTGCGGGGCTTGAACGCGCCGCCGCGGAGCATATTGGCACCTGCCGCCTTCACAGCCTTTGCCACCTCCACGATCTGTTCCTCGGTCTCCACCGAGCAGGGACCTGCGATCATGGTGAAGTTGCCGCCGCCCACTTCCACATCGCCCACGCGGACGATGGTATCCTCGGGATGGAACTTGCGGTTGACGCACTTGAACGATTCCGTCACCCGCTTGACGCTTTCCACAATGGCAAGGCTGGAGATCAGATCCATGTCAATGCCGCGGGTATCACCGATGAGACCCAGCACCGTCTGGAACTCGCCGTCGACCACGTGTACGCCCACACCCTGACCCTTCAGCCAGTCCACCATCTGTTCTTTTTTCTCCTGTGTCACACCGCGCTTGAGAATGACGACCATCTTTTTATCCTCCGTATCAGTATTTTTATTGTATCCGTTACAGTTTCCCCAACGGGAACAGAAAAAGCGGCACAGGTAACCTGTGCCGCTCAAAAAACGATCCTATGATTCCCGTTTTTCTGCATCACAAATTACCCTTACCGTCAAAGTCGGTAAAGTAAAAGTAATAGGATGCAAAAACGAAGTTCTTCATACGAAAACGCTCCCTCATCATCTTGGGATTTCTATGCTCACATGATACGAGTCTCGCCGCCGATTGTCAACAGGGAAATGTAAGATTTTCGACGGCAGAGGGCGGGGTGATGAGAACAAAAAAACCGACGAAGGTCTGTCCTCCGTCGGCCTTGGGAGAAAAACAAAACATCCCGAAGCCGAAGCTTCAGGATGTTTTTGGTGCGGACTACTGGACTCGAACCAGTGACCTCATGCGTGTGAAGCATGCGCTCTAACCAGCTGAGCTAAGCCCGCAAATTGTAGCGGAGAGGCGCTATACAGCACGTACTCCGCAGATGGTGACCCGTACGGGACTCGAACCCATGTTACAGCCGTGAAAGGGCCGTGTCTTAACCACTTGACCAACGGGCCAGATAAAGGAACTCCCGAAGGAGTTCCTTCTGGTAGCGGCGACTGGATTTGAACCGGTGACACTTCGGGTATGAACCGAATGCTCTGGCCAACTGAGCTACGCCGCCATATTTACCTGTCGAACAGGCAAGAGTTATTCTAACAGAGAGGTTCGCCGTTTGTCAACTGTTTTTTTGAATTTTTTTAAAAATTTTAAAAGGGGGGCGCAGACAGACGCTGCGTCCCCTTTGTAGTCCTGTTACAGGTGCTCCTTGCAGGAGATCTCGTCCACCTCCAGGCGCATCAGTCCCGTGCGCTTGAGCATCTCCTCCGGGAACGACCAGTCCGCTTTACCGGAGTAGTGCCCCATGATCAGATTCAGTGCAGCTGCCTTCTTCTCCACATCTTCCACAAAGGCGATGCTGCCCTTGCCCATCACACTCTGGTAGAGGAAGGAATAGTCGCAGGCGGTATCTGCCGTCATCACCTTGTGGGTGGTGTCCATTTCAAAGCTGCAGCGACCCTTCTCGCGGATCAGCCCAGCCTTGCGTCCTTCCTTCGCACCGTGGATATAGAACACGCGCTTGCCCTCTTCCTCGGTCATGGCAAAGTTCACCGGCACGATGTATGCCTCGTCCCCATCCACAAAGCCCAGTCGGCAGCAGTCGCAGCTGTCGATCACAGCGTTGATCTTTGCCGCATCCGTCACTTCACGCTCTTTTCTGCGCATTTTCATCATAAGCCCATTCCTCCTTTTCATCCGCGCGCCCACGCTGCGCTTCTGCTCGTATCATAGCACCGAAACGGACATCTGAAAAGCACCAATCCCAGGTTTTTCAGCTGCGCACAGAAAAACACCCGCAGTCCACTCGACGTGGCTGCGGGTGCCTTGGGTCTGTCTTATTAGTACATACCACCCATGTCGCCCATGCCGGGGAAACAGGCGAAGCGCCGCCTGCGGCGGATCAAGCGAGCCTGTTTCGAGGATGCGGCACGATTGGCGGGCACGAAGTGCACGGGAATCGTCTCGCCGCGACGGTGGGCGGACGGCATGATGCAATATCTTAGTACATACCGCCCATGTCGCC
>JAFVXA010000002.1 GCA_017501355.1 Oscillospiraceae bacterium
TGGATGGAACACCACACCGAGCACGCGGCCGCGCATCATTGCGAATCTTCATGCGGTGATGCGGGACACGCCCGAGGCGGTGCTGAGCGCAGACACCCTGCGGGAAATGCTGGTGTTTGTACGCAATAAGCACATGAGACCCGAGGCGGCACCGGGCGAACATGATGACCTTGTCATGGCGGCGGCGATCTGCCACGGCATCCGGGATCAGCAGAGTGTGGAGATCGTGCAGGAGAAGCCGAAGCCAAGGAAAAAGCTGAAAGAGCAGCTTGAGAAAAACAACAGAACGAGGAGGAGATAAGCATGGGCTTTTTTGAAAAGATTGGTCGTCTGCGGCGCAGCAGCGGTATTCCCACAAAAGATGAGTTCCGTGATCAGCGAGTGTATGACTATACCTCGGCGGAGGGGCGCGTGAACACAGCAGAATGGCTTTTTGCGCAGGCGAAGAGCGAACGAACAGGACAGGAAAACCTGTGGAAGAAGTACGATGATTATTACAACGGCAGCCATGAAGTGGCGGCGGAGCTGCAGGAGCAGCTGACACTGCAGGGTATTGAATGGACGCCTCCGGCGATTCCTGATCCCTACATCATGGTGGAAAGTCAGATCATTCCCGAAGTGCCTCAGCCTGAATTCCGCGGTCGTGATGATGATCAGGACGGTGAGTGGGCGAAGAAACGAGCCTTTGCGGTGAAGTACATCTGCGAAGCCAACCGCCTGAATGACATGAACACCAGCAACGAGCGACGTCTCCGTAAATACGGCGATGCGTTTTGGAAGGCGTACTGGGACGATGAAATGCGCTGCGGCAATCGCCGTGGTGATATCCGCATCAAGGACATCCCTGTGGAAGATATTTACATTGACCCCACAGCGGGCAAGGACGGTCTGCAGGCGGCGGAGTATGTCGTGTATGTCTACTCCATGCATAAGCTCCGGTTCTGGCGTACCTACCGTGAGGAGCTGCAGGAAAAGGGCATTTCGCTGGATGATATCACCGGTCGCCGCTATCAGACGGAAGAGGGAATGTTTGAACCATTCACCGCAGGAAGCGACGCACAGGAAGATCTTGTGCAGGTGATGGAATTTTGGTTCAAGCAGCCGGAGGACGCTGAAGACGGCGTGGAAGCAGGAAGCATCGCTTGCAGCATTCAGGCAGGTGGGCAGGAGATCCGCTACATCGAGAAGTACTGGGAGGAGACGGGAAAGCAGTGCAGACTCTTCCCCTTCGTCCACTACTGGTGCATTCGTGATGAATCGCAGTTCTATAACCGCAGCGAGCTGGCACCCATCCTCTCCATGGTGGATGCGGCAGATCGTGAACTTTCCATGGGGATTCTCAACGATGCATTTATGGCAAACGACATTGTGCTGGTGGAGGAAGGTGCTCTGCCTCCCGGTGAGGGTTTCACCAATGCGCCCGGTGCGTTGGTCACGGTGAATCCCGGTCGTGCGGGCGGCGTGGCTCGTTTGGGAGGTCTCAGCGACGGTGTAAGATGCTTGGGCATGGTGGAGTGGATGCTGACTCAGATACAGCGTACCAACCGCAACTTTGACAGCAACAACGGCCGTGAGACCAGCCGAGTGAGTACGGCAAGCGGTCTGCTGCAGCTGCGCACTGATGCCCAGGAACAGCAGAGATTGAAACGTGCAGACCGTGATGCTGGTTTCTGCCGTCTGTATGAGCTCCTCGACTGGCTGGCGCTGGAGTTCTACCGTGATGATCGGCTGCTGTTTATCGGTGCGAAGGATGAGCATGAGAAGGGTGAGATGCTGAGATACAACGGCGAAGCCTTCGCCATGCAGAGTGCGGCAGAGTTCAATGCGCTGGGCGAAGAAATGGCACCGGAAGAGATCTATTATCCCCGTGTGGATGTGACGGTGAGCGTGGGTGATGCCCTCGGCAAGAGCCCCTCCATGACGCTACAGGTATTGGACAAGCTGGCTGCCATTCCCGTGACGACTGAAAACTGGCGTCTGTTGGCATCCGAGCTGGAACTGCTGGATGTGCCCGGCAAGCAGGAGATCATCGATCGCTGGAGACAGCAGTTTGAACCCAAGGTACCTCCTGAGGTGTTGGCGGCGCTGGAATCTGACCCTGCCTTCCTGCAGATGATTGGCGGGATCGTAAATACCACAAACGCTAAAAGAGCCGCAGCGGCCTCTCAGAACGCTTTTCCGGGGATGGGGGGTATTCCTGCATTCCCAAGCCCCGCACAGGGCGGTGGAGTGCCTGCAATCAAGCCGCAAGCGGCAATGATGATGTAATTTTGCTTACCGGCGGCATAAAGACCGGAGGAACAGAAAGGACATAGCATGAACGAATTCAATTCGACAGAACTCTTTGAGGACGGCGTGGGTCTTGAAGAGAACGGCGAACAGGAGAGTGTCGTGGATTCTCCCAAAAGCCAGTACGACGGCTTTGGTGCCGACGGCGATGGACAGGAGGATGGCGTGGATCCTCAGGCAGACAGCGGGAATGAGGAAGGCTCTGATCAGGGCGAAAACACCCCTGCACACGCCGGGCAGGGCAGAGCAAGAAAGCAGACCCGCGAAGAGAACTCCGCAGCACGTTTGGCGCGGCTTCGTGCAGAACGAGACACGGCGGCGCGCATGACGGCGGAGACGGATGAGAGGATTGCCCGCAGCGGTGTGATGAACCCTGCAACGGGAAGACCTTTCAAGAACATGCAGGAGATCGAAGCCTATGGTGCTGCACAGCGCGAAGCGGAGGTGCAGCGAATCGCAAGGCAGACCGGACGCAGCGCAGATGATGTGCGCGAGGAAATCGAGAATCGCGACTACATCCGCAAGAAGCGCATGGAAGAGGAAAAGGCGGCACAGGGGAAAGCTTTCGCTGAAAAAGATGCACTGGATTTTGTGGCAAAGCATCCCGGTGTTCATGTCGGCAAGCTGATCAGCAACCATCGATTCATTGAGTTCTGTGGAAGCAGACTCGGCAAGGAACCCCTTGCGAGTCTCTATGAGAGCTTCATGAAGATCACGGGTGAATCGGAGAGTGCAGGTCGCGCCGGTGCACAGAGCCGAAGCCGCAGATCCACCGGCAGCGGCGGTGGCGGCGGTGAAATGCTGACTCCCAGCCAAAGAGCAAGCCTTGATGAGTGGAACCGGGCAAACCCTGACATGAAGATGACGGCAAAGGAGTTTTTGCGACGATGAAAAAGTTTTTGAATCTGATCTGAAAGAAAGAGAGGTAATTGAATGAATCCTACAGTGAACCCCAGTGCATGGAAAATCGATAATTACAAGTTCGTTGAAAAGGCGTTTGACCTTACCTACGCCGACCGCATGAACAAACTCGCTCCCATTTTGGGAGATCGTACCATCAAGAGCATTGATATGCAGCTGACCGGCTCCGGCGGTTACGGTGAGCTGCAGCCCTATGATGGCAACAACCTGAATATGGTGGAGAAGCACCGCGGCTTCAACACCATCCTGACCCCTCAGGAGTTCAGTTCCAGTGTGGCACTGGGTCGTAAGCAGGTACTGATCGACAAGAGCGGCGAGTGCCGCAAGACCGGCGCTGTCCTTGGCAACGCCGCCGCCATGACGGTATATCTGCATGTGCTGCGTACCATTGGCGGTGCATTCAACGAGGAGAAGAAGGGCGGCGACGGTGTTTCTTGGGCAAATGCAGCGCACCCTGTGGCATCCAAGGGAAGCGAGGGTCGCACCTTCGTTGCGGATGAAGAGGCAGGTACCTTCAGCAATCTGATGACTGCCACCCTCAGCGTGAGCGCCATCACTGACGCTCAGAGCAAGGCGAACCGCTTTGTGACTCCCGACGGTCTGCCTTTCCTCTGCGAGATGGACACCCTGCTGGTGAGCCCCGAGCTGGAGGCAACCGCAAAGAAGCTGCTGGGCGATGATGCGCGCCTTGATCCTGAGAGTGCAAACCATGGTGCAAACCCTGTCCACGGCATGAAGTACATCGTCATCGGCGGCGGCAGCGATGGTTTCACCGGCAAGCAGTGGGCAGTCTGCGACCGTCGCCTGATGAAAGAGCTGTTTATGATTGTCTACAACACCCGTCCCGAGGTGCTGGAGAGCGAATTGGACAATCCCTTGAAGCAGCTTTTCACCGCCTACGCCGACTTTGCTGTTGGCTGGGGCGATGCACGTCAGATCATCTTCAGTAATCCCAACTGATATGGTCTAAAAAACTGACCGACACGGTCTGAAAACCGATACACATGACAAACACGCCAGGCGGCGGCAGGTAAGCCGCTGACTGGCGTGTTCTATGTTATAGAACAAAGAACGGAGAAATGATTATGATTCATCCTATTATTTCGAGCGAAAAGGTGACTGTTGGCACTGCTGCTGTGAGCGTGCCTGTGAACTGTCGGAGTTTTCTCATCAAGAACTGCAGCACCAATGCCACGGTGTACTTCACGGAGTATGAGAATGGCGGCGGAGCAGCGACGGCAGAGACCGGCTTTCCGCTTTCTCCCGGCGAGACCTGCCCGGTGACTCTCAACGCGCGTACCCTGTCCCTGATTGCTTCGGCACAGGCAGATGTGCGGCTGCTCTATTTGGGGGAGGGATGGTAAATGAAAAAGGACGAGATGCACGAAAGCGAGGTGAGCTGAGGTGCGTTGGATCTTCTGTGTACTGGAAAAGCTCATAGGCTTTGGACGTCTGTTGGAAGCAAGACGGGACAAGGAGGAGCTTTTCTATGGCTGAGTTTCTCACTGCCTGCAAGACGGCGCTGCCGGGCGTGGTGGTGAGCGGTCTCGTGCTGTACTTCCTTCGCAGGTACATTGACCGCAAGCTGGAAGAAGAGGAAGCCCACCGCAAGAATGAAACGCAGCTGCGCACCCAGCGCGCCCAGCTGGAGCAGAAGCGCCGCCGTGCGCTGGGACGGCTGCTGTTTTGGTTGCACCGTGCCGTGACCCATCCACCCCCCAATGGGGAGCTGGAGAAGGCCATGGGCGAGTTTGAAGCGGTGGAGGACGAGCTGAAGGCACTGGATCAGAAGATCCTGGCGGAGTTTGAGATCGGAGGCAGCGCATGAAAAAGCTGATGGAGAAGATCTTCCGCAGCAATCGCATTTTCTCAAATGTCATCATCGTGTTCTGTGTGCTCTACATGGCGGTGTTTCTGCAGGAGTGTTTGCTGGTGCAGGGTCGGACAAGCGCCGACCCTGCCGCTCTCGCGAAGGTGGCGGGTGCGTTCTTCGGCGGGGAACTGCTGCTGATCTGCGCGGCGTACCGCTTCGGCGGGAAGCGCAGGAGTAATGCAAAAAGTAATGACTTTGAGGAGGAAACTGTATGAATATCATTCAAAAGCGCGTTGCGAATCTGCTGTCCGTGAAAAGCATCGTGACGCTGGTGTTGACTGCCGTGTTTGCTTATATGGCGGTGACCAATCAGATCACGCAGGACTTCATGACCATCTATGCGGTGATCATTGCGTTCTACTTCGGTACGCAGTCGCAGAAGGTCCAGGATGCCGTGGAGGGCGGTGGCGGCAATGGTGAACAGTAGAGATACCGCACTGCTGCGGGAGGATGTAGAAGCCAATGTACATATCTGGCTGCGGCTCTGTGAGGCAGAGGGACTGCAGGTGCTGATCACGCAAACAGTGCGGGATGATGCGTACCAAGCGTATCTCTACGCACAGGGACGCACGAAACCGGGACAGATTGTCACGAATAGCCGCCGCACCACCTTCCACGGTGCGGGACTGGCGGTGGACTTCTGCAAGAATGTGAAAGGGCAAGAGTACAGCGACGCTGCATTTTTTGACCGGGTGATTGAGATCGCCAAGGAGGTGGGCTTCAGCTCCGGCGCAGACTGGAAGAGTTTCCCTGAAAAGTGCCATATCCAGTGGGACTACCACGGGCAGTATTCGGGGTCAATGATCACGGCAGGGCGCTTGCCGCCTTTGATGCCGATTTATGAAAGGAGTAGCGCAGACATGATCACCATGGAAGATGTGAAAAGTATGAGCGAGGAGACTACGCTGGCACTGTGGAACAAGATCCAGAATGTGCTCGGCGAGCAGGAACAGACCGGCAAGGTAGGGGAGGAGCTGCGAGAAGCGGTGGAGATGGGCATCACCGACGGCAGCCGCCCCAAGGCTGCCTGTACCCGCGCACAGGCGGCGGTGATGGTCAAGCGAGCAGTGAAGGGGGAGTAAGAAAGAATGGCAAAGACATACCATGCGGACTATATGTCCGAAATCAACGATGCCGTCAGCAGGGGCGACTATGCAGCGGCTGCCAAGCTGGAGCAGGAGCGCAACGAGAAGATTGCTGTCACCGGCAGCAGTCAGAAGCAGACGAATATGTACAGCCAGTATCTCAACAGCGGCAGCAGCGCGAGCAGCACGGGGAGCAAGAACAGCGGTGTGAGCAGTTCGAGCGGCTTGCTTGGTTCGGCAGCCGGCGCAATGGACCGCGCTGTAGGTGTCGGCGGCAAGGGCACGCAGAACCTCGGCGCATACAAGGATGCAAACGGCAACACGACCACATATCGACCCGAATTTGCCGGTCAGACGGTGCAGCTGGGCAATCAGTATGTGACCTACAACGAGAGGGGCTATCCCACCAAGTCTGTGAGCGTTTCCCACGCGAAGAATCTGGGCAATGCCTACACTTCGCAGAACATGGGGCTTGATCAGACGAAGATTTCCAACGCAGCGGATATCTATAAGGGGATCTACAACGCCATTATGCAGAATGGCACCGCTTTGAACGGCAGTGTGCTGGATAACGCCTATGGCAAGCAGAACATCCAGTACAGCGGCGGTTACACCGTGGAAGACTATAACGAGGCAATTCGTCAGGCGGCAGCGAAGGGCAACAATGTCTTTGCGGGATACCTGGAGGACAGCAGAAATGCCCTGCTGCAGAGTCTGAATCGCGCCAACGAACAGACGAGTACCTACAACGGCGGCTGGAACTATGTAGACAATGGCGGCGGTGTAGGCAACATCTACAGAGGAGCGCTGGCTGATCCCGCACAAACGAATCAGGCGCTTGGTGGCGGTTGGTATGCGGGACTTGGTAAGGGCGATGCGGCAGAGGAGTACTTCTACCGCAATTACGATGCTCCCACCATGCAGGCGGTGATGAACTATGCGGCGGCTCTCGGTTACGATATTTTCGATGAGAATGAGACAATCCCCGTCGGAGATCTCGCACGCCAGATGATGACGAACGGCTATGTGTCCCCGGAAAGACTGCAGGCGGCGGAGACACTGAAGATCACTGTCCCGGCAGCACTGCGAAACCTTGGTATCGAGAGCGACAGCACCGGTACGGAAACGATGGAAGCAGCAATTCAGAGAATGCAGAGTTCGGGAAACGGGACTGTTGCAGAGACTTTGAATAAGATGAGCGGTCAGGAGAATGTCGGCGAATATTATGTACAGGCGCTGAAGCGGGCAAGTGGATCCGCTGCTGCCGGTAGTGGATCCGCTGCTGCCGGTAGTGGGTCCACAAATCCCTATAAGCAGTATGCGGGCGGTTCTACGGGCGGAAGTTCTGCGGGTGCATACGGCAACAGCGACTATGTAAACGAGCTTCTGAAGCTATACGGCGAGGGCGGCGCCTATGATCAGGCACTGGAAGATGCAAGAGCGCTGATCGATGCAAATGTGGCACAGATCGCCGCTCAGTATGAGGGACAGAAGGGCAATGTCAGCCGCAGCCATGCCGATTTGGCGCGTCAGCTCTACATCGACCGCGAGAACGCACAGAAGAATATCGAGCAGCAGATGGCTGCGCAGGGCATTACCGGAGGCGCGTCGGAGAGCGCACTGCTCACGCTGAACACCAGTTATCAGGAAGCGCTCAGAGAGAGCGAGCAGGAGCGCATCAATACTTTGAATGAGCTGGACCAGGCGATCCAGCAGGCGAAGCTGACGGGTGATATCTCCTTTGCGGAGCAGGCGCTGGCGTTGGCACAGCAGCGTGCGGATAACTACGCGGGCGTGCTGCAGCTGCTGATGAACCGTCAGGATGCGGCGGAGCAGCTGGCATATGAGCGACAGATGGCGACATATAACCAGCAGCTGGCGGCTCAGGAAACTGCGTTCAATAAGCAGATGGCGGCAGCAGAGCTGCTGGCAAGCATGGGTGACTTCAGTGGTTATAAGGCGCTTGGTTTGACGGACGCACAGATCGCGGCACTGGGCAAGAACTACACGGCGCAGAATACACCGAGAAGCTCTTCGGGCGGTGGCGGCGGTATGCCCACCAGCAGTAACTATTACTACGATCTCATCAAACAGCAGGTGGACAGCATGGCAGCGCAGGGTAAGAGTAATTCTGTTGTAGGTTCGATGCTGGACGAGGCACTGGGCGGCGGACTGATCGATGCGAACGAATATGCGAAGCTGAAAGGCTACGCAAAGACAACAGTGAACTATGACAGCAGTAAGAATCCCTATGGTGCACATATGTGATGAGGAGGGCTTATGGCAAGCAAGAAGACGACCTACAACAATCTGATCGAGAAGTACGGCGGGAACGCCGTGCATGCAGATCCGGTGTCGGAGGCAAAGAGAAAGGAAGCCGCGTGGCAGAATCTGCAAAGCAAGTATTCGCCCGCACCTGTTACCATCAAGCAGACTGGAGCGCATTCCGCGCCCCAGTCTGCTGGTGTATCGACACCAGGAAAAAAGCCTGCGGCGATTGGCACAGGGGCGTTTGGAAGCAAGGCGGCGGAGAGTGGATATACCGAACAGAAGAAGTCTGATGCGCAGAAAGCAAACAGGCAGGCACTGGCGCAGATCGGCAAGAACATCCGCGAGAGCTTCAGCGGCTTGAAGAACGACCCGGACGATCAGAACGAACTGGCGTTGGACCGAAAGATGGGTGTGGGCGAGAGCTGGGAGGACACGGCGGGATCTCTTGCCATCGAGAGCGGCGTTACCGGCTCTGCGGCGAGTATGATCAACGCCCTGGGCACGGCGCTGAAAAGCGACCGCAAAAGCGGTCTCGCAGTGGACAACGGCGATGTAGAGCCTGATTCCACCGGCGACGAGTGGTACAACCGCGCAGGCCGAAAGCTGCAGAGCGCGGCTGACAAGGTGCAGGCATACAGCGACGATGCATATACCCGGGGAACGGAAGGTCTGAACACGGCGCAGAAGCTGCTGTTTGACACAGCTGTTGCAGGGACTCAGATGGCAGTGGATGCCGGCATTGGTCTCGTGACGGGCGGAGCGGCTATCCCCATGGCGATCCGTGGATTTGGTTCCGGTTCCATGCAGGCACGGCAGGAAGGTGCCAGCGAAAATGAACAGATCTTCTACGGTGCGGCGAGCGCAGCTGTAGAGGCTCTGACTGAAAAGATGTTCGATGGTGTGGCGAAGATCTATGGAAAGGGCGTGGCAGACGATGCCGTGCAGAAGTTCGCTGAGAAGATCGCAAAGACACCACAGGGGCAGTCCTTTGTCCGTGCGCTTGCCGGTATGGGCGGCGAAGGCCTGGAAGAAATGATCTCCGGTGTGGTGGATCCTGCATTGCAGACCATATACAATGACAAAAAGCTGGGCGACGGCGCATATGACGGCGTAACGATTGCAGACATTCTGTATCAGGGTACTGTGGGTGCGCTGATGGGTATGTTCGGCGGTGCGGTGGACATTGCACAGACAGCGAGAGACAACAAAAAAAGCTCCCGGACGGGAGCGGTGAATGAATCTGTGGAAGTGAATCAGCCTGCGATTCCTGCCACTGCGAACACACAGCAAGCGGCGGAGAGTGCTGCGGCGGTACAGCGGCAGGAAGAGATCGATGTACCCCGTCTGCTGACTCCTGATGAGCATGTTGCAAAGCTGGATGACGAGGCGGTGGAGCGCATTTTGGAAGCCTTTACCGTGGACGACGGCTATGTGTCCCAGCAGCGGCAGAATCAGATGATCTACCATCACGGCGAAGATCTCTTTTACCGCGCGGTGGGGGAGGGTTTCAAGCGTGGGCTGATTACCCGGGACGGCAGCGGCAATATCTACAGTCTGAAGCCCGAGACCCGCAAGCCCGGCTACTACGGCAGCAAGGGCAAGGAAGCGAAATACCTTGACAGTCTTGCCAAGGCGGCGAATATGACCATCCTACGCGGCGATTTGGAGAGTGGCGAAATGGGCTTTTACATCAACGGTCGTGCGGTACTGGCAGAGGATGCCGGTGTGGAGATTGCCCGTCACGAGGTGGCACATCATCTGAAGCAGGCAGCACCGGAGGAGTTCAATGCCTTCCTCGACTATGTCAAAGGTACCTATGGTGAGAGCGTGGATGCGGCTTTGGAGAAGATCCGCAGCGACTATGCAAAGCGTGGCGAGACACTGAACGATGCCGTGGCAGAGGAAGAACTTGCTGCTTACTACGCAGGACAGCTGATGACGGATGAGACTGCCATGAAGCGGCTCGCCGGTGAAAATCTCTCCCTCGCGGAGCGGATCCTCGACTGGTTGAAGCAGAGCCTTGCAAAGCTGCGCCGCGCCTTCGGTGGGGAGGATGTGGAGACTAAGCAACTGCGAGAGGCGGCGGAGCTGTTCGAAAATGCCATCCGCGCGGCGAAGAGCGGCACTGTTGAAAGTGGAAACCTGCGACACGCCTATGCAGGGCAGGGGGCGAAGACAGCAGATCAGAGTCTCCTGCAGACCGCACAGCAGATGGCAGAGCAGGGCGCAGACGTTGAGACCATCCGCAAGGAAACCGGCTGGTTCAAAGGAATGGACGGCAAATGGCGTTTTGAGATCGACGACAGTGTGGCGAAGTACCGCGGCGGCGGTGATGCGCTGATGCGACAGACCAATGAGGGGTACAGAGAGTACCGTGAGCTGGAACTGAAATGGCTCGAGAACTATGGAATGGAGAGCTGGACGGAAGCAGATCAGAAGCGATTTGACTATCTGAAAGAACTCTATAAAAACGAACCACGCCGCCTGCGAGATCGCGTAAACAATGGCGATGCTACGCTGGAGGACGTTCTGGAGCATGACGAGCTGTTTGCGGCATATCCGCAGCTGCGGGATGTGAGGGTGGTATTTGCCGAACTGGGCGAAGGCAAAAGAGGTAGCTATAACAGAAACAGCAATACAATTCGACTGGACGAAAGTTTGAGAAACAAGCCAAATTCTACTCTGCTGCATGAGATTCAGCACGCGATTCAAGATATCGAAGGGCTTTCCGGCGGGGCAAACGAGCTCTACTGGGCTGCGCGTGATGCGGAAACCCGAGAAGTTACGGGCAAGCTTGAGAAAAAACGAGATACACTGCTTGCGTCTTTGCCTCGTGAAGATGCGAACAAATATACCCGATATAAAGAGTTGGAGCGGGAGCTGGAGCGACTGGAGAGCGCAGAAGATGGCACGCCGGAGGGAGAACAATACCTTCGATATGACAGGGAGAGCGATGCACTTTATTTGGAACTATATGACAAACAATGGTTCCATGATCTCGACAACCTCAACCGACAGATTGAAGGAAGTGAAAAGTACAGAAAAGCATACTTCAACACTGCGGGTGAGATCGAGGCGAGAGACACTGCAAACCGTCGTAACTTGACCGCAGAGCAGAGAAAAGAAAAAACACCGGATCTCGGAGACGAGAACACGGTGTTTGCAGATGGCGATGCCGGATGGACATTGGAAGCAGATGACGAAACTACGAGCATAAAAGAGCAGATTGCAAAGCATGAAGATGAACTCAATGAAATGTCGGTTGTCGCATCTGCTGTTGTTCCGACGAACATTCAGAGCAAAGACGAGGCTGCAGACTGGGCGGCGGAACAGCTTAAAAAAACAGGGTATCGAGTAGATAGGCAGGGGTACGGTGAAATATTTTTCAGTAAGAAGGATATTGACAAGGGACTCCGATATGCAGATACGCCAGCGGAAAGAGCGGCTATTATTGCATTGCCACAGGTGCTGAAAAGGGGAATTGAGGTCGGCCGTCATGGGAACCACAAGGGTAGATCCAAGCAGACGATCACATTTGCCGCACCTGTGGAACTCAATGGCGTGAGAGGGAATATGGCGGTTGTCGTTAATCAAAACGGAAACCATTACTATGCACATAGAATCGTGTTGCCGGACGGGACCGAATTCAGATTCTCTGAAAACAAAAACAATACAGCACAAGAACTGTCCCGGGGAGTCACCATTGCTGGCTCTCTTGCCGACACCACAAGTGCTGTATCTACGGACAGTATAACCCCTTCTGCGGAAAAAGACAACACCCAAAATTCCGGTAAGCGCAGTGCTTATGAAGATACGGCGGAGCAGCTGAAGGAAATCCAGCGCCTGCAGCGGCAGAATGAGCGGCTGAACAAGATGATCAGCGCACTGGAGCATGAGGTGCGCTTGGAAAAGGCTGGCGGCACTACTGACCGGGAAGCCACAAAGAAGCTGGCGAAGGATATCATGAAGCGATACGGCTCGAAAGTGGATGTAGATGCACTGACGGGACGGATGGTAGACCTCTACGACAGAACCATGAGAAACGAATTGTCGCAGGCAGAAATGAAGGAGATTGCCCAAGGGATTGCGCGATATGTACTGGACGGCTCTGTTGCGCAGATCAACACCATGTACGAGGAGTACGAAGATCTCCGAAAGGAGCTGCGCGGCACGAAGTTGAAGTTGGAGCCGGAGGACCGGGCAGACCTTGACCGTGTAGACGGCTATGAAAACTTCCGCAAGCGGAACATGGGCAGATTTATCCTCTCAAACAACGGCGTGAGCGTAGATGCGGTGTATGAAAGACTCTCTGAACGATACCCGTCGCTTTTCCCGGACGACATCTATACCCCTGCAGATCAGCTGATTCAGATTGCCGACGCACTGGATGAAATGAAACCGGTCATGGGCAATCCCTTTGAGGGAGAAACGGGTGCGACTGAGTTCCTTGCAAACGATATCTTGGAAAGCTTCTTTGATATTCCGACAACGAGGACGGCTGAGATTCAAAGAATGCGGACGCAGTTTGAACGACAGCGACGTGCAGACCGCGAGGCAACGGACAGACGGTTTGAAAACTCTCGAAAGCGCCAGCGTGAGCGTGTGGAAAAGATCATGCAGAAAAATGCGGAAAGAGAACAGGAGCACAGGGCGAAGGCGACCGCCAGCGAGCGCCGCACCCAGCTGATGAAGGGCACGGAGCGCCTGACAAAGAAGTTGGTGCGCCCGGACGACAAGCGCCACATTCCCGCAGAACTGAGGGAGACCGTGCGCGCGTTCGTCTCCATGGTCAACACCGAGAGTGGGTATGAGTATGTGTTCCAGCGGGACGGTACCTATAAGCGGGTGAAGGCAGGCTCTGATCCCTACGGCGTGAGCACGGCGAGAACTGACCGCGCACGTGAGCTGCAGGCGGAGCTCCGCAAGCTGGAAGAGAGCGGTGGTACAAGCATCGACCCGCAGCTGCAGGCGAATCTGGACGCCATCGCAGAGATGGAAGAGACCAAGATCGCAGACATGAACCGCCAGCAGCTCGATCTCGTCTATGAGACCATGCGTGCCATTGAGAAAATGGCGCAGAACTACGACAAGATGCTGGGCGAGAGCAAGTATGCTACGGTGTCCAAGGCGGCGAATGCGCTGTGGGAGGAGAACCAGGACAGAAAAGCGAAGACCCAGTACCGTGGAGCACTGCAGGCGGTGGATGACTTGGCAGAGCTGGACATGATGACCCCCGAAACCTTCTTCCACAAGATGGGCAAGGCGGGTGATGATTTGTACCGTCAGATGCGGAGCAGCGCAGACCGTCAGACACGCATTCTGGCAGAAGGTGTGGAGCATGCAAAGAACGCTCTCGACAAGAGCGGTCTGAATGTGAAGGAACTGGAGAAGGAGACACACAAGTTCGAGCTGGAGAGCGGCGAGACTCTTACTATGACCACGGCGCAGATCATGAATCTGCACGCCCTGTGGAAGCGTGAGCAGGCGAGAGACCATATCGGGCTCGGCGGTATCAAGCCCACGAAGATCGACAGCGGCAAGGGGCTCAAAGCGACCGCAGCAGTGGCGGCGGAGAAGGTGACGCTGAATGATCTTGGGAACATTCTGAAGGTGTTGACACCGCAGCAGAAGGCGTTTGTGGATGAGCTGCAGAAGTTCATGGCAGGCAGTCTCGCCAACCACGGCAATGAAGCCAGCCGTGCGGTCTACGGCTATGACAAATTCACCGAAAGAGATTACTGGCCCATTCGAGTCAACAAGGCAGAAGTGGAGTCTGATCCTGCCAAGGCAGCAGCGGCAAAAACCATCGTCGGCTTCGGAATGGCAAAGGCGGCAAAGCCCAAGGCAAGCAACGGTCTGGAAGTCGGCAGCTTCATGGACGTCTATACCCAGCATCTGAGTGAAATGGCTACTTATGCAAGCTGGCTTGCCACCAGCGAGAACCTGACCCGTGTGAATAACTTCAAGTTCACGGATGCCGAAGGTAAGCCCACCGGACAGACGGTGAAGACACTGCTTGAGAAGATCTACGGCAGGGGCGGTGACGGATACTGGCAGAAGCTCATGGGAGACATCGCCCAAGGCACCAAGACCGGCAGTGATGGCACCGTTATGGACAAGATCACCGGCAACACCAAGGCGGCAGCCGTGGGCGCAAACCTCCGTGTGGTACTGCAGCAGCCCACCTCCATCCTCCGCGCCATGAACATGGTACATCCCAAGTACTTCACGAAGAAGGGTTCGATGGCGGCGGGAAAGGGCTGGGAAAAGGCTCTGCAGTATTCCGGTATTGCCCAGTGGAAGGACTGGGGTTATTTCGAAATGGACACCGGCCGCAGTGTGCGCGGACTGATCACCGGAGCGGAAAGCAAGGTGGAGCAGCTGCGAGAGAAAAGCATGGCGGCTGCAGGCTGGGCAGACAGCAAGACATGGGGTGTGCTCTGGAACGCAGTGGAAGCCGAAACCGCAGAGCGCTTCCCGACGCTGAAGGGGGAAGATCTCTACAAGGCGACGGCGGAGCGTTTCGGGGAGGTGGTCGACCGGACGCAGGTGGTGGACTCCGTCCTGCACCGCAGTCAGATCATGCGTAAGAGTGGTCTGAACAAGATGGCGACCAGCTTCATGTCCGAGCCCATGAAGACCTACAACATGGTGATGCGTGACATCTACGATGTGAACGCAGCGCCGGAGGGCGAAGCGAAGAACCGGGCAAAGAAGCGACTTGCTCGCACGGCAAGTGCGTTGACGGTATCCTTTGCACTGAACGCAGTGGCGCAGTCGATTGCTGACGCTATGCGTGACGACGACAGGGAAAAGGATTACTGGGAGAAGTTCTTTGAGAACTGGACGGAGAACTTTGCAGATAACTTCAATGTGTTCAACTATGTGCCATACGCAAAGGACATCGTCTCTGTGATCTCCGGCTACGATGTGAGCCGCATGGATATGGATGCCATCAGCGATGTGAAGCAGGCGGCAGATCAGCTGGCAAAATCCATCAAGGGCACAGGCAAAAAGACCGTCGCAAACGCAGGGCTCGATATGGCGAATGAGCTTGCGGCGATCTTCGGTCTGCCGATGGCTAACATCAAGAGAGATCTGCTGGCGGTGGTCAACACGGCATTCTCTGAAGCGGGCGCATACCGGATGCAGTATGAGCTGGATAAGATGCTTTATGATATCGACTACACTGGCAGTCGTGTGCGTTGGTGGAAGATCCTCTATGCAGCATCCCAGGATAACTGGGAGGACTACGAGGCGATCTATAACGATATGCTGAATCAGGGGCTGACAGACGAGCAGATCAAGAAAGGCATGGAGAACCAGATGAAGGCAGCGCAGGGCGTGAGCAGCGTCAAGGAGTTGAAATACAGATGGACGCCGCCCAATGAGAGATCTGAGTTCAATACCTTTTCGAAGCAGATCAGTGAGACCGAAGGTCCGAGAAAGGCACTGGACCTTGGGTGGTGGTAAGAGGAAAATTGCACACGAAATTGCACATGAGAGAAAACTATGCTTAGAGCTGCAAGGAGTATAGCGATTTTACACGGGGGTTCGACTCCCCTCGCCTCCACCAAAATGAAAGAGCTGCCGCAAGGCAGCTCTTTCATTTTGGCTACACGCAAGAGGGGAGTCGAAAGGCGGCTCTTGGCGACATGCCGGTGGCATGTCGCAACCGCCGTGGCTTTTCCGCAGAAAAGCGACTCCCCTCGCCTGTGGGATAGGGGGCGCAGTCGGAGCCTTCGCCAAGCACGGAAGACGCGTAGCGGCTTTCTCCCCTCGCCTCCACCATAGCGAAAAGACACCCGAGAGGGTGTCTTTTTTGCTTGTGATGTAGACTTTTGCAAAAGAGGGGGAAGCTGTCTGCAGCATTTTATATACATAAAGTAAACAAGGTTTTGGATGCGCCATGAAAGCCGATTGCCGCTGCGGGAGAGCAGCGGCAATCGGCTTTTTTGGTATCGGAGCAAGAAGGAAAGCGCGTCGGGTCATAGCGCGGCGTAGAACGCTGCTGAGGAGATGGATTGTCTCCGGAGGAAGGACGTTTGTGAGCAAGATAAAGAATTTTGGGTTTTTAAAAAATTTTTTTTCAAAGTGTTGCACGAAAACGTGCACCAAAAGCCCTTTGGGAGACTAAGGGTGAGAGGAGGTTTTTTTAAAAGCCGATGAAAGGGGGTGAAAAAGATGGAGACGGCGAAGTGTTTCAAAGCCCTTGGGTTTTCCGAAATGCCGGAGGATCGGGGAGTGCTTGATCGGGTCTATGAGCAGAGAAAGAAACAGCTGATCGGCGCGGCGGGTATACAGAGCGCGACGGAGAGTGAAAAGCTGACGATGCGTCTGCTGGAGGAAAACTACCGCGCGTGTCTGCGATGTCTCGCAGAGCAGTGAGTGCCGACAGCGGACGGGAGAGAATACAGAACAAAGGAGCGTGAGAAGTTGGCGAGAGCTACGGCAAAGAAATGGAGAGAGGGAATCGAGGACTACTTTGCGGGGATCTCCCGCATGACGGAGGTGACAGAAGCCGCGGCAACAGGCGAGAAGGACAAGAACGGGCGGGAGATTTTTGAGCAGAGAACGGCGCGGAACGGCAGAGGAGAAGCGGTGCTGGTGGAGCAGTGGTTGGTGCCGCCTTCCATCGCAGATCTGCAAAACCATCTGGGGCTGACAGCTGCACAGTGGGAACTGATGAAGGAGGACGACGGGACGAAAGCCGTCGTTATGGCGGCAGAAAGGCGGGTGGAGCGCTATCTCAGACGGGAGCTTCTGACCCGACCCGGAAAGGATCTCAAGGGTGTGATATTGACGCTGCAGCATGACTTCGGTTTCGACAGCGAGGCGGCAGAAGGCGGCACGCTGGAGGAACTGCTGGGAGGCGGCGAGGAGTGAGAAAACTGATCGGAAAGCTGCGGGACGGGAAGTTCTACATGGAGCACTTTCTCCACATCCGGGCAAAGGATCAACGAATCGTGAAGCTCAGACTGAAGCCCGCGCAGCAGCGGCTGTATGACATCATCCAAGGGGAGCGCGCTGCAGGAAAGCCCGTCCGCATCATCATTCTCAAAGCTCGTCAGCTGGGCTTCTCTACAGTGATCGAGGGATTGTTCTTTCACGACACGGTGACGAGACCGCTGGTGGAGACCCTGATCATTGCCCACAGCAGCGACTCCACCACCAAGCTGTTCCGTATGAACAAGCTGTTCTTCGATATGCTGCCGAAGAATCTCCGACCTATGCGCAAGAGCAGTAACGCAAGAGAAATCGTCTTTGAAAACCCGGAGAAGAATGCAGAGAGAAAGGCGGCAAACCCCGGTCTTCGCAGTGCCATTCGCTGCGTGACGGCGGGAAGCGACGGTGCGGGACGAGGAAGCACTCTCACCAATGTCCACGCCAGTGAAGCGGCATTCTGGAAGGGAATGAAGGAAACGCTGGACGGTCTGCTCAGCGCCGTGCCGGACGATCCCCAGACGGCGGTGATCATTGAGAGCACTCCCAATGGCTTCAATGAGTTTAAGGACTTCTGGGACGATGCAATGGCGGGGAGAAACGGCTTTTTGCCCTTGTTCTTTCCTTGGTATGAAGAACCGAACTACCGAAAGCCTGTTGTGAGCGGCACGGAGTGGACGGAGGAGGAGCGGGAGCTGCAGAAAGCCTACGGACTGGATGAGGAGCAGCTTGCGTGGCGGCGTTGGTGCATCCGCAACAATCTCGGTGGCGATGCGGTGAAGTTCCGGCAGGAATATCCGAGCTGTCCGGAGGAGGCGTTTCTGATGAGCGGCAACCCCTTTTTCGACAACGAGAAGATTTTGCTGCAGATCGCCCGAACGCAAGAACCCGTGAGACGAGGGTGCTTTGTGTATGAGACGGATGCGGGGGGAAAGCCGAAGAATATCCGATGGGAGGAGGGGACGCGAGGGGAGATCAGCATCTTTGAAGAGCCGCAAAAGGGACATCCCTATGTACTTGGCGGTGACACGGCGGGAGACGGCAGTGACCGCTTCACGGCACACCTCATTGACAACCACAGCGGCGTGCAGGCGGCAGAGCTGCTGTATGACGGCAGGAGCGAGCTGTGGTATGCCCAGCAGGTCTACTGTCTGGGGCTGTACTACAACACGGCGCTGGTGGGAGTGGAGATCAACTACAGCACCTATCCCGAGCGAAAGCTGGAGGAATGGTACTATCCGAAGCTCTACATCCGCGAAAAGGCAGATGACGCGGCAAGAGAGCTGCAGAGCCGCAAGCTCGGCTGGGACACCAACGCCGGCACACGTCCGCGGATCATTGCCAATCTCCATGCGGTGATGCGGGACACCCCGGAGGCAGTGCGCAGTGCTGTAACGCTGCGGGAGATGCTGGTATTTGTCCGCAACAAGCAGATGAGACCTGAGGCGGCACCGGGTGAGCACGACGACCTTGTGATGGCGGCAGCGATCTGCCACGGCATCCGTGAGCAGCAGAGCGTGGAGATCGCGGAGGAGAAGCCGCAGAGGAAGAAAACGCTGCGAGAGCAGCTGGAAAAGAATAAACGAAGGAGATGAGCATGGGTATCTTGGAAAATCTGAGTCGCCGATGGCGCAGAGATCTGCCCGACAGGGAGACGTTTTTGGAGAATCGGATCTATGACTATACCTCGCCCGAGGGGCGCGTGAACACAGCGGAGTGGCTGCTGGCGCAGGCGAAGGGGGAGCGCACGGGGCAGGAGGCACTGTGGCGGCGCTACGAGGAATATTATAACGGCAGCCACGCTGTGGCAGAGGAGCTGCAGGAGCAGCTGCAGCAGCAGGGGGTGGACTGGCTCCCGCCTGCTGTGCCCGACCCTTACATCATGGTAGAAAGTCAGATCATCCCCGAAGTGCCCCAGCCGGAATTTCATGGGCGCGATGGCGAGCAGGACGGAGAAAGTGCAAGAAAGCGAGCCTTTGCGGTGAAGTACATCTGTGAAGCCAATCGTCTGGGTGACATGAACACCAGCAATGAGCGGAGACTGCGCAAGTACGGCGACGCATTCTGGAAGGCGTACTGGGATGAAGAAATGTGCTGCGGCGAGCATCGGGGCGACATCCGCATCAAGGACATTCCGGTGGAGGATCTCTATATCGATCCCACGGCAGGCAAGGATGGCTTGCAGGCGGCGGAGTATCTTGTTTACGTCTATTCGGTGCATAAGCTTCGCTTCTGGCGCACCTACCGGGAGGAAATGCAGGAAAAAGGCATCTCTCTGGACGACGTGACCGGTCGGCTTTATCAGACGGAGGAGGGGATGTTTGAACCCTTCACTGCAGGCAGCGATGCCCGGGAGGATCTGGTGCAGGTGATGGAGTTCTGGTTCAGGCAGCCGCAGGACACGGAGGACGGCGTAAAGGCGGGAAGTATTGCCTGCAGCATGCAGGCGGGCGGGCAGGAGATCCGCTATATCCCGAACTACTGGGCAGAAACAGGGGGACAGTGCAAGCTTTTTCCCTTTGTCCATTACTGGTGTATCCGCGATGAGACCCAGTTCTACAACCGCAGTGAGCTGGCGCCCATTCTTTCCATGGTGGATGCGGCAGACCGTGAGCTTGCCATGGGTATTCTGAACGATGCATTTATGGCAAACGACATCGTGCTGGTGGAGGACGGCGCACTGCCCCCCGGGGAGGAGTTTACCAACGCCCCTGGAGCCAGAATCACGGTGAATCCCGGACGTGCGGGGGGTGTGACCCGACTGGGCGGTCTCGGTGATGGTGTGAAGTGCCTGAACATGGTGGAGTGGATGCTGACCCAGATCCAGCGTGCGAACCGCAACTTTGACAGCAACAACGGGCGCGAGACCAGCAAGGTGAGCACCGCCAGCGGACTTCTGCAGCTGCGTACCGACGCACAGGAGCAGCAGAAGCTGAAACGCGCCGACCGCGATGCGGGATTCTGCCGATTGTATGAGCTGTTGGACTGGCTGGCACTGGAGTTCTACCGCGATGATCGGCTGTTGTTTCTTGGTGCAAAGGACGCACAGGATGAGAACGAGGCGCTGCGCTACAACGGCGGGGCATTTGCACGGCAAAGCGGCGCGAAGCTCGACGTGGGTGGAGAGGAAATCGAGGCGGCAAACACCTATTATCCCCGTGTGGATGTGACGGTGAGTGTGGGCGATGCCATTGGCAGAAGTCCCGTGCTGACCCTGCAGGCGCTGGACAAGCTGGCGGCGACAAAGGTGACCGCAGAAAACTGGCGGCTGTTGGCTGCGGAGCTGGAGCTGATGGATATCCCCGGGAAGCAGGAGGTCATGGAGCAATGGCGGCAGCGCTTTGAATCAAAAGTGCCGCCTCGGGTGACGGCGGCGCTGGAGAGTGATGGCGAATTTTTGCAGATGGTAAGTGGTGTCGTGCAAGCGGCGGATACCGCAAACAGCCCCCGCGGTGTCAGAAAAAAGTGATTTTGCCCGCCGGGGGGCATGAAGCCCGGAAACGGAAAGGAGACAGGATGAAGGATTTGAACGAGGCAGAGCTTCTCGTGAGCGAAGCTGATGAAAGTGTGAGCGAGCGGGAGCTGTATTACCCGGAGGGCGCGGCAGGCGAGGAGGACGCAAGGGACGAGGACCTGCGCGTCAAAGAGAACGACGGTGCGGGAGGAGGTGAAAATGACTTTGCCACAATGGAGAGTGAGGTGGAGCAGAGCGTCCCCATCCGCGGCAGAGAGGAGCTGCGCAGAGAATTGGCGCTTCGCAGCGCTGTCCGTGCGCTGCAGCGCAGCGAGCGGGCGCAGCAGATGGCGGCAAGAGAAGCCTTCGTGAGAATGGATGCACAGGACTTTCAGCGGAAGCATCCCGAGGTAGATCTTGCAAAGCTGGACAACAATCCCGGTTTCCTGCGATTCTGCGGCAGTCGATACGGCGTGGAACCTCTTACAGGGCTCTACGAGGATTACAGAGAGATTGTAGGCGGTGCGGAGAACGCAGGCCGTGCCGTTGCGGAGAGTCGCAGCCGCAGATCTACCGGCAGCGGCGGTGGCGGCGGCGATGTGCTGACCGCACAGCAGAGAGCGAGCCTTGAAGCATGGAACAGGGCAAACCCCGACATGAAAATGTCGGCAAGAGAATTTTTGAAGAACTGATTTTTTGATTTGAAAGTGAGGAAAAAGTATGAATCCTATTGTGAACCCTACCGCATGGAAAACCGATAACTATAAGTTCGTGGAAAAGGCATTCCAGTACACCTATGCCGACCGCATGAACAAGCTCTCCCCCATTCTGGGTGAGCGCACCATCAAGAGCATCGATCTGCAGCTGACTGGATCCGGCGGCTATGGCGAGCTGCAGCCCTATGATGGCAACAATCTGAACATTGTGGAGAAGCACCGTGGCTTCAACACCATTCTGACCCCTCAGGAGTTCAGCTCCAGTGTGGTGCTGGGTCGTAAGCAGATCATGATCGACAAGACCGGTGAGTGCCGCCGTACCGGTGCGGTGCTGGGCAGCGCCGCTGCCATGACGGTGTATCTCCACGTGCTGCGCACCCTCGGCAGTGCCTTTGACGAGAGTAAGGTCGGCGGCGACGGCGTGTGTTGGGCAAATGCCGCCCATCCTGTGGCATCCAAGGGCAGTGAGGGTCGTACCTTCATCCCTGATGAGGAGGCAGGTACCTTCAGCAACCTGCTGCACAGCGCCCTCTCCGTTAGCGCCATCACCGATGCTCAGAGCAAGGCGAACCGCTTTGTGACCCCCGATGGCTTCCCCTTCCTGTGCGAGATGGACACTCTGCTGGTGAGCCCCGAGCTGGAAGCCACCGCCAAGAAGATCTGCGGCGAGGATGCTCGTCTGGATCCCGAAAGTGCAAATCACGGTGCAAACCCCGTGTACGGTCTGAAGTACATCGTCATCGGCGGCGGCAACGACGGCTTTAACGGCAAGCAGTGGGCAATCTGCGACCGCCGCCTGATGAAGGAGCTGTTCGTCATTGCCTACAATTCCAAGCCCGAGGTGATGGAGGGTGAGCTGGACAACCCCCTCAAGCAGATGTTCACCGCTTATGCGGACTTTGCAGTGGGTTGGGGCGATGCCCGCCAGATCATTTTCAGCAACCCCAACTAAAACGGGCAAACAAATGGGAGAGCACCCGGCGGCGAAACGCCGTCGGGGTATCTTCCGGCATAAAACAAAGAACGGAGGACGATCTATGACTTATCCTATCATTTCGGCAGAAAAGGTGGCGGTTGGCACGACTGCGGTGAATGTGGCAGTGAATTGCCGCAGCTTTCTCATCAAGAATTGCGGTGACGCTATGGTGTATTTCACCGAGCAGAGCGAGAACGGCGCGACCGTGACCGCAGAGACGGGCTTTGCCCTTGGCGCGGGTGAGACCTGTCCGGTGTCACTGTGCGCAAAGACTCTCTCGCTGATCGCTGCTGCAGAGACGGCAGTTTCGCTGCTGTATGTGGGGGAGGGTTGGTAAATGACCCTCGGCGAAGGAAAACGCAAGGTGCGTAAGCTCTTGGACGAGTATTCCAATGGCGGCGAGATCACGGTGGATGAGGATCTGGAAAACCGCATGGCAGACCTGTTCGATCTCGGACAGAAGGACATTGCGCAGGTAAAGAAGCTCTATCGCGTGATCACGCTGCAGCTCACCGGCGGCGAGGGAATGCAGGTATATGATCTGCCGAAGGACATGATGGAGCTGGTGAGTGTGCAATGCGGCGGTGAGTTTACGGGGAAGTATGACATCATCGGCGGCAAGCTGATAGCAGAAGGAAATGATATGAGCAAGCTGCTGATCGAATATGTGGCATTGCCTGCGACCATTCCCGGTGACGCGGGGGACGAGTACGAGCTGGAAGTGGCGGAGGATGCCGCAAACTGTATCCCTTACTACGTGGCGGCGCACTGCCTGCTGGCAGAGGTGGTGACGGACTTTTCCCCTTACTGGCAGATCTATCTGCTGAAGAAGGCACAGCTGAGACCCACGGTGCGGCACTATGGTGACGGACAAGGTGTACGGCAGGTGCTGTTCGGGAGGTGAGATGAATGACGGGTGTGAAAAGCATCAGGACAAAGGTGTATTCCGGCTTTCGGGGAGTGGATTTTTCGGCAGATCCGTCTCTTGTGGATGCCGGTCGCAGTCCCTGGGCAGTGAATATGATTGCGGGCAGCGGGGGAATGCCCGAAAAACGTCCCGGCTGGAGAACGCTGCAGAAGGTGAACGGACGCATCAACGGTCTGTTTCAGGCGAGATTTGAGGGGGAACGCCATCTGCTCGTCCATGCGGGAGAAAAGCTGCTGCGTTGGTATGAGGACGGCAGAGAGCCGCAGGAGCTGCGCAGCGGTCTGCCGGACGAGCGGAGCTGCGCGGTGTACCTTGGTGGCAGGCTCTGGATCTTTACGGGAGAGAAACTGCTGGGCTATGACGGGGAAAACATGGAAACGGCAGAGCAGTGTGGCTATATCCCTACCACGGTCATTGCGCGTGACCCCGCAGGGGGCGGTGTGAGCTATGAGGCGATCAATCTGGTGTGTCCGTGGCAGACGGTGCGCTTTCTTGCAGACGGTGTGGCAAAAACCTATGTGCTGCCCTATGAGGACATCGAAGAACTGGGTGAGGTGAAGGTGAACGGCGAGATTATTACCGCCTATACCGCAGATCTTACAAAGGGGACAGTGACATTTACAACGGTACCTGCGAAGCCTGCAGTGGGGGCGGAGGACAATGTGTACATCACCTTCAAAAAGACATTTGATGATTATGCAAATCGTATTGGCAAGTGCCGCACGGCAGTGGTGTGGGGTGTGAATGGTTTGAGTGACCGCATTGTTGCTTGCGGAAACGGGGATTACAAGAACCAGGACTTTACCAGCGGTTATGCAGACGGCGGTTACTGGCCCGACACACGATATGCAGTAGTCGGCACAGAAGAGACTGCGATTATTGGATATCGAAGACTCGGAGAGTATCTTGCCATCATCAAGGAGGATAACGGACAGGACTCCACGGTGTTTATCCGCTCGGGCAGTATTGACGGTCAAGGTAATGCGGCGTTCACCATCCGTCCGTGCCTTGGCGGTGCGGGCGGCGTAAGCAGGTTTGGCTTTGGCAACATCGGTGATGAGCAGCTGCTGCTGACAGGCGGCGGGGTCTATGCCATCACCACCAACAGCTTCACAGCGGAGCGGGTGACCCAAAACCGAAGTTATCGTGTAGATCCGAAGTTGCGGGAAGAAAATCTGAGCGAAGCGGTATGCTGCAGCTATGATGGCTGCTTTTTGGTATTCGTGGGCGGCAGGGTCTACATCCTTGACGGCAAGCAGCAGAAAAGCTATCCGAGTCGCAATGATACAGCGTTCCTGTACGAGTGCTTTTACTGGGAACATGTCCCCGCTCGAGTGGTAATGAATCTGATCGACAACGGCGGAGAAGCCCTCTATTTCGGTACAGAAGACGGACGCATCTGCCGCTTCAATACGGATCGGGAAGGGATGGAGCGTTACAACGATGACGGAGAAGCCATTTCTGCCGTCTGGAGCACCAAGGCGGATGACGACGGCGACCCCATGCGGCTGAAAACCATGATCAAGCGGGGCAATGCTGTGACGCTGCAACCCTTTGCGAGATCCGGCGCGAAGATCCTGTTTCGCACAGATCGTGATGCAGTGGGCGTGGAGGCGGCAGAGGGCAAGATGGATATTTTTGACTGGGAGGATATCGATTTTTCCCGATTTACCTTCAATGCCAACGACGGTCCCATGGAGATCCCGTTTATGCGGAAGGTCAAGAACTACAAGCGCCTGCAGATCATTGTGATGAACGATGCCGTGAACGAAGGTTTCGGTATCTACGGCATTGTAAAGCACTTTGTGGTGGGCAACTATGCGAAGAAGTAACAGGAGAGGTGAGGAAATATAGCTCTGAAGGACAGAAAAATCACGGAGGCGGGCATTGCCCAGCATGGCGTGATCGCAGCGCCGGACCGCATGAAAGGTACGGCAGCAGACAACAAAAAGGTATTTGACAATTTGGTGCGAAATGTGGTGGCGGAGCAGCTGAACGGACTGGTGGATGACCTCAGCGCCAAAACCGCAGGGGCAAGCGGCATCTCGCAGCTGGGCATGACCCCCATTGCGGGCTTGAACGCCGCCAACGCGCAGGCGGCGCTGGAGGAACTGAAGAACTGGCTGGAGCAGGCGATCATCGGCGCGGGCGGCGTTGCGTCCTTCAACGGGCGCAGGGGCGCGGTAAAGCCCCAAATCGGCGACTACACAGCGGCAATGGTGGGTGCTGCACCTGCTGGGTGTACCAATAATGCAAACGTGTATGTTTCCGCAAGTGGTAACGATGCAACAGGAAACGGAACTTCCACCAGTCCGTATGCCACGATTCAAAAAGCAATTAATTCTATTCCCAAAAACTTGGGTGGATACACAATCCGAATTTACATTGCACCAGGAACTTATGAAGAAACTGTAAAAATACAAAGCTTCATTAGTGGAACGATTGCATTGCTAAATCAAGAAACTGAAAAACCGAAAATCACAGGAAACATTCAAGTTGAAAATAACAACTGTTCTGTGTCGTTATATTCGCTCGAGGTTACAGGGAATATGTTCGTTGCTGGAAATACGCATGTTCATATTGAAGGCTGTGATATTATTTCCAACACAGCCTTCGCAATTAACATTGTGAATAACGGTGAAGTTTTTATCCGTGGTGGTTCTGTTTTGGCAACAGGGGCACAGAACTATAAAGGGGCGATTACCGTTAGCATGAGTTTGTGCAGTATTACGGCAAGTACTATTCAAGAGGGAACTACCCTCGGCTTGTCCTCAGTAAATGGCAGTATCCTATATACAACCAGCATAACAAATAACGCAAGCACTAAAACGATTGTTTATCAAGGAAAAATCTACGAATAAAGGAGGGATGATGGAATGAAAGTAATTGCTTATGGGTGCGAGTACGAATGCGCATCCGCAAAGAAAACCGCAGATTCCGTGTTCCTCTATAACGAGAACGGAAACGAAATCGGTGCGTTTCGTGGCATTTCCGATATGTCTGAGTACACCGTTGAGGACGGCGAGTGGACGAAACAGGAACCCATCCCCACCCAACTCGACCGTGTTGAAGCCCAAACCACCTACACTGCCATGATGACCGATACGCTGCTGGAGGTGTAAACGATGAAAGCTAAGATTGCAAAGTGGTACAAGCAGGGCTTGTGGACAAAAGAAATGGTCGCAAATGCCGTGGCGAAGGGAGTCATCACGGCTGCGGACTATGAGGAGATCACGGGCGAGCAGTACGCCGCATGATGTGTCGGAATCCGACACAGGGGAGGAGTGACCGGTATGAAGCGGCTGTTTAACTTGTTGGATAAGATCTTGGGCTTTGGGCGGTTGCTGGAAGCCCGCAGAGAAAAGGAGGAGCTTTTCTGTGGCTGAGTTTCTCGCTGCCTGCAAGGCAGCGCTGCCGGGGGTAGTGGTGAGCGCTCTTGTGAGTGGTTTTGTTCTGTATTTCATCCGAAGATACATTGACTGCAAGCTGGAAGAAGAGGAGGCTCGCCGCAAGAATGAAACGCAGCTGCGCACTCAGCGGTCTCAGCTGGAGCAGAAACGGCGACGCGCGGAAGGTCGGTTATTGTTTTGGCTGCACCGTGGTGTGACCCATCCGCCCCCTAACGGGGAGCTGGAGAAGGCAATGAGCGAGTTTGAAGCAGTGGAGGACGAGCTGAAGGCACTGGATCAGAAGATCCTGGCGGAGTTTGAGATCGGAGGCAGCGCATGAAGAAGCTAATTAGAAAGATCGGCGCGGTACCGCATCTGTTCAGCAAGCTCATCGTGCTTTGGTGCATCCTGTTCGGATCTGCAGCGTGCGCTTACGCGATGCGGATTCTCTCCTGCACCGGGCACGATCCTGCGGCGCTGCTGGGCGTGATCCTTGCCTTTGTGGGTGGGGAGCTGCTGATGCTGTGCCTGCGGAAAATTTTGAGTGAGAAACCGACGAAGAAGGAGGAAACTGTATGAATAACATTCAGAAACGACTGGCAAATCTGCTGTCTGTGAAAAGCATTGTGACGCTGGTGTTGACCGCTGTGTTTGCGTATATGGCGGTGACCAATCAGATCACGCAGGACTTTATGACCATCTACGCTGTAATCATTGCGTTCTACTTCGGTACGCAGTCGCAGAAGGTGCAGGATGCCGTAGAAGGCGGTGGCGGCAATGGTGAACAGTAGAGATACTGCGCTGCTGCGTGACGATGTAAAATCCAATGTACATATCTGGCTGCGGCTCTGCGAAGCGGAGGGACTGCCGGTGCTCATCACGCAGACGGTGCGGGATAACGAGTATCAGGCATATCTCTACGCCCAGGGACGTACCCGCCCCGGCAACATCGTCACCAACAGCAAGTGCACCACCTTCCATGGAGCGGGTCTCGCCATTGATTTCTGCAAGAATGTGAAAGGGCAGGAGTACAACGACAGCGCTTTCTTCGACCGCGTGATCGCCATTGCGAAGCAGGTGGGCTTCAGCTCCGGCGCGGACTGGAAGAGCTTCCCTGAGAAGTGCCACCTGCAGTGGGATCTCCACGGGCATTATGCGGGGGCGATGATCACGGCGGGGCGCTTGCCGCCTCTGATGCCGAAATATGAAAGGAGTAATGCAGAGATGATCACCAAAGACGACATTGCGAGCATGGATGAGGAAACCGTGCTGGCGCTGGCGAACAAGATTCAGAATGTGCTGGGCATGCAGGAGCAGACCGGCAAGGTGGGCGTGGAGCTGCAGGAGGCGGTGGCGCTGGGTATCACCGACGGCAGCAGCCCCAAGGCGTTCTGCACCCGTGCACAGGCGGCAGTGATGATTAAAAGAGCAGTGAAGGGGGAGTAAAGAATGGCAAAAAACAACGTGCTGGATCGCGCGGTGGGTACAGGGTCAAGCGCGGGCAACAACCTTGGCGCTTACAAAGACGCAAACGGCAATACCACCACTTACCGCCCGGAGTTTGCAGGGCAGACGGTGCAGCTGGGTAACCAGTACGTCACCTACAACGAGAGGGGCTATCCCAAAAAGGCGACCTCTGTGCAGCACGCGCAGAGCCTTGGCAACGATTATACCAAGCAGAACATGGGATTGGATCAGACGAAGATCTCTAATGCCGGCGACATCTATCAGGGAATTTACAATGCCGTGATGAACAGTGGAACGACGCTGAGTGGCAATGCGTTGGATAATGCCTATGGTAAGCGCAATATTCAGTACAGTGGTGCTTTGGGCGTTGCGGACTACGACAAGCTGATTCGGGATGCGGCGGCGAAGGGCAGCAATGTTCTGGCGGGATTCCTTGAGGATAGCAGAAACGCACTGCTGCAAAGTCAGGGCAGAGGCAGTGAACAGACCAGTACCTATAATGGTGGTTGGAACTATGTGGACAATGGTGGTGGTGTAGGTAATATCTACGCAAAAGCACTCAAAGACCTTCGCGATGCCGATCAGGCGCTGGGCGGCGGCTGGTATGCGGGGCAGGGCAAAGGCGACGCGGCAGAGGAGTATTTCTACAGAAATGCCGACGCGCCCACCATGCAGGAGGTGCTGAGTTATGCAGCGGCTCTCGGCTATGATGTGAATGACGACAGTACGGCGCTGCCCCTCGGCAACCTTGCCCGGGAGATGATGACAAATGGCTATGTGTCGCCTGAGAATCTGCGAAAAGCAGAGACGCTGAAGACCACTGTTCCTGCGGCGCTGAAGAATCTTGGCATTGAGAGAGACAGCAGCGGTACGGAGGCGCTGGATGCAGCCATCCGCAATATGCAGACCGCAGGCGGCGGAGCGTATGGAAAGATCATGCAGGCAGCGAGTGCACAGGCGAGCGGAGGAAACGGATATCAGAACCTCTATAGCCAGTATCTTGGCGGCTATGGCAGCAGTCCTCAAAATCATCTGATGGCACTCTATGGTAACGGTGGAAGCTATGCGGCGGCGCTGCAGCAGATGAAAAGTCTTACGGATGCAAAGACGGCACAGACAACAGGTGAGTACAACGCAAAAAAGGACGCGGTGAATCACAGCTATGCAGATATGTTCCGTCAGCTTTATATCGACCGCGAGAATGCCAGAAAAAACATCGATCAGCAGATGGCGGCACAGGGCGTTACCGGCGGTGCGGCGGAAAGCACTCTGCTGGGATTGAACACCCGTTATCAGGATGCCCTCAGAGAGGGAGAACAGAGCCGCATCGGGGCAATCAGCGAGCTGGATCAGGCGATCCTGCAGGCGCAGCTTACGGGGGACATCAGCTTCGCGGAGCAGGCGCTGCAGATGGAGCAGGAGCGTTTGGATCACTATGCCAATGTTCTCAAGAGTATGCTGAGTCGCGAAGACAGTCTGCGGGAGCAGAAGTATGACCGTCAGATGGAGAAGGCGGAGCTGCTGGCGAGCATCGGCGATTTCAGCGGCTACAGGGCGCTGGGACTGACAGATGAAGAGATCGCGGCACTGGAGAATGCGTACTGGATGAAGCTGTAGTGCTGACGGTGTGAAAGCTCACAAAAATGAAGAGGCGGACGAATTTTCGCCTGCCTCTTCCAGGTATGCACGTGTCGTAAAAGGGTGGTGAAAGAAGAGATTTCAAAATCAACCAGAGCTTGCGTGCTTTGGGTTTGCAAATTGGAAAGAAATGCGGTATAATAAATAAAAATGTAATTACAGGGTTGTCAAGGAGGGATCGGGCATGGAGATGAGAAACAGCGTGCTGAGCCGTGTGCTTGGTACCGGTGCAAGTGCAGCGGACGGGCTTGGTGCGTACAAAGATGCCAACGGCAATACCACTACCTGCCGCCCGGAATTTGCGGGGCAGACGGTGCAGCTGGGGAGTTACTATGTTACTTACAACGAGAAAGGTTATCCTATAAAGTCTTTCAGTGTGCAGCATGCAAAGGAACTCGGCAACGACTATACGATGGAGCATTTCGGACTGGATCAGACTAAGGTCGTGAATGCCGGGGATATCTATCGGAGCGTTTACAATGCCGCCATGGAAAAGGCGGAGCTGGTGAGCGGCAGCGCGCTGGACAATGCTTTTGCGCAGCGTAACATCCAGTATGACGGTACGCTCGGTTTGGAGGACTATGACACGCTGATCCGTGAAGCGGTGGCGGCGGGCAACAACGTCCTTGCGGGATTCTATGAGGACAGCAGAAACGCACTGATCGCAGATCAGGGACTTTCTCCCGCGCTGCAGACCAGCACTTATAACGGCGGCTGGAACTATGTGGACAGCGGCGGCGGCATCGGCAACATCGGTGACGGCGCGCTCAAGGATACCGAGCAGCCGGATCAGGCTGTGGGCGGCGGCTGGTTCGCCGGACAGGGTAAGGGTGACGCAGAGAAGGAATACATCTACTGTAACCCCGATGCACCGACGCTGGAAGAAGTGATGGATTATGCGGCAAGCCATGGCTA
The DNA here is from genome assembly GCA_017501355.1 of Oscillospiraceae bacterium. Taxonomy (GTDB): domain Bacteria; phylum Bacillota; class Clostridia; order Oscillospirales; family Oscillospiraceae; genus RGIG5472. The sequence goes on from JAFVXA010000002.1 coordinate 30,866, forward strand.
TACGGTCAATGACGAGAATGCGGCGCGACTGTTTGAAGAGCTTGCCCTGCAGATGATGGCGGGCGGCTATGTCTCCCCTGAGACTTTGCGCAAGGCAGATGCGCTGAAAGAGGCGATTCCTGCGGTGCTGGAAAAGCTCGGCATGGAGAGCAGTAATACCGGAATCGATGCGCTGGATGCAGCGATCCGCAGAAGTCGTAATGTCGATGACCAAGAACGTGCTGCTGCACAGGAGACAGATGCGCTCACGGATACAGAGGAGTAAGGAAACGACCGCCAAATGGCGGTCGTTTTTCGCTGCGGAGTGTGGCTTGCAGGGCAGAGACGGATACATTTGAGGACGAAAATTGTGCCTTTCAGGAAAACAGATGTACACAAGAGAGAAAACGTGCTATCATATTACCAAGAAAATCCTGCGGGATGTTTTTTGAGGAGGTACGGAAATGAAAAAACGACTTGTGAGCTTGATTCTTTGTCTCGGCGTTTGCCTGTCTCTGATGACTGTATCGGCTTCGGCGACAGGCTTCAGCGATGTGAAGTCTACGGCGTACTATGCCAAGCCTGTAGAGTGGGCGGTTTCCAAGGGGATCACCGGCGGCACCACGCCGACCACCTTCTCTCCCGATAATACCTGCACCCGTGCCCACATCATCACCTTCCTCTGGCGTGCGGCAGGCAGCCCCACTTCCAACACCTTTTTGATGAACCCCTATCTGGACATCAATGAGGATGCCTATTATTATCAGGCGGCGCTTTGGGCCAAGGAACGCGGCATGGTACAGGGCAGCACATTTGCACCCAACACCCCCTGCACCCGTGCGGCCACCATGGAGTATTTCTGGATGTATGACGGCTGGAAGAGCGCCGAAAGTGTTCCCTTCACCGATGTGAAGAGCGGCACCCAGCAGGCAGAAGCCATCTCCTGGGCGGTGCGCTACGGTGTCACCAACGGCACCGGTGTCACCACCTTCTCGCCCAACAACACCTGCACCCGCGCTCAGATCGTGACCTTCCTGCACCGCTACTTTGTTGCGCCTTTGGATAACAGCGATTATATTGCCGCTATGTCCAAGCCCAGCACTCCCTCCACGCCCTCTTCCTCTATGACGCTGGATCCGTTGCCCCCTGCGGATTACACAAAGCATCCCGACTGGTATATGTCTCTGACTCCTGCCCATACGATGTCGGACGAACGTCTGAAGGCGGAGTATGATCGCATGGAAGCGCTGATCGATGACTACAGAGCTCGTGGCGAATATGATACCCTGCCCATGCTGGTTCGCTGCGACGATCTGATGTATGAATGTATGAAGCGCGGGATCGATGTATAAGTGAATCAAAAAAGACCGCCGAAGCTTCGGCGGTCGTTTTTTCGCTGCGGAGTGTGGCTTACAGGGCAGAGACGGATACATTTGAGGACGAAAATTGTGCCTTTCAGGAAAACAGATGTACACAAGAGGGAAAGCGTGCTATCATATTACCAAGAAAATCCTGCGGGATGTTTTTTGAGGAGGTACGGAAATGAAAAGACGACTTGTGAGTTTGATCCTTTGCCTCGGCGCTCTGCTGTCACTGATGACGGTGAGCGCTTCGGCGGCGGGCTTCAGCGATGTGCCCGCAGGCAAGTACTATGCAACCCCTGTGTCCTGGGCGGTTTCCCAGGGCATCACCAACGGCAAGACTGCCACCACCTTTGCCCCCGACGAGAAGTGTACCCGCGCCCAGATCATCACCTTCCTCTGGCGTGCGGCAGGTTCTCCTGACACCGGCTCCTCGTCCTACTATTCTGATGTCGCCGACGATGCCTATTACTGCAAGGCGACGACCTGGGCGACGGAGTATGGCATTGTGGATATCTCCGGTGTTTATTTCAAGCCCAATACCCCCTGCACCCGCGCCGAAGCCGTGGAGTACATCTGGCGCTATGCCAAGAGTCCCAGTGCCGCTGAGGTCAGCTTCAAGGATGTGAAGGCAGGCAGTGTCACCTCTCAGGCAGTGTCCTGGGCGGTGCGTTACGGTGTGACCAATGGCTCCTCCACCACCACCTTCTCTCCCAAGGATACCTGCTCCCGCGCGCAGATCGTGACCTTCCTGCATCGCTATTTCGTCGATCCCATTGAGTACACAGGTCCTGCCGCACCCGAGCAGAGCGCACCCGATCCCATGGAGCTGGATCCCCTGCCTCCCGAGGATTACAGAAAGCATCCCGACTGGTACATGTCTCTGACCCCTGCCCATGAGATGAGCGATGAACGCCTGAAGGCAGAGTACGATCGGATGATGGCGCTGCTTAACGAGTACAGAGCCATTGACAAGTATATCTCCGACTCCATGCTGGTTCGCAAGGATGACCTCATGTATGAGGGCATGAAGCGCAGGTAACTTGATTTGACCATAAGCATCAAAGAGCCGCAGCCGGAAGGCTGCGGCTCTTTGCTATGTTTACTTGTTCTTGCCTGCGCTGAGCACAATGTAGGCAATGGAGCTGATTGCCAGCATATAGGGATAGAACAGGCAGGGCAGGATGTCAAAGGCAGAAATCGTGCAGCCAAGGCTGAGAGCGGTGGAGACGGCGATGAGCATCTGCGCACCGTAGGGGATTACGCCCTGGAAGATGCAGGAGAAGGTATCGAGGAGGGAAGCGGATTCCTTGGGGCTGATGCCGTATTCCTCGCTGATCTCCTTGGCAATGGGGCCTGCCATGACGATGGCGACGGTGTTGTTGGCGGTGGCAATATCCATGGTACCCACCAGCAGACCCACGCCCAGACGACCGCCGATGCGACCGCGGAAGACCTTGCGGATGAAAGCAAGGAGCGCCTCGAAGCCGCCGAAGGCACGGATGAGACCGCACATGGCGGAGACGAGGATGGTGACCATGATGGTCTCAAACATACCGGATGCACCGCCGCCCATGTTGCCCAGCATGGACATGGGGTCCACGGTGCCGGTGGCAAGGGTGATGATCATACCGGAGAAGATACCCACCAGCAGCACCACGAACACGTTGATGCCGGCGATGCCGCCTGCGAGGACCAGCACATAGGGAATCAGCAGCACCAGATTGTATGAGGGGATCTCGAGCTGGCTCACGTCAGCGCTGAAAGACATCACCAGCACCAGTGCCAGAGTTGCGATCGCAGCGGGAAGAGCGATCTTGAAGTTGGCGCGGAACTTATCCCGCATTGCGCAGCCCTGAGAGTTGCAGGCGGCGATGGTGGTATCAGAAATGAAGGAGAGGTTGTCGCCGAACATGGCGCCGCCCATGACAGAGCCGATGCAAAGAGCGGGGGAGAAGCCGGAGACGTTTGCCACCGCCACAGCGATGGGGGTGATGAGGGTGATGGTACCCACAGAAGTACCCATGGCGGTGGAGACGAAGCAGGCAGCGATGAACAGCACTGCGACCGCCGCCCGGGCGGGGGTGACAGAGAGGAGGAAGTAAGCGACTGCCTCCGCGCTGTCGCGGCCGGTGACACCCACGAACACGCCGGCTGCGAGGAAGATCAGCACCATGGTCATAATGTCCTTGTTGCCGACGCTGCGGGCAATGACTTCCAGCTTGTCGTCGAACTTCAGCGCCTTGTTCTGCAAAAACGCCACCAGCAGAGCCACCAGAAACACCACCACAATGGGGATGTTGTAGAAGCCCATTTCGATCTTCAGCGCATACTCAAACACCAGACCCATGCCGAGATACAGCACAAGAAATACGCCGATGGGCAACAGGGCGATGGGATTACTTGTTTTCTTCATAATGAAACTTCCTTTGTTGTAAAATATAACCCTGATATTTTATGCGTTATTAACGGTGCTGTCAATGAAAATCCGCAAAAAGACGGGGATTTCGCAGAAAAAAGGACGTCCGCAGACACGGATGTCCTTTTTTGAGTGAAATTTACCGCACGCAGTCGGCAAAGCGCATGAGCATGACGGCGACCTGGGCGCGGGTGGCGTGGTTCTTCGGCAGAAGCACCATACCGCCGCCGCTGACGTCCTTACCCATGATAATGCCGGAGCCGCACGCCCACTGCATGGCAGGAATGGCGTATTCCGAGAGATCAAACACGTCGTTATAGGAGAGAATGTTGGTATCCTCGCCCACGCTCACGTCCATGCCGCGGTACTTGGCGTAGCGCCAGAGAATGGCGGCAAGCTGCTGGCGGGTGACGGGGTCATTCGTGCCGAAACGGCCGTTGCCGTAGCCGCCCATGATGCCCTCGGCTGTTGCCCAGCGGACTGCCTCGGTGTAGTACTGCTCAGCCGCCACGTCCTCATAGCGCAGCAGGTAGTTCACAACGGGCTTGCCGCTGAGCCGCCACAGCATGGTGGCGATCTGTGCGCGGGTGGTGCTTGCAGCGGGACGGAAGCTTCCGTCGCTGTAACCGCCCATGATGCCGTTTTCCACGACATAGTCAACGCCCTCATGATACCATGCATCGGTGGCTACATCGCGGTGATCCGCGGCGGGGCAGATGTGGCGGTAGTTCGCCTCATCCTCGGTGAGAACGTAGTGAGAGAAATGATCGGTGGTGAAGGAGAGGACGCCGCCGCGGTAGCGGGTGGGCATGGCTTCCTTCGTGCCGTCCTCGGCAACATACCACATGGTCAGATAGGGGGAGGAAGAGTCATAGGGGAACGCCACACGGACAGAGCCGTCGCCAAAGTCATGCAGGGGCGTGCCGTCTGCAAGGATGCCCGTCTCCAGGATCAGTGTGCCGGAGAGATCCGCAAGGGTTTTCTGCTGGGCAGGGGAGAGATCGCGGATGTCGGCGTTTTTCACCGAGAGGCTGATTTTGTCGCTGTTCCCCGCGGCAGCGGAGACTGCCTGCAGCGCCGCGCTGTCAAGGGTCAGAGCGGCGGTGGAGAGCTTGATCTCAAGCCCTGTGACGTTGGGGGTCTCCGCGATCAGATCGATGGACTCCGTAGGGAGAGTCACCTCATGGATGGGCTTGCTGAGGGTAGAGAAGTCCATGGTGAGGGGGGTGGGCAGCAAGCCGTCGGAGATCTGCGCCACAGTCTTTTCGTCCACGCGGTCCACCTGTGCGTTTTCGCCACGGATGGTGGCGTCCACACGGACGGAGCTGCCCTCACCGGAGACGGGAACGCTGACCGTGGGGGCGGCGGGGAGGCTGACGGTGGGCGCGGGCGTGGGATCAGGCTCAGGCGTGGGCGCGGGCGTGGGATCAGGCTCAGGCGTGGGCGCGGGTGTGGGATCAGGCTCAGGCGTGGGCACGGGATCGGAGACGGGGATCACGTTGACCGACACATCGCGCGCAACAAAATTGCCCGCATTGTCTTCCAGACAGATCTTGTATTTACCGCTCTTCGAGGTGACGAAATAGGGGATGTCATCCTCGTAGTACACGGGGTATCTTGTTTCGCTTTTATCCTCCACGATAATGGCATCCATCTTGACACCGGAAGTGGCAATGGAGGGATCCCAGGATCCGGCGGGATCAGACAGATCCAGTTTGACCCGGTTTGTGGGCCAGCCGGCAGGAAACTCATCGTGGCTTTGATCGACGACCTCAACGCAGGGATCAGTCACATCGTAGTTGTATGTCAGAGAGACCCGGTAGACGGTTTCGTCATTTGCCTGCTTTACGTACAGAGTGCTGCTGTTGTCCGCACCCTCAGTGGGGCGGAATTTGGAAAACCGGGTGGTGTCGGAGGCGTCGGAGGCGTCGGGGTACCACTGCACGGCATTGGGGCTGCAGGACCAGCCTTCTTGCAGGGTGATCTCCGTTATCGCGCTGAACCACTTGTCTTCGCCATAGCTCATGTCGGTGACAAAGACCTCGCTTGCCTGCTTCTCGGCGAGCGATCCGGTCTCCAGCGGGTTGACGGTCAGCGTGTAGGTGGCGGTCAGCGGGGTTTCGCTGACGGCAGCGGTGGCTGCCGGATCCTCGTTGGGGTCAAGGGCAGCGGTGGCGGTGATCGTGGTGGTGCCCGCATCGACAATGGTGACCTCACCGTCGGCATTCACCGTGGCAACGGCGGTGTTGCTGCTTTTGTAGCTGACGATGTAATTAGCCGGCACATTGTTCGGGGTAATGGTGAAGGGCTCGTCACCGCAGGTCTTTGTGACTGCGGTCTCGGCAAAGGCGAAGACTTCCTCGCTCTCCGCCAACGCTGCCGCGGGCAGCAGACCCAGCAGCAGAACAAGGCTCAAACAGAAGCTGCACAGACGTTTTTTCATATCAAATCCTCCTGTCAAAGTGGAATCAGACTGTTAACCAAATTATTATACTCCCAAAACGGCGGCAGAGCAAGATGGGAATTGTCGCAAAAGCACTGCGGGAACACTCGACATGAGGCGGGGAGGGTGCTATACTGGCACAGGAAAAACAATCCGTGAAAAGGAGAACGATATGAAACAGTGGATCGAAAGTGTGTACAGTGACGGTACGTCTCAGTTTGTGAGCAATCCCTTTCCGAAGCTCCACGAGACCGTGACCGTCCGCATCCGTATGTATGCGGATGCCCCCGTGCAGACGGTGTTTCTCCGCACCATGCCAAACGGCGGTGAGGAGCTCTATGAAATGTGCCTTGCCAAGGAAGAAAAGGGTTTCCGCTACTACGAGGCGGAGCTTCGCATGGAAGAGAAGCGGATGCAGTACCATTTCTATCTTGTGACCGAGGATGGTATCCTGTTCTACAATCAGAAGGAAGTCACGACCTGCATGCCCGGTCATGCCTTTGACTTTGTGCTGCTGGCAGACTATGTGCAGCCCGCTTGGGTGAAGGATGCGGTGTTCTATCAGATTTTCCCCGACCGTTTCTGCAACGGCGAGAAGAAGAACGATGTCCGCAGCGGCGCTTACGTCCACGACGGACATCCCACCATTCAGATGGAGGACTGGAACGCCCCGGCGCTGACCTATGAAGAGGGTTTCTGCCTTGACTTCTACGGCGGCGATCTGCAGGGCATCCGGGAGAAGATCCCCTATCTCAAGGAGCTGGGCGTGACGGCAATTTACCTCAACCCCATCTTCACCGCCCCTTCTGTCCATAAATATGACTGCATCGATTATTTCCACGTAGACCCCCACTTCGGCGGTGACGAGGCGCTGGCGGAGCTGAGCGCAGCCCTCCACGAAAACGGCATGAAGCTGATCCTCGATATCTCCATCAACCACACGGGCGCGTCCCACAAGTGGTTCAACCGTGACGGACTCTTCTTCCCGAAGAGCGAGGGCGCGTACAACAACCCCAATTCTTTGGAGCGCAGCTATTACTTCTTCGAGGAGGATAACCGCTATCACGGCTGGTTCGGCATTGAGAATATGCCGACGCTGAACTATACCGCGGATACCCTGCGGGATATCATCTATCGCGCCGAGGATTCCGTGCTGAAGAAGTGGCTCAGGCCACCCTATTCCATCGACGGCTGGCGCTTTGACGTGGCGGACGTATTCGCCCGCAACGGCGAAATTCAGCTGGCAGACGAGCTGTGGCGGGAGATCCGGGAGAGCATCAAGGCGGAAAATCCAGAAGCCTACATCCTCGCCGAGGACTGGGGCGACTGCACGGAGCACATGCAGGGCGATCAGTGGGATTCCCCCATGAACTATTTCGGCTGCGGGCGTGTCATCCGCAGCTTCCTCGGTGAACCCGACCTCTTCATGTGGCGCAATCCCGTTTTGAAGAATGCCCCCGTGAAGATGTCCGCGGAGGATGTGAAAAACCGCGTGCTGAATCACCTTGCAAGAATGCCCCACGCCCTGTGGGAGACTCAGTTCAACCTCATCGACAGCCATGACGTGAGCCGCCTTGCGAATAACCCGAAAGTGAACCGCGAGGAATACCGCGGCGCGGTGATCTTCCAGTTCCTGCTCACGGGCGCGGCATCGGTCTATTACGGCGCGGAGGCGGACATTGACGGCGTGATGGACACCAACGAGGGCTGCCGATATCCCATGCCCTGGGGGAAGGACTTTAAGGGTAGCGTTGCGTATCGCCTGCATCAGACCATGGCGCTGGCAAAGAAAGAGCATAAAGCTCTCCGCGACGGCGGTATGAAGTTCCTCTATGCCGAAAACGGCATCGTCGCTCTTGCCCGCTTCACGGAAAACGAGGTGTTCGTGGGCGTGATCTCCACGAATGATGAGGACGTGACCATTCGTCTGCCCCTCGGCGCGGTGGGCGCAAGCGTGCCGAAGAGAGAACTCTTTGACCGTATGCCTGCCTTTGAACAGCTGGGCGACCATGCGGTATCCCTCACCGTGAAGGCGCACACGTCGTACTTCATGGAGTGCGAAGTGCTGTAAATACTGAGGGCGAGAACAAATCGCGCTTGGTGAAATTTTGCAAAATCACAACAGCTTTGGCAATTTCTCTTGATTGCCAAAGCTGTTGTGCTATAATGTGTAATCGAAATTTGCGACAAGAGAAAGAGGTACGTATCCGTGCTGTGGCAGCTGCGTGATGCGATACCGGGAGGAGACATTTTATGTGGCTGTTTTTTACCCTTGCAACGACCCTGCTGTGGGGCGCTGCGGAACTGTTTTACAAGAAAGGCTCCCATGAGGATGCCAAGTACGACCATCTGAGAGTGTGCGTCATGGTGGGTGCAGTGATGGGCATTCACGCGGTCTTTACCCTGTTGACCAGCGATGTTTCCTATGATCCGAGAAATCTGATCGCCTACCTGCCCGTGTCGGCGTGCTACTTTCTCTCCATGGCGTGCTCCTTCTTCGGCATCCGCTTTATCGAGGAGTCTCTCGCTGACCCTATTGAGAATACTGCAGGTGCCATGTGTTCGCTGCTGTGTGTGATCTTCCTCGGTGAGACCATTGCGCCCATGGTGTGGCTTGCCATCGGTGTGATCGTGGTGGGCGTGGTCGGCGTGAGCTACACCGAGCGCAGCGCTGAGGTGAACCGCTCCGCAAGACTTGGCAAAAAGCTCGCGGCAGTTGCTTTCCTCATGCCGTTCTGCTATGCACTGATCGACGCTGTCGGCAGTTTCCTTGACATTTTCTTTCTGGAAATGGAGACCAGCCCTCTCATCGGCATCACGGAGGAGAACATCGAGCTTGTGGCAAACATCTCCTATGAGCTGACCTTTGCCATCTGCGGCGCGATCCTGTTTGTGTTTATGATGTGCAAGCGCGTGCCCTTTGAGCTGCCGAAGCAGAAGGATAAGGCGCTTGCCGCTGTCTGCGAGACTGCGGGTCAGCTGACCTATGTTTACGCCATGAGCGGAAACGGTGCCATCGCAGCACCTATCCTCTCCAGCGTCTGCGTGGTGTCCCTGCTGCTGTCTCGTATCTTCCTCAAGGAAAAGCTGACGAAGAGACAGTATCTTTTCATTACCATCATCATCGTGGGTATTCTGATGCTGGCGGTACTGGAGGGCGAATAAGCCTTTTCTTACATGGAAAAACAGCTGTGTATGTTTAAATACACGGCTGTTTTCTTTTTGGGAAGCCGCTTGCTTTTTGCCTGCAGGGGTCTATAATAACCCTGAGAAAACAGTTGTGAGGAAGAAAGGGCAACAGTAGGGAGGGAGAGACATGAAAGATCATAGTCAGAAGATGCTGCAAGGTCCTCTGCTGCGCAACATCGTCACCTATACCATTCCTGTGATCCTCACAGGTGTGCTGCAGCTTCTTTTCAATGCGGCAGACCTGATGGTGGTGGGGCGATACTGCGGCAGTATCTCCGTGGCGGCAGTGGGTGCCACGACATCCCTGACCAATCTGATCGTAAATCTTTTTATCGGTCTTTCGGTTGGCGCGGGTGTCACTGTAGCTCACGCTTTGGGTGCGAAGAACGGTGACATGGTGCACCGCACGGTGCATACAGCCATTCCTGCGGCACTCGTCAGCGGTGTGGTGCTGACACTGGTGGGTGTTCTGTTTTCCGAGTCGTTTCTTACCCTTATGGGGACACCGGAAAATGTGCTGCCGCTTTCTGCTGTCTATATGCGGATTTATTTCGGCGGTATTACCTTTACCCTGCTTTATAACTTCTGTGCCTCCATACTTCGTGCGGCGGGCGATACCAGAAGCCCGTTGATCTACCTCTCGATCTCCGGCGTGATCAATGTGTTGCTGAATCTGGTGTTTGTAATGCAGCTTGATATGAACGTGGCGGGCGTGGCGCTTGCCACTGTGATCTCGCAGGCGATCTCTGCGTTGGCGCTGATGCGGGTGCTGATGCGTCGAACAGATGCCTGCCGACTGCAGCTTGCCCAAATGCGGTTCCATCGTCCGCAGTTGATGAAGATCATCCGCATCGGGCTTCCTGCCGGCATCCAGAGCTCCCTCTTCGGCATCTCCAATGTGCTCATTCAGTCGTCTATCAACTCCTTTGGCGACATTCTGGTTTCCGGCAACTCCGCAGCCCAGAGCATTGACGGCTTCCTCTATGTGATGATGAATGCCTTCCATCAGACTGCGGTCAACTTTATCGGTCAGAACATGGGCGCAGGGCAGCAAAAGCGCGCTTTGAAGACCCTTTGGATCTGCCTTGGCTGTACCATGGTCTGCGGCATCGCAGGTGGTCTGTTCGTATATTGCTTTGGCGAGATGCTTCTCTCCATTTATATTACCGACTCTGCCGAAGCCATTGCCTGCGGTATGATCCGATTGACCTTTGTGGGGCTGCCCTATTTTGTCTGCGGTCTGATGGATGTTTCCACGGGCGCGCTTCGCGGCATGGGTGCCTCTGTTGCACCAATGATCATCTCTGTGCTGGGTGTCTGCGGGCTCCGTATCGCATGGATCGCCACGGTGTTTCAGATCCCGCAGTACCATACGCCCCAGTCCCTGTATTTCTCTTATCCAGTCAGCTGGGTCGTGACCTTTGCCATTCAGATGCTGGCGTTTGCCATCGTCTATCGGCGGCACACCCGTGCGCCGGCACTCCGCTGAGACGGAGCGGATGAGCGGAAATAAGACATGGTTTTGTGCAAAATACATATCGAATGAGAGACGAGGTCTGCCCCGGGGGAAAGGGGCAGACCTCGTTTTTTGTTTGCAGAATGGGAATCTTGTCAGATGGAACAAAAGAGGAAAAATAAGGAAAAACATATACTTTTTGGTATTTCAAATATTCCGGTGGCAAAATGAAAATAGCCTTGATTTTCTTGCAGAAAAAGCGGATAATGAAAGCATTAAAATTCACAAGGATAGACGATCGAAGCGTGTACTTTTTGGTCGCTGTGCTGCATAGGAGGAGATTCGGGCGCAGCCTGCCGTGTGTGAAAACGCCCTTTGACCGCCGGATGAAATCACTTCGACGAACGCGAAAAATGCCGTGCTATACTGCAGTCAAGAAAACAGGAAACACCATCCATAACATACATATTAGGAGGAAACGAAAATGTTGTTTTTTGATTTGTTGATTGCTTGGGCGCTCTCTATGCTCGGTGGTGCGCTGTTTGGTTTGGCTCCCTTTTTCCTTGGCAAGCACATGGGTAAGCCCAATCTGGGTCGCCTTGGCTGGAAGTGGTGTACGGTGGCAGGTCTGCTGTTCCTGCAGGTCCCCGTGGCACTGGGCTTCATCGTGGCGATCTTTGTGAGAGACTACGATTACTATCCTGCTCCTGCTCCCGTTGCAAGCCCTGCAATGCCCCGCACCGCTCCCGCAGTTCAGGGCGCTGTGAAGCTGGGTGTCACCGCTCTTTCCGGCGCCATGAAGGGGCGCACCTATCCCATCGGCAACGCCGGCGTGGTGATCGGTCGTGATTATGACTGCGCTGTTCGCTTTGAATCCGGCACTCCCGGTGTCAGCCGTCACCACTGCACGCTCCGCTATCAGGGCGGCGGTCTGGTGCTGACCGACCTCAGCTCCGCATACGGCACCTATCTTGCCGACGGACGCAAGCTTCCTCCCCAGTACCCCACCTCCGTGGGTGCAGGCAGCCGCTTTTATGTCGGTGACCAGAGCAATCTGTTCCAGATCGTGATTATCAACTGATAAGGCAGATACAAGCAACACATATTACATATAAAGGAGAACTATTATGGAAATCAAGATGATCGAATGCCCTAACGGCCATTATTACAACGCTGCGATCCACTCCTCCTGCCCTGAGTGTGCCAAGGGCGGTGTCGCCACTGCTCCTGTGGCTGTGCCTTCCTTCCCCAAGACCACTGATCCTGCCGGTGCTGATCCCACGTTCCCCAAGACCACCGCTCCCGGTGCGGTGAATGTTGTTGCCCCTGCGGGTGGGCAGATGGGTCACACCATGCCCGTGAATAATCTTGGCGGCGCTGCGGTGCCTCCTACCCCCTTCAGCGTTCCTACGACTCCCGGCGGCGGCCTCGCTGCTGACAGTCAGCTGGAACCCGTGGTGGGCTGGCTGGTGTGCATCGACGGTCCTCTGCGCGGCGTTGATTTCCGTATCCATGACGGCTACAACTACATCGGTCGTGAGGAAGGCGACATTCACATCCATGGCGACAACCAGATCTCCCGTGCAAAGCACGCGGTGATCTCCTTCTACGCAAAGCGGCAGACCTTCCACGTTGGTCCTGCGGATGGCCGCAACATCATTGAACTGAACGGCGAACCCGTGTTCAGCCCCATGCAGATGAAGAGCTTCGACGTGCTCACCGTGGGCAGCACCAAGCTGATGCTGGTGGCGCTTTGCGGCGAACACTTCAGCTGGACGGAAGGTGCTGCAAATGACTGAGTATGTAACCCTCACCTCCACCATCCCGGAAGAGGAGCTCCTGCCTCCGAGTGCACCTGTTGATCCCGATTCGGTGACACCTGTGCCGGATGCGGCGCCTGTAACGCCGCCGGAGGATGAGGAAGTGCCCGATGCGCCCGATGCAGAGCCTGAGGGTGCGCCGGAAGAAAGCCCCGATGCAGCGCCTGAGGATGCGCCGGAAGCAAAGCCCGAAGAAGATCTGGATGTACCGACGGGAGACGCGGAAACCACCGGTGCGGAGGACAGCACCGAGACCGGCGAACTGGTGGAAGTCCGGGACGAAAAGGAACCCATTTGGGAAAAGTATGATACTCTCACCCTCTCTCTGATGGGTGCGGTGGTTGTGCTTGCCGCAGTGGCAGCGGTGCTCGGTGTGCTGCTGGGGCGAAAGAAGAAGCCGACACCTCAGGTCGAAAGCGTGGTGCGCCCTGTCGGGGGCGGCTCGGTGGATGTGGGCAAGCTCCATGAGATCGGCGACCGCGAAAGCCAGCAGGACTGCTTCGCAGTTTCTCCTGAGGAGCTGTATTGCTCCCGCGGCGTTCTCGCTGTGGTGGCAGACGGCATGGGCGGTCTTGCGGACGGTGACAAGGTCAGCCAAGCTGTGGTCACTGCCATGATGGATGGCTTCTTTGCCGCGGAGGAAGAGGGGAACATTCTGTTGCCCCTTGCCCTGCAGGCAAATCAGAAGGTCAATCAGCTGCTGGGTCCCACGGGCATCGGCAAGAGTGGCTCCACCATGGTGGCAGGTTTGCTGCGCGACGGCTATTTCCACTATCTTTCCATCGGTGACAGCCGCATCTGCCTGTACCGAGACGGTCGGCTGATGCAGCTGAACCGTGAGCACGTTTACGAAAACGATCTTGCCATTGGTGCGCTCAACGGTATCGGCACGCTGCAGAGTGCGGCATCCCACCCCAATAAGGCGGGTCTGACCAGCTATCTTGGCATGGGTCAGCTGAAATATGTGGATATCCCTGCTGAGAGCGTGCTCGTCCGTGAGGGCGACAAGTTCATCCTTATGAGTGACGGTGTGTATAACGCACTGCAGGAGTATGAGATCGAAAATGCTCTCGAAAACGATGCGGAAAAGGCGGCAGAACGCCTTGGTGAAATCATCGCGGAAAAGGCTTACCGCAATCAGGATAACTATTCCGCAGTGATCCTCGCCGTCTGATCGGCGGCAAATACAGGAGGAATCCCTATGCTCCAAACTGCAAGCTATAGTGACATCGGCGGGCGCGGGTACAATGAGGACTGCGTCTGGCTGGTAAAGGGCGATGCGGACAGCTTTTGCCTTGTCCTCGGTGACGGGCTGGGTGGTCACGGTGGCGGCGATCAAGCCTCGGAGCTGCTCTGCCGCACGGTCTGCGGCGGCTTTGACGGACGGATCTCCCCTGCGGCGCTGACAGAGCTGCTGCAGGAAGCAAACCGAAAGGTCAAGGAGATCCAGACGGCGCAGTGCGCCATGAAGTCCACGGCAGTGGTGCTGACGGTGGGCGGAGGAAGAGCTGCATGGGCACACGTCGGCGACTCAAGACTGTACCATTTTCTGGATGGCAGGCTGATTTTCCAGACCCGTGACCACAGCGCATCCCAGATTGCCGTGATGCTGGGCGAAATCACCGTTGACCAGATCCGCTTCCATGAGGATCGCAGCCGCGTGCTGCGTGCTGTGGGACAGGAGGGGGCGCTGAACGTGGAGGCGGCGGAGGAACTGCTTGCCGAAGGAAAGCACGCCTACCTGCTTTGCAGCGACGGTTTTTGGGAGTACGTGCTGGAAAGCGAAATGGAGGAGGACCTCCATCTTGCGGCAGATCCCGAGGACTGGCTCGCGCGGATGCGGAAGCGGCTGAGCGAGCGCATCCCCGAAAACAATGACAACAATACCGCGGCAGTCGTCTGGCTGACGCAAGAGTAAAAAGATAAAGATAAGGGAGAAAGAGTTATGAAAAAGAGATTTCTGTCTTGTGCGCTGGTACTCGCACTGATGCTGACGATCTTCACCATCCCTGCCATGGCAGATACCGGCGGCAAGGCTGCCGCTGCCAGCCGCGAAGGCGTTGTCCGTATCGTGGCACTCCGTCCCGATGGCTACTATGGTCTCGGTTCCGGCTTCGGCGTGGGTGAGGTCGGCAAGGAAACTGATATTTTCGTTACCAACTACCATGTGCTGATGGACTACTATCAGCTGAATGATGGCTCTATTGCGGAGCTGCCCCCTGCTGCCATTTGGATTCTGAAGAGCAGCAGTGCATGGAATCCCGCAACGCAGGAACTGGACCCCACTCAGTGTGTTCCCGCTGAAGTGATCTATTACTCTGAGGGCGGCTATCCTGACCTTGCTGTGATTCAGGCGGCTGAGCCTGTTCCCGGTCGTGTGGCGCTGCCTCTGCAGGCAGAGGAAGACAGCCTGGAGGTCGGTGACTCTATCTATGCTTTGGGCTATCCCGGCACCTCTGACCTCACTGAGGAAAGCGTTTACGGTGAAAAGTGGATGGGCGGCGTGGAGGACGTGACCCTCACCAGCGGTGTGGTCTCCCGTTTCACCACCTCCGAGACCTATGGCAACACCCGCCTGATCCAGCACGACGCACAGATCAACCACGGTAACTCCGGCGGTCCTCTGCTGGATGAAAAGGGCGTTGTGGTCGGTATCAATACTTATATTTTCGGCCATGAGACGATGGCAAGCGGCAATAAGATCAGCTCCGCATCCGTTCGCATCAAGTATGTAAAGGATGTGCTGGATGATCTCGGCATTGCATACGGCACTGCTTCTGCGTCCGGCTCCGGCAGCGGTCTGATCATCGGTCTTGTGGCAGTCGTTGTGATTGCTGCAGCAGCATTCTTCGTGCTCAAGGGTAAGAAGAAGGCACCCGCAGCAGTTCCCGCATCTGCCCCCGCTTATACCTCTGTCACCAAGCCCGCTTCTGCTCCCGTTGCGGCAGCGGTAGATACCCGTCCCCGCCTGCAGGGTGTCAGCGGCGTGTTTGCCGGTCAGCGCTTCTCCATTGATGGCTCTGTCCGCATCGGCAGAGACCCTGCGAGAAACGATCTGGTCTATCCCGCCGATACGCAGGGCATCAGCGGCGTCCACTGCGTGGTCATGGTGGATGGCGACACCATCTGGCTGAAGGATCTGGGTTCTACCTACGGCACCTTCCTCGCAACCGGTCAGCGTCTTGCTGCCAGCGAAGCTGTCCGTGTCCAGATCGGCGATAAGTTCTGGCTCGGCTCTGAGAAGGAAGTATTTGTACTCGCTCCCAAGGGAGGTATGTAAGCTATGGAATATTGCCCCCACTGTATGCGACCCGCCTCCGGCGCGGTGTGCGCCAGCTGCGGCGGTAACATCAACTGGACTGCTGCACCCGGGCAGCTCCCTGTGGGGACGCTGCTGCGGGGCGCGGAGGGTCACACCTATCAGATCGGTGCAGCTCGCGGTCAGGGCGGCTTCGGCATCACCTATGCGGCGCTGGACCTGACGACCAATGAGCGCGTGGCGGTCAAGGAATATTTCCCCACCCGCTGCGCCCAGCGCAGCCAAGTGAATCAGGTCGTGCCGCACACCGGACAGGCGGAGGTCTACCGCGGGGGTATGAAGTGCTTCCTCGAAGAAGCCATGATGCTCTCCGCGGTGGGCGCGCTGCCAAGCGTTGTCACGGTGCATGACTGCTTTGAGGGCAACGGCACGGCGTATATCGTGATGGAATTTGTGGACGGTATGCCCCTGCATCAGGTCGTCGCCCAAAAGGGGAGAATGACCGCGCAGGAGCTGCTGCCCAAGCTTCCCGCACTGCTGCAGGACTTTGTTATTCTGCACAAGGCAGGCGTTATCCACCGCGACATCAGCCCCGATAATCTCATCCTGATGCCGAACGGTGCACTCAAGATTCTGGATTTCGGTTCCGCAAGAAGCCTGCAGGACGGCAAGTCCATGTCTGTGCTGCTGAAGGAGGGCTTTTCTCCTGTGGAGCAGTACATGAGCCGTGGTCAGGGTCCCTATACGGATGTGTATGCCCTCGCGGCAACGCTCTACTATTGTCTCACCGGTACCCTGCCTCCTCCCGCAGTGACCCGACTGGAGCAGGATACTCTGCAGCGTCCCAACGCCCTTGGCGCAGGTCTGACCGCCGAGCAGGAGGAGGCGATCCTCTGCGGTCTCATCGTGCAGCCCAAGTCCCGCCCTGCCAATATGGAGATTTTCCGCGACAGGCTGTTCCCCGCAGGCTCTGCCTACAGGCAGGCTGCGGTTCCCACGAAAAAGGAGACTGACCCGGGAACGGGCAGTTCCTTTCGTACGGAAGGCATCCATGCTGAGCAGGCTGCGGAACCTGCTGGGAGACCTGCTGCGGAGTCTACGCCTGCGGTAACAGAGGAAAAGCCCTGTTCGCCGCCTCCGACTAAAAAAACCAAGCTCGGAAAGAAAACGATCGCGGCCATCGCCGCAGTGCTGCTGGTGGTCGCCTTGGGCGTGTTTTATGTCTCTACCCACGGCACCACCGACGACGGCTTCCGCTATAAGCTCAGCGGCGGTCAGGCGACCATCACGGGCTATGGCGGCGACAGAGACACCCTTTTGCTCCCCGAAACGATCAAGGATAAGCCTGTGAAGTGGATCGGTGAGGATGCGTTTGCGGGTCACAGCGAGATCGCGTCTCTGTTTGTGCAGTCAGATGTGGTTCCTATGGATTCGTTTGACGGCTGCGATGGGATCACCCTTGTGTGCTTTACCGATGATGCGCTGTTGGAGCCCTGGATGGATGAACTCGCAGATATGTGGAAGCTCCGCTGCGTGTTCTTTGATTCAGAGGGAATGTTCCGCGATCGGGCAGAGGAGATCAAAGCGGAGTGCGCGAAGGGGGTTGCTGTCTGCTATCGCGGTCAGGACACAGGCTTCGGTCGCATTGAGGGCGTGGAAGTGAGAGGCGGCGTTGCATACGCCCTCACCGATACGGAAAACGCGGTGGCTCTTGAACTGCCCGAAAGCGCGGATGTGAAACTTCTCCCCGCAGCGATCGGCTCCCGTCAGGTGATCCTGCCCGATGGTCGCCTTGCCGGACGAAACGCGTACTACACGGAAAACGAAGCGGGCTATGTCTATCTCGTGGATGAGGATAATGCCTGCGTCACCATTACCGGCTACAAGGGCGAGGACGATATCCTTGTGATGGATGACCACTATGCAGGCTATCCCGTGACGAAGATCGGAAAGAATGCCTTTGCGGGCAATGAATACATTGTTACCGCAGGCTTCCCTACGGAACTGCAGGAGGTCTACAGCGGCGCATTCCGAAATTGCGTCAACCTGAGTACACTTGCACTGTTTGACAAGGTGACTTTTGCTGCCGATGCCTTTGCGGGCTGCGGCAAGCTCCGCTGTGCCATGGTGTTGCCGGGGACCCCTGTAGACAGCTCTGCGCTGCCGCAGAATTTTAAGGTTTACGATTACGGCATGGAAACCGGAGCAGGCAAGCTGTCATTCCCTTATGTCGCGAATGACGGTACGATCTATGGCTTGACGGAGAATGATCGTGCCGCTGTGCTGGACATTGCGGGCAGTGTCACCATCCTTGAGACTGCTGCGGAGCATCCCGTGACATGGGTCCACAAGGACGCGGTCAGCGGTGTCTCCTCCAATACACAGATCACCGTTCCGGGCAGTGTTCACGTTGCGTCCGAGATCTGCAATGCCGTGCAGTGGAGGGTGGAGGATATCCACTCTGATGCGTGGGCGTGGATCTGGTCCAACAAGCTCTGCGCACGTGTGAACAGCGCTGTGGGTACGGCAGTCGCAAGTGTGGACGGCAATCTGCTGAATGCGATGCAGGTCCGGGCAGAAGAACTTAGCCAGTCTGATTCTCTTACCCGCCCCAATGGCAGCGGGTGGGATACTGCGCTGGACGAATGCAAGGTGAAGTGGGACTTCGGCTACATATCAAAGCGTGCATATACCGGTAAATGTGCCGATATGCCCGAGGAGTATCTGAGCGAGCTGCAGGAGATGTACGCAGCACCGGAAGTGGAAAGCAACAACCGCTACTATAATTACATGGCGGTTTCGGCATATTACAACGCCGAAACCAACACCACGCACTTCAGCTGCTGCGCGGTGATCCGATAACACCACTGGGGAGGGAACACAATGGACAAAAGCTTCTGCCCATACTGCATGAGTCCCGTGGAAGAAGGGGCAGCCTGCCCCTCCTGCGGTCTCACTGCGGGGGCATATACGCCGTCTCCCCATCACCTGCCTCTGGGAACGATCCTCATGGGGCGCTATCTGGTGGGAAGAGTGTTGGGCGAGGGCGGCTTTGGCATTACCTATATCGGCTGTGACCTGCGTCTGGAGCTGAAGGTCGCCATCAAGGAGTATTTCCCCACGGACAAGGTGACCCGCCTTGCAAGAGAAACACTGGATGTGACGAGCTACATGGGCGCGGCTTCCGCCGGCTATGAGGAGGGCAAGGTGCGCTTCCTCAACGAGGCGAGAACCATGGCGCGCATGGATAAGCAGCCTGAGATCGTGGGTGTGCGCGACTTCTTTGAGTGCAATAACACCGCCTACATCGTCATGGAGTTCGTCAACGGCACCACCTTTAAGGAACTGGTGGCGCAGAAGGGCGGGCGCATTCCCGCAAAGGAGCTGCTCCCGGTGATGGAGCCCCTGTTCTCCGCCCTCTCTGCCATGCATCAGCAGGGATTGATCCATCGTGACATCAGCCCTGACAATCTGATGCTGGAGCGGGGCGCGCTGCGCCTGCTGGACTTCGGCTGCGCCCGGGAATCCTCCCGGGGCACCGAGACCATGACCATCACGCTCAAGCATGGCTTCGCGCCACTTGAGCAGTATCAGCACAAGGGACAGGGACCCTGGACGGATGTCTATGCCCTTGCGGCAACCATTTACTATTGTCTGACTGGCAAGATCCCTCCCCAGGCGCTGGATCGCCTCTGCGAGGATGAACTGATCCTGCCCCGAAAGCTCGGTGTTGACATCACAGAGCGACAGGAGCAGGCGCTGCTGTACGGCATGGGCATTCGCCCCCGTCGCCGCTTCCAGTCGGTGGAGGAGCTGCACGCGGCGATCTACATCCCCGACGGTGCGCCCATCCCCTGCGTGGAGGAAGAACCTCTGATGCCTGCCTCCACCGTGACGGTGCAGCAGACGGAGGAGAAAGCGATCAGCGCCACGGCGTCTGCCGTGGAGACGATCGCGCAGACGGAAGAAAACGAAATCGGCGCGACGGTGTTGACTGCGGTGGAAGTCTCCGTGGAGGAGATTTCCGTGGTGGAAGAAACACCTGCGGAGGAGATCGGCGTGACAGCACCCGCAGAGGCAGATACTTCTGTGGAGAAGCTTTCTGTAACGGCAGAAGCACCCGCAGAGGAGATCGGCGCGACGGTGCTGACTGCGGAAGAAGCTCCCGCCGAGCAGATCCCCACAACGGAAGCAGCTCCTGCAGAGAAGATCAGCGCAACCGCGGAAGCTCCTGCGGAGAGAATCAACGTAACAGCGGAAGCACCCGCAGAGGAGCTTTCTGCAGCGGAAACCGGACATAAGACGGGTTGGAAGGACCTTTTGCAGCAGAAAAAGGGCATGGTGGCAGCGATCTGCGCGGCGGCTGTGCTGCTGCTTGTGCTGGTGTTTACCCTCGGTGGCGGCAATTCTGATACCCCCGATGTGCCCGAAGTGGAGCAGAGCGAGGATCTCTTCGCGAGCGCAAAGACCCTCTCCGTGGGCGGAGAATGGGAGCTTAGCCAAATGATGAAGGATGACGATGTCTCTGCCATCATTCTCGAGACCTGGGTCCTGCTGCAGAATGAGGAACTGGTGATCACCAAGCCTGTCCGCGTCGCGGAAGGGCATGGATTCAACACCCTTGTGCCCATCACGGTGGCAGAGGGCGGCTATCTCTATTGCGAGGGTCAGATGTGCCTTGACGCACTGGTGCGCTGCGACGGCGGCACCATTCACATTGCGGACAGGGGAAGACTGGATGGCGGCGGCTACCTGTGGCTGAATGATCGCAGCGACCTGATCCTTGACAGCGGAGCCATCAGAACCATGGTTAACGAAGAATGGGATGAGCAGGTCTCGTGGAATCATCTGATCGCGGAAGAGGAGATGATTTTTGCAGAGGCGGCTCACGTAAATTCCTTTGAGGAGCTGGTGGCAGCCAATGACGATCCGGGAGTTTCTGCCATTGTGATCGACAGCGATATCAGATTGGAGATAGAGGATGGCTATCTGATCTCGAAGCCTGTCCGCATCAGCGAGGGAGTTACCGTTGATATGGATAGGTTGCAGGGTCACGAGTTCAGCGGTGCGCATCTGTGCGTGGGCAGCACGATGCTGTTCAACTATGGTACGCTGCACGGTGCTATGAATATGGGCAACTGGTTTGACGGCGGCTCTGCCGTTGTGAACTACGGTCGGATAGAGACCTCTACCCACATGGATGTTCCCGGCTGCTTCATCAATTACGGCGAGTTTGTTACCTCCGACACCCACATTCCGCAGGGCACCCTGATCAACGTGGGAACGATCGAACACAACGGCAGCATGTCTGAGAATGTGGACAGCCGTTATATGGATGTTGCCGACGGCTTTATCAACCACGGTGAGATCCGCATCTATGACGAGAACGCTCACATCATGCTGGCGGGCGAAAGAGTAGCGTTCAACAGCGGCAGTATCATTGCGGAAAACGACGGTGTGCTGATGGTGGAGAACTACCTTGTCAACAGCGGTACCATCGACGCTGCATATCTGGACGGCAGCGGTGTCATCGAGCACACGACGACCAAGGCGGAGCTGGTGAGCAGGGGCGGTCCCTTCTGCGGTCTCATCACCTATAACATCGGCAACAAGCTGGAGCTTTCCGAAGAGCATTGGTGCGCGAAGGTCCCCTTTGACTGGAACGAAGACGGTCCGAGATATGAAAATATCCGCCACTTTGCCGGTAACGCGGAAGAACTGAAAAGTGTGTTGGAATATGAGCCCTGCGAGATCATCAAGCTGCAGGGCGATGTGGAGTGGAACGGCGATCTCGTCATCAACAAGGGTCTTGCCATCGAGCAGAGCCTGACGGTTCACGGCAATGTGATCGTGGGCGAGGGCGGCTATGTGATGGGCAACAACATGACGGTGGACGGCGATATCATCGTGGAAAACGGCGGTGTCTGGCTGAACAGAGGCGAGGTGCAGTGCCGTGAGGTCATCGTCAATGATGCATGGTTCTTCAACCATACGCACTTCAGAGAGATGGAACACATCCAGATCAATGGTGGTCGCTTTGTCAATCTCGGCGGCATTGAGCTGCAGGGAAAACACGTTGATGTGGCAGGGGGCGAACTGGTGAATCTGGGTGGTCTGTGGCTGGAGGACTGTGAGGTTACGATCGCGAAGGATGCATGGCTTGTGAACGCACAGGGCAACTTTGCCTTCCGCGGCTGCCGCATTGAGAACAGTGGTCATCTGAATCTCCACTTCTGGGCGTGGCAGGAGCATACCTTTGAAGAAATCGAGATGGTCAACCACGGTGAGATGGGGCTGAGCGATCAGATGGAGCTCAGAGGTCATGTTGAGAATCACGGCACGATCCGTGTCTGGGGCTTTGTCCCCGTCAACGGCACCATTGCAAACCACGGTAAGATCATCGTGGAGGACGGCAACATCTACGCGGTCGACGGTGAGATCACGGGCAATGCCATCATCAAGCGATAAAAACATACGAAAAAACAGGGAGTGCTCAAACGGGCACTCCCTGTTTTGGTGTTATCCAATGTCACGGAACATATAGGCGATGACGTGTTCCAGCTTTTCGCTCATGGTCTCGTCATTTGCGGTGATGGCGTACATCATCAGCCAGTCGCTGGCGTTGCGCAGGTCCAGCGGCGGCATACCGCAGTCGGTGAGAATGGCGTTGATGGTCCACCAGTGGTCCTCAATGCGCTCCTCATCGCTGGCGTAGTCCTCGTCCATCTCGCTGTAGCTCTGGTCGATCACGTTCTCGGTGATGACGTAGAGGAGCAACAGGAGTTTGCGGGGTACATCCTTGCGGCGGGCGCAGATGTCCTTCAGGGTGGTGGCGTTTGGCCAGTTGTTTTTCACCAGCTTCTGTGTCACGCTGTAGCCCGCGCGGCTGCGGGAGGAGGGCATCTGCATCTGGAAATAGGTCTCCATGACGGATTCCAGAGAATAGGTCTCCTCATCCACATCCTCCACGTCCGAAACCGGGTGGATGAGCTGCGCCATGTAGCGGTCAAAATAGGAGAACGCCCGCAGATGGAGCTGACCAAACTTTTCGAGATTTTCCAGATAGCAGCGGCGGAGATCGTCCGTAGTCTGGGCAAGGAAGAAGGCGTTTTTCAGCTGCTGAGTGACGCGAACACCGTCGCAGGTGGGGCTGAGCGCAGGAACAGGGGGCAGACTTTCAAAGAACTCCTTCGCCTCGGCGTAAGCGCCGCCTGTGCGGAGAAACCATGCATACACAACATCCCGTCCGTCCCGATAATGGATGCCGTAACTGGTGCAGAAGCCGAGAAGATAGTTCGCCTGTCCTTCGCTGAGATCCAGCGCGAAGGCGATGCGGAAGATATCCTCCCGATTGGAGGGGACATTCTTGCCGCTGAGCCAGTTATAGACCTTGCGATTGGCGGCGGAGGGGTCGCTGTCCACGGAAAAGGCGGTGGTGAGACGGAACTGAATATCGTCGGCTGGATAGAGCCCGCGGAGGATATCGCCGAAATCACGGGGAATGATATGCTCGCCACGCAGGTATTCTGCAGCCATGGCAGGGGTCATTTCGCCGGACTGGATGCGATTGTATTCATCGGCAGAGAGCCGGGTCAGATCAATGCTCATGCGAACACCTCCTGTTGGAGTTTGAGAGCCATTTTTCAGAGGGAGAGATAGCCCAGTGCTGGATTTGCGTTGCGGTCATGACCTCATCTCTACCAAAAACAGTATACTACAAAAAATGCAGAAACGGAATGAAGAATTGTTTTCGTTTCCTTTTTTGTGACGATGGGTCATGCTGCTTTTTGCCGCGCTGACTGAACGGAATTTTCGTATATTTGAACAGTCTCAGTGTTCCGACCAGACTTGCAACGAGCTGCGAGGCTGGAGAATGTTTGGGGACAGGTTGATGCAGAAATCAAGCATTTGGGCAATGATGTATCTGCCATGGGAGAAGAACTTGAAAAAGCTGATAGAAGTGATACAATTTTTCAAAACGACATATCCACAAGAAAAGACCACAAAATAGATCTGTATAAATTGGTATAATTGAGGAAGAAAAACCATGACCAAAATCCTATTCGTGTGCCACGGCAATACGACTGAGGAGAGCTGAAAGCTTTGCGGCACAATGGGTTTAGAAATCCAAACGAGTCTTTTACACACAATTTACACACCCTATGATGTGCGTCTGATATGGTTAAATCCCTGCAGAGATTGATCCTCTGCAGGGATTTTGTGTTGTCCTGATAAAAAGAAAATACAAAGTCCTTGAAGTGAATGTTTTGAGGACTTGTTGTTTGTAGATGGCTGTTGAAAGTGCTGGATATCTTTAGTAAAATGTCTATTTAAGGGAGGTGTTACGCTGATGAATGATACTCAGTTGCAGACGAGCCCTAACATGCTCGATTTAGGGACTCAGGCAGGAGCTCAAAAAGCAGGTGAATTTTTTGTAGACAGAGCATTAAATGGATTAGTTGATGGCGTTAAAAAGAAATATTCCGAGGCACAAGTGTTCTTGGGAGCTGCTTTTTCGCGCTATTTGCAGAATGCAACAACGAGATATAATCAAGTCCGGACGCTTGCTACAGGAACAACCCCGCGTACTATTATTGGAAAAAATAATATTTATGTTAGCATTGGTGTCAAATTCGGAGAGAAAAGAATCGATGCTGATACAATAGATTCGATGCTGCGTATAAGCAACAATATTTTGATTTTAGGTACTGGTGGTATCGGAAAATCTATGATGATGCGATATCTTTTCTTGAACACAGCTAATCGCGGAGAATATGTTCCTGTTTTGCTAGAATTGCGCAAGGTTAGCAATCAATCTATAGGGCAAATTTCTGTTTTAGATTTGATCTATTCTTGTATGGAAGATTTCGATGTCAAACTACCTAAAGAACAGTTTGAGTATAGTCTTCGACTTGGAAAGTATCTCTTCCTCATGGATGGATTCGACGAAGTCAAAGAAACCCAAGCAACTGAGACTGCTGCAGCAATTCAAGCTTTTTGCGCTAAATATCCTAAGAATCCCTGTATAATTACTTCGCGTCCTAGGCGAGATACATCGCCATTGGAAACATTTACGACTTTAAAATCTCTACCTCTGAGTAAAGAGCAAGCGATTTTCCTTGCCTCCAAAATATGGAAGGAAGACGAAAAAACGAAAGAATTTTGCCGCCAATTAGAAGATGAACTGTATGAAAAACATCGTGATTTTGCAGAAAATCCGTTGTTGCTTTCTATGATGTTTCTGACTTTTATGCGAAATAATTCTATTCCCAATCATTTGGCGGAGTTTTATAACAAGGCATATGATGCCCTTTATAGTGCACATGATAGTAATGATAAAGGGTGTTACCGCAGAGAGTTCCGCTGTCAAAACCTTGATGAGCCAAGTTTCAAGCTTCTTCTATCCCATTTTTGTTTCCAAAGCTACTTTAAGGAAGACTATGAATTCAAGCGGGATGATCTTTTGGCTTATCTGCAAAAAAGCATAAAAAAGTTGGGATTCGACAGTGTTTGTGCGATTGACTACTTAGAAGATTTGCGTAATGTTGTTTGTATCATCATCAAAGATGGTGATATATATCGTTTTTCTCATCGATCGTTTCAGGCTTATTTTGCGGCATGTTACACATCAAACTCACTGACTGATGAACAGCAGAAAAAATTGTTTGCATCTATTCTGTCTGGTAAAGAAGTGTTTTGGGATAAAGAAGATTATTATAAAATACTTGCTCAAATTTGCCCTCAACGTTTTGCGGTGAACGCATTAGAAGAAAAATTGCGGTTCATTAGAGAGGAAGTAAATACTCAACTCAACCCCGACAAATACTTCTTTAAGTTACAATTTAATGCTATTTCGATCAAAAATGTTGATGATCCTACTTCGCGAATGGGGCTCATAATTGGGGTGGGGGAATGTGAACGCCTATACTATGATTACAATGTAATTGGGCTGTTCCGCCGATTTGTTAGGAACAATTATAGCAAGGGAATGGAACCTGAACGGGAATATATTTGGAGTTGTGTTAGAAGGATTCAAGAGCAAGATATCAACTGCCGACAGAATAGGTGTGAGGTTTCATTCAAGGTAATTGATTCTACGGATGTGCTTTCAGATGATGAACGTGAACAGTTTTATTCTACATTGGTTCAGCTAAATGAAACAAAGGAGACAAGAGAAGCGATTGATGAGTGGTTGCTGGAGATAGAACAAGGGCGTGAACTATTGGCGACTGGCAATTTTATCGATGATCTTTAATAAGGTTAGGTAATTTAGAAACCCTCGGAGTTTCAAAACTCCGAGGGTTTTTGCATATGCACTTTCAAACCTCGACCATCTGCTGCATACAGTCCATGCACATGATCCGCACAGCTTTGGTTGCTCTGACACTATTGCCGCAGCAAGGGCACTGTAGCTTGCGTGTGCTGCTCGGTCTGCGTTCACCGTTGCCGAATGTGCCGGGCTGACTAGTTCCACTGCTGTCAATTCGAATGGGCTGAAAACCGCTGTTTCGTCCGATGCGAATTTCATTCCAATCTTTTGAAAGTGCATATTCAACGAGTCGTTCACTGGGGCGGGTGTTCCATCCGTGCTGCCCACAGCGGAAACATTCAAGCCCTCGTTTTTCGGCTTCAGCTTTGAATCGTCCATTATGGTATGTACCGCCCCGGCTGACTTCCTTGATACCATTTTCTCGGCAATACAGATGCACCATTTCATGGATCATTGTATCGAGGGTTTCTTCAATGGGGTAATTCAAAACTTCGGCGGCAATGTTCAATTCGTAGGTGCTGCCGTCCGGTCTCTGCCAAACCTTTGCCACGGAGCAGTGTCCATAAGTTCCGGGCTTGCTCTGCACGGTGATGATGGGGATTGAAAGTGTACCTTCAAAGAAATCCTCATTCAGATGGGAATAGATTTTTTCGAGCTGTCCGACCGCGCGGCTCATTTTTGTAGTCTGCTTCATGGCGTTGTCCTCCATAGTGAGAAATGTGTGTCAGCAAAGCTGTCTGCTTGCTTTGCTTGATTTCTTCATGCACAAGGAGGACGAACAGTCAAGGTTGACCACGGGTCACTTGCCATAAAATTTGGAGACCAAATTTATGAGACCTTGACTGGAAGGACGACTGTGCCAAAAAACTTTGATATAAGAAAAGACCCGGATAGCTTGATCGCACGCGAAGCGTTCAAGTATCCGAGTCTTGCTGAGAGATTATATCCGGAGTAAATTCTATGAGATCAGCAACAGTACAATCAAGAATATTGCATAAAGAATTTAGCGTGTGTGTTGAAATAGATTCATCATTCATAAACCGTTGGATAGTTTTGCTGTCGAGATTGAATTGACCGCATTTGTTGCGCAAATAGTATGTGCTGATATTTCTGTCTTCTAACAATTTTCGAAGTGGCTGAAATGAAATCATGGACGCGACCCCTTGACTTTTTTCTTATTATCCCATAGAATTCAGTCATGTTATTATGAGGAAAATTCCTCATATCGATACGGAAGAGAGGAGTGCAGCATGAAAACTAACTTAAAATTTATTGCGAGGACACTTTTGCCTGTGCTGTTGGTACTTATGCTTACAGGATGTTCTGAGGGAGGATCAAGCACAGAACTATATGAACTTCAAAAGAAAAATGAAGCCCTTCAATTGGAACTAGATTTCACAAAAGAAAAGTTGAACGCAGCAGAACTGAAAATTGAATCGCTCGAAGAGCGGCTTGCCGAAGAAAACAAGCCTGAAGAAAAACCCGTATTAGATGAAGATATTGTTCCTCGTGCGCTTGAGGCGGAAGAATTGCTGCTTGGAGAATGGTTTGATCAGAGTATTCACGACGATTACGGGAGATCTTGGTCACAAAGTATGGTCTTTTATGAGAATGGCAAAGGGTCAATAGTTCAAACATATTATGTTCCTAATGATACATTAGATTGGTCTACTTCCGATCCGACCTTCACTGGTGAGGTTGCACGTACATTTTCTTGGTCTCTTAACGGCGAGGAGTTGCATGTAGTAATAACAGAGACTGGAGAAATTGGTGATTTTACTTTTTTGGCAGAGGAACAACAATTTTTCCTTACAGCAAACAGTAACTTGAGGTTTGAAAGAACGGAATTTGCTGAACTGGAGAACTACATTGATCTAAGAGTGTTCTTGGGTAATAAGGAAGCGCAAAAAACGGCTCTTATGCGTAATCTCTTGGGAATTTGGTATTTTGATGTATTTACATGGAAGTTTAATGAGGACGGAACAGGTAGCATAGAGATTCCGAAGTTGGGAGATCAACCGGCAACAACGCGTGAGTTTTCGTATTCATTAGATGTTTCCCCTTCTGAGACTCCCTCAAATGATTTGCTGATAATGGAGTGGGAGGATAACAATACATCTTATCACAGAGTCAAAATGAATGGCGACGGTTCAATGACTCTCGACAGCATTGTGACTGGTGTGGATGACGTTCGATTGACTCGTACATTTGACAGAAACAACTGCCCTGTTAGTGAAGCGATTATTGCAAATGGCATCGGTGTGCTTTCCGGATCGATATTCTATGATCTCCTGCCGTGACGATTTTATAAAAAGAGAATACAGTTAAAGCAAAACCACCCATTGAGAATTGACCTGTTGTGTCATCTCATGGGTGGTTTTCATTCTAGAGATAAATAATGGGGAAATTAAACAATATGAAGTTCTACATCCTTTATGGAGCCCAACTGATTAAGTGTCGCATGAAGTCCATCTAGCTCATCATCGGAATAAATGTATTTTTCCATGCAGGCACATTCCTTGATGAATTGCTGCGAATCTTCCAATAATTTTCGTAGCTGCTTTTCGTTTTCAAAATTAATTGTAGCCCAATCGATGCGCATGAACAGTGAAAAAGAAGCTTTTTTTATCATTTCGGAAACTAAAGCTTCATTCTCGATAAATTCGAGATTAGGGCATATACGAAGTGTATTGCAGAGAATATCTAAAAAAGCCAAATAAGGTTTTTTTATATTTTCCCAAGAAGTAAGTGCTTTTTCACGCTTTTGACTATCTTTTTCTTCCTCAATGTAAACTTCAACCGCTTTTTCGAAACATTTGCGCAATCTTTTGATGTTGTTGTTTTCTTCTTTGTGTGAATACCAAGAGTTCGGAATATTATTGTATCTCAGCTGGTGAATCGATGAGACTGACATGAACATTTCTTGAGCAAGACACTCTTCGAATCCGATTTTTGATAAACCTAAAAGTGAAGGAATTGATAAGATGTGGTCTGAAAGTGTTTTTGAGACTATGGTTTCATGTTTTGCATTTTTGTCATTCATAAAATAACCTCCTTAGAGTTTTCTTTGTTATAACACAAAAAATACCGCTCGAAAAGTAATTATTTCTAAGTAAAGCAGCTCCAAAAATACTAGGGAAAGTGAACTGATATGCTAGTATTTTTGGGGATTTGATGCAAGTGAGTAGTTAACTGGATAATTCTGCTTTTGTGGTGTACAGTGAAGGTGCCGCGGCACTTTGTGGCGCAGATGGTGATCAACATTTGCGCAAACTCAAAAGTATAATTACATTTAGAAGGAGTTTTGTTATGAAAATCAAAATTGTCGGAAAAGTGCATCGCTCTGGTGTTTCCAAAAAATCTGGAAGTCATTACGATTTCGTGGAGCTTCACATCGTGCTGCCTAAGCGGGGCGTTATCGGAGAAGCGGCGCAAACGGTAACGGTTGATCCTGAGGTCTATCCGTTTGAGCGAATCAATCCGGGGCTGTATGACGCTGAGTTCGACAACAGCGGCACCCTTGTTGCGCTTGCGCCTGTTCAGGCTCAGCCTGCTGTGAGCAAGTAAAAATGGTGGCGGCGAGCTGCGGGGTTCGCTCGTGGCTCGCCGCCAGTACAAAAGGAGTGACTGCATGAGACCTGTTTTTAATGCAATAAAGACCCGTTTGGATGAACTGGGGGATAACATTGCCGATGGCATCAATAGTAGCGATTGGCGGCGTGTAGCTTGCGGTGTTGGCACTATTCTCTTGATGATCGCCGCGACTATAGCATTTGTGTTGCTTGCCTTGATGGGGATTTGGTGGTTTTTCCAAAGTTTTTGGGGCAAAAAGTTGTTGGGATTGCTTGGCGGCGTGGGAATTGCCTGCTTGCTATGTGCGTCCTACCGAGAGAATAGCAAAGACCGAAGGGAGAAGAGAGACCGATTGACTGATGAACTATTCCTTGAGGTTTGGGCAGAGGATGTTTACGAGTATGTGCGCGATGCCCTATTTTTGGTGTTGCGGACTGCTGCTGACTACAGTGATATCATAATGCCGACCAGTCCGGGGACTATCGAACTGCCTAACGGTATTTCCATTAAGGACGGTTATGTTGTGTTCAATTTTTTTGCAAGAGTTCGTAACTCTGTGGATGTCACGCGACTTCAACGGGAGCTAAACCGTACACTGTCCCAGCTTATCCGCGCACACGAACTGAAAGGAATTCCATCGGAGTTGGTTCAAATTGATGGGGCGTATTATAGTCCACTTCTAATCATGGACATATTGGACTACGGTGATTGCATCAATGTTGCAGTAGTGTTCGCAGATGAAAAGACTGTCGCGATTGCTAAGGCGCGCAAACAGCTAAATTTGCAGCGCTTTCGAGAGGTGCCAAGCCAAAACCGTGGTGTGCCCTATGATGATGAAATCTAACCAACAGAAATCCGGACTGACTTTAGGCTATGATTTGGAGCGGTGGACACGGTATGGCGAGCAGGAGAAAATTTTAGTTAATCTTGCGCCGGATAGCAATAGCCACATCCTACTGTCCGGAATGAGCGGTAGCGGCAAAAGTTATCTTGAAAACGCGATTCTTGCCAAGTTGTTCTTAGCTGAGCCGAGTGGGGAGATTTACTTTGCGGACTATAAGGGGGACAGTGCCTTTTCATATCTGCGAGGATGCCCACGATATTACACCTATCGTGATACCTTGCAGGCGTTGGAGCTTGTTTATGGTCGTATGCTTGCCCGCCAGTCCGGAGAGGACAGCAGTACACACGCGATCACCCTGGTTTGGGATGAGTATATGGCGCAGATTCTTGCGTTACAGTCTGAAGATAAGAAAGCTGCTGCCGTTGTGATGAATCGCGTGAGCGAAATTTTGCTGCTGGGGCGTTCGCTTTCGGTCAGACTTGTCACAGCAATTCAAAGACCGGATGCTGCGGCATTCCCCGCAGGCTCGCGTATGAATTATGGAGTTGTTGTGATTCTTGGATCATCTGCGAAGTCAATCTACGAAATGCTATTGCCAGATTTCAAGGAGGAAGTAGCGGGACGCACTTTTCGGCGCGGTGAAGGTGTTGTAGTTTTTCAAGGTGCGGAGTTGCGTTATCTCAAAGTTCCGATCATTGGAAATCCGAAACGAATGCAGGAAATTTGCATCGAGGCACTCAGCGCAAGCTGCCCGCCGAGCGAAGCGTAAGGCGGGTGCTTGGGGTGCCCTAGGCTAGTATTACCCTAGGGCACCTTTGTGTCCTGTACCGAAAGGAGTGATAGAATTTGGAACAAGATACAAGGCATCGTAAGTACCTGCTGACAATCAATAACCCCGGAGAAGATTTGACGCATGAGAAATTGCGCGAAATTCTTGATACATTGCAGCTGAAATATTGGTGTATGGCGGATGAGGTTGGTTTGGAAGAGAAAACACCGCATACCCATGTTTTCTTTGTGGTAAAAACGTCTGCTATCCGGTTTTCGACTGTAAAAAAACTGTTTCCCACTGCACACATTGATCCCGCCAACGGCAGCAGTGAGGAGAATCGGGCGTATGTCCAAAAATCCGGTAAGTGGGCAGAGGATCCAAAGGGTGAAACCTCTGTTCCCAATACATTTGAGGAGTGGGGCGAACTTCCGGTTGAGCAGCCGGGGGCACGAACTGACCTTGCGGTTTTGCGTCAGTACATCAAGGATGGTCTGAGTAATTACGAAATTATAGAGATCAACCCGGATTATATGTTGAATTTGGATATGATCGATCGGGCGAGGCTTGTTATCAAGGAGCAGCAGTATCGTGATGTGTTTCGAAAATTAGAGACGGTATATATCTTTGGCAAGACAGGAACAGGTAAGACGCGAGGTGTGATGGAAAAGTACAGCTATGCTGGAGTTTATCGAGTCACCGACTATGCCCATCCCTTTGACAGCTACGCGGGGGAAGATGTGCTGCTATTGGATGAGTTCAATTCGCAGTTCAAAATTCAAAGCTTGCTTAACTACTTGGACGGCTATCCGCTTACGCTGCCATGTCGCTATACGAACCGAGTAGCCTGTTATACAAAGGTATACATCATTTCGAATCTCTGTTTGTCTCAGCAGTATACAGATGTGCAGTATAGTTCCTATGAAACTTATGCTGCGCTTCTGCGGAGAATTCACAAGGTTATTCGCTACACTGGAGAGAACCGGTTTAAAGAGTGGGAGACCAAGGATTATATGAGATGCCGATTGGCACTATCAAAGCAAGAAACACCATTTGACTGAAACGGAGGAAATAACTAATGGATATACCTTTATGGTAGAAGGCTAACTTAACGCTGGAAGAGGCTGCCGCCTATTACAACATAGGTGTCAACAAGCTGAGAACATTAACGGATTCTGCGGAGTGCGAGAAATATGTTCTTTGGGTGGGAAATAAGCGGCTGATTAAGCGTAAGCCCTTTGAAACATATCTTGCCGGGCAATACTCGGTTTGAGGTGGTAAAGCGCGTCGAAATATGCTAAGATGTTCTTGCCATATTAGACGCGCTTTTCGATTAAGGAGGCTGAGTATGGCTGAAAAGCGCAAAGACAAAAGAGGAAGAATCCTAAAGACTGGTGAAAGCCAAAGAAGTGATCTTACTTACCAATTTCGATACAAGACTCGACCGAAAGGCAAGTGGAACTACATATATGCACAGACGTTGGACGAACTGCGGCAAAAAGAAAGCACCGTGCAAAAGAGTCTTGATGCCGGTGTTGACTACACTGCGGGAAGAATCACTGTTATTGAGCTACTGGAACGGTATATCAGCTTAAAGCAAGGTGTACGGTACAATACAAAGGTCGGCTACCAATTTGTGCTGAATTTGGTAAAACAAGAAGACTTCGGCTATCGGTGCATTAAGGATATCAAGGTGTCAGATGCACAGTTATGGTTTATCAAGCTTCACAAAGATGGGAGAGGCTATAGTACGATTACAAGCGTCCGAGGGGTAGTGAAACCTGCGTTTCAAATGGCGTACAACGAAGATGTCATCTGCAAGAATCCTTTCGAGTTTAAGATAACTGATGTTGTTCCGAACGATTCCGTAAAGCGTGCTGCTATGACGGAAGAGGAGCAAAGTACTTGGATGGGTTTTATCCGAGCGGATAAGACATATTCAAAGTACTACGATGAATTTGTTGTTCTGTTGGAAACCGGGATGCGAGTTAGCGAGTTCTGCGGTTTGACCATCAATGATTTGGATTTCGAAAAGAAACGCATTCGGGTTGACCATCAACTTGTTCGTGAACGCAGGGGTAGGTACTATGTGGAGAAAACCAAAACAGAGAGTGGTTGCCGCTACATCCCAATGACAGATGATGTTTACCACAGTCTGAAACGGATTCTTGCCAATAGACCCTCGGTGCGGGTAGAAATGATGATAGACGGATATACAGGTTTTCTTTTGTTGGATAAAAACAGTAAGCCCAAGGTTGCACTGCATATCGAAAATGAAATGCGTTGGGCGATGAAGAAATACCGAAAGCTCTATCCAAACAGCCCGCTTCCACACATTACGCCTCATGTCTTCAGACA
The DNA here is from genome assembly GCA_017501355.1 of Oscillospiraceae bacterium. Lineage (GTDB taxonomy): Bacteria > Bacillota > Clostridia > Oscillospirales > Oscillospiraceae > RGIG5472. The sequence goes on from JAFVXA010000002.1 coordinate 64,606, forward strand.
TACTTTTTGTACCAACATGGCAAGTGCAGGGCTGGACATTAAGAAGCTCCAATACATCATGGGACACTCTGATGTGGGAGTGACGATGAATGTCTATACCCACATGAACTATGAGCAGGCAGCGGAACAAATGGCGAGAGTTGTTGAATTCCGAAAGGCTGAAAAGACGAAGAAGTTGGGCTGAGACTTACACATTTTCTACACACTTTGCGTGGAGACTTGCAGAGGGGTGCGTAGATTTTACACACGACAAGTTTTTGAAAAAGTAACAAATTACAAATATAAACACTTATAAAGGGTGATAAATACATGGTAAAAGTGCTTTTCGTGTGCCACGGCATGGTACGAACAGAAAGGTGAAATTCCTTGTTATATCAATGGTTTTGGCGAATCTGAGCTGCTGAATTTACGACACTTTTACGACACGATAGCCGGGCCGTGATGAAAATTGTCGTAAAAGGAGCGGAAACTATGAGAAAATGTATCAATGAAAACGGCTTGGAATACCGTTTGGAAGGGGATGTTTATCTCCCTGATTTGACCCTGCCGCAGGTGCAGCACCCCATCGGTAAATGGGGTCGTATGCACCGGGACTACCTCAAGGAGCATCGTCCTGTCCGCTATGAGGCGCTGGTTTTGAGCGGCAAGCTGTGGTCGTATCTTGCGGAGCTCAACGAGCAGGCAGAGAAGCGGTTGACTCTGATCGTCGAGGAGATGAAGGAAGCCGAGGGCGTGACCGAGGAGTTGAAGGCAAGCGACCCGATGGCATGGGTTGGTGCCATGAACAGCATTCGTAACCGTGCGGAAGAGATCGTTCTCCACGAGCTGATCTGGGAGGATGTGAAATGAACATCCTCGAAGAATTTTGGTACGGCAATATCGAGCCAACCGAGTACGATACCTCACCCTGTAAGGAGTACAAGAAACTGCAGGAGTTGATCTGCAGAAATGAAGAAAAACTCAAAGCTACCATGACAGACGAGCAGAAAGAGCTGTTTGAGAAATACACAGATTGTGTACGGGAGCATCAAACCATCACAGATTGCTTGATCTTCCAGAACAGCTTTAGGTTAAGTGCCAGGATGATGTTGCAAGTCATGGATGAATAATGCAGCAGATTTTTGAATAGATAATCAACATTCCGCTCGTGGAGGAAACCTGCGAGCGGAATGTTTTTTGCAATAAATCTATTTAATTTTTATGTGGTATATAGTTGTTTATCTGGAATTTCATAATTTTGACAGCAAATAAAATTTGCTTTTTGTTCAAAAACACTTTTGAAAATCAAACAAAAAATCAGTATAATATCCATATAATATGTGCAAACCACCGAAAAAGTGTTTGCTGCATATTGATTTTATTAAGGAGGATACAGTGTTATGAAGCGAGTAAAAGCAGCCTGTATCTGTCAGACTCTTCACTTCATGCTGAAGGAAGACGTTGCACATGATTGGGCAGTCAAGCAGGTTGAGCAGGATGTCGAGAATTATAAGAAGGCTCTTGAGCGCAACCGTACCCAGTATAGGATGGTCGAGCAGACCACTGAGCCCGATGGCTCCATTATGCTCAAGGTTATCAAGCAGTACAATTCCAGCCCTGTTGGCGATTATCTGAACTAACAGAACTGCTGCGCATGGGGCTACGGCCCCATGCGCCCTTTTTTATTATGGAGGCAAATATGGCAACCACAAAAACAACCAAAACAGCCCAGCCTAAAAAACCTTCTCCGGCTCAACTGTTGAAAGAACAGAAGATTGCAGCATATCAGGATCGAATTACACATGATGAAGATGCAATCGCAAAGATGGAAGAGGAGCGAAGTGTGATAGCCAAGGCAGATGTGATCGGGTTGGCTGTATCACATAAAATCTTTGGTAGTGGAACGATTATCAATCAAACACAAACTTCCATCACTGTAAAGTTCGATTTTGGAGACAAGCGCTTTATTATGCCATCTGCGTTTGTAGATGGATTCCTTGAAACCGAAAGTGCTGAAATGAATGAAAGATTTGATCAGTACCGAAAACTGGGTGAACAAATCATGACAGCCAAAGAGGATTTGAGTGCCGCAACTCGGTCTATTCAAATTCTGGAGAAAAAATAAAGCTATGGCACATATGTTTAAGACAAACGATATCATTGCATATGGGGCAGAAGGCGTTTGCCAAATTACGGGAGTAGAAGAAAAACTGGTCGCAGGCAAGAGCATAGAGTATTATGTTCTGAAGCCTGTGGACGGTAGAAGTTCAACCGTTTATATTCCTACCGGAAACCAAAAACTTCTGGAAAAGATGCACAAGCTGCCCTCAGAGAAAGAGGTAAATGCACTGATCGATTCGATTCCACAAATAGCCCCTAACTGGATCAAAAACAATCACGAACGCAAGTTGGCTTACGGAAAAGTGCTGTCTTCCGGAGATCACACCGCCTTAATTATGATGATCAAGGCATTATATCTTCAAAAGAAAGAGCGAGAAGCAAGCAAAAAGCATCTCGGAATGTCTGATGACCATTTTATGAAAGCGGCAGAACAGCGTCTGTACGATGAGTGGCAATATGTTTTGAAAATGGGCAAGGACGAATTGATGGCTTATATCTTTGCCCGCATTGAAAAAAACTCAGCTTCGTGAACTTGCTTTTTCTAAGTATAAATGTTACAATTCGATAGTATCAAAAAATAAATATGGTCTTGAACGACACACGTTGCACTCTTGAGTGCGTAAATCTGATTACGGTACACAGATTTACACGTGTGTCTTTTTTTGCGCCAAAAAGGAGATTATTATGCCAAGAAATCAGTTTCAAAGAATGGTGTTTGCATTTATTACTGTTGTGATCACCGTTCACGCCTACGTCTTTTTCAGTCTGTATGTCATCCATGGCGGAATGTTTAAGGGATTGACCGGGGAAATCGGCGTGCTTGCCGCTATCAGTAAAATGGGCGGAGTGCCTGTGTTCGGTAAGCCTGTTCCTATCTGGGCAGTCGTGCTGATTGAGTTCGTATTAGCCTTTACGCTTGAAAATCTTTTAGGCTCCCCTCTTTCTTTTAAGTTGGCCTGCAAGAATTTTGATCCCCGGTCAACCCACCCTGTCTTGTTTGAAACCGCCATTATTTGCGCTACTGTGGGCATCATGTGTCCTGCAATGAGCTTTATTGCAGCGTTCCTTTACTACAACTATCAATTCGGCTTCAGCATTTGGACACTGCTGGCAGACTGGCTGAAACTTGTTTGCTTTAATTTCCCGTTTGCGTTCTTTACCCAGTTGTTCTTTATTCAGCCTGCTGTTAGAACGATTTTCAAGTTTTTGTTTGCCAAAGACATTAGAAACCGCAGCAGAAAAAATGATGGACAGGCAGTTATGAAGGATTTTTGTTGAAAAGATCCTTTGAAATTTCCGAAGAAATTTGATATAGTATAACCAGTGCGTAGCCGAAAGGTGTAAGTCCAGCTTTTGTTGGGCTTACACCTTTTTTGCGTTTATTTAAGGAGGTAAAACCAATGGAACATTCGAATCAGTTTTTGGGGACAGAGCGTATCGGTAAATTGATGAAACAATACGCCATTCCCTGCATCATCTCACTTTTGGTTGGTGCTTTGTATAACATCGTTGACCAGATATTCATTGCCAACGCCAGCTATCTTGGCTCCTATGGCAATGCCGCAAGCACCGTGGTATTCCCGTTGACGGTTGTGGCGCTTGCGATTGCGGTCATGATTGGCGACGGCTGTTGTGCCTTTGTCAGCATCAGTCTCGGCAAAAACGAAGCGCACACCGCAAAGAAAAGTGTGGGCAACTCCGTCGTAATGATGGTTGCAAGTAGCCTTGTTCTGACAGCTATCTACCTTGTTTTTGCTGACAGCATCATTGCTATGTTCGGCGGTACGGTGAACGCTGAAACATTCCATCACTCCAAAGAGTATTTCTTCTACATCTCTCTCGGCATTCCGTTCTATATGTTCGGTCAGGCCATGAACCCCATTATTCGAGCCGACGGAAATCCTAAGTTCGCTATGGTTTCCACCTTGGCAGGCGCTGTTATCAATATCATTCTTGACCCCATCTTTATCTTCGTATTCAAGTGGGGTATGATGGGTGCCGCAGTTGCCACTGTTATCGGCCAGATCGCCACCGCTGCGCTGGCGATTTGGTATCTATTCAACATGAAAATTATTAAGCCGACAAAGAGTGATTTCGGTCTGAATACTCATGTATGCGGAAGAACACTGATCCTTGGTGTGACCAGCTTCCTGTCCCAGATCAGTCTGGTGGCAGCTATGGCCGCTATCAACAATATGCTCCGCAAATACGGTGCAATGGATGCCATTTTCGGGCAGGAGCAGTATGCGCAGATCCCTATGGCCGTCGTTGGCATCGTGATGAAGTTCTTCCAGATCGTCATTTCTATTGTTGTTGGTATGGCGGCTGGCTGTATCCCTATTGTTGGTTTCAACATGGGCGCCAACCACAAGAGCAGAGTTAAGGAGCTGTTTACCAAACTGTTGATTGCAGAAGCATCTGTAGGCGCTGTCGCATTGATTCTGGTAGAGTTTTTCCCCCGGCAACTGATCAACATTTTCGGTGCTGCGAACGAGAGTGTCTATTACACGGACTTTGCAATCAAAGCGTTTCGCACATATCTGTGCATGATGATTTTTGCTTGTGTAAACAAAGCTTGTTTCATTTTCCTGCAAGCTATGGGCAGAGCGGCAGCATCCACTGCACTGTCCATGATTCGAGAAGTGGTGTTCGGCGTTGGTTTTGCACTGCTTTTGCCGATCTTCTTCGGTTTGGACGGTGTCTTGTACTCCATGCCTGTTTCTGACATTTTGACGTTCCTTGTCGCAATTTTCTTGATCCGTGGAACTTACAAACAGTTAAGTGTAAAGGAGAGTAACTGATGAAAAATCGTATTATTACTATCAGCCGTGAGTTTGGCAGCGGCGGCAGAACTATCGGCAGAAAGGTCGCAGAGAAACTGGGCATTCCTTGCTATGACGCGGAGTTGATCCATAAGATTGCACAAGAGAGCGGTTTTGCAGAAAGCTATATTAAGGACGCTGGCGAATACGCTCCAAGTGGCTTCCTGTCTTCCGCTTTTGCTAACAGAGCCTTTGGCCCCACGAATGAAGATTATCTCTGGAATATCCAGCAACGGATTATTACAGAACTTGCGGAAAAAGGAGCCTGCGTCATTGTTGGCCGATGCGCTGATTACATCTTGCAGGACAAGGCAGATTGTTTGAAAGTCTTTATCCACGCAGATATGAAATATCGTGGCGAGCGTATTGTGACAGAATACGGTGAGCGAGAGGAGACCCCTGAACAGCGTCTGAAAGACAAAGACAAACGCAGAGCGGCTTACCATCGCTTTTATACTAATATGAAGTGGGGCCATGCGCAGAACTACCACATCACCCTCAACAGCGGCGAGCTTGGTGTTGAAAAATGTGTGGAAATTCTTGAAAAATTATATTAGTAAACGCAAATTAGCCCCGATTGTTACTCCGTTTTGGAGTGACGATCGGGGCCTTTTGCATCTATCAGAGCTACTACAGTAGCTACAACCATATATTTTCCGGGGCAAGCAATTCCGTGGATTTTATCTTCGTTTCCTTTTTCCCTTGCCGTGGGTCATGCGACCTCTTCCGCTTGGGCTGAAGGGGTTCTTCATGTGCTTGGAGAGTTTCAGCACTTCGATCAGATTGACAAACTGTTCAGTGGTGATTGCATCGTAGTCAATGCCGAGGTTGGCAAGGAGAATGCGGGCTTGCTTTTCTTCGGCACTGCCCTTGTATGCCATCACATCCTCCACTTGTTTGCGTACATCCAAAACGATAGACCCTTCATCCGCGGTGGTGATGTCCTCTCGGTGTACCTCACGGATGTCGCGAAGGATTCTGCTCAGATCCTTGGAGATGATATGGTGGAAATACTCGTGTTCTTCCACCTGTGCCAGTTCCAAAGCCCGCAGGGGCATGTCTTCCAGATCGTTCCCCTTTTTTTGGATGACCTCCTGTCTCATCGACTCATAAATGGCATTCATTTCAGTGATCCGCATATCCACAATGCGGTCTACATAGATTTCTGCATCCAGCATCAGTCGCTGAAAATCTTTGTGGCAAATCATTTCAGAAATTTGTTTGCAGTTGTTCCAACGCCAGTCCAATCAATCGATCTGCTTCATCCGCCATAAACAGCGGAATATTCAGTACATCATCGTCAAGCTTCAAATTATCCAGCGAGAAGCGGACGCGGAGCTTGACCTTATCCGGAAACAGTTCCTTGAACTTCTTCAGACTCTTGCTGGTAGTGTTGGTTTCAGATTTGACTTCCACCGGGAAGATATCATTCTCGCGCTGGATTAGGAAGTCCACCTCGTAGGGAGGATTGTTCTGCGTCCAGTAGCGGGGAAGAACTTCAAACTGCGGAATCAAAGACTGCAGCACAAAGTTCTCGGTGAGCGCACCCTTGAACTCGGTGAAGAGGCGGTTGCCCTCGCCAAACGCAGTAGGTGCCAGCTGCGCGAGGCGGCGGAGGAGACCCACGTCCACGAGATAAATCTTAAAGGCAGAGAGGTCATCGTAAGCCGCCACGGGGAGACCGGGAGCGGAGCTGCGGTAGACCTTGTGCACCAAGCGGGCATCCACCAGCCACTGCAGCGCATCCTCGTATTCACGAGCTCTTGCGCCCTCTTTGACAACCTTGTAGATGAACTTTTTGTTTTCCCTTGCGAGCTGCGAGGGAAGGGACTTCCAGATCATGGAGATCTTTGGGAACTCGCTGATGTTGGGATGCTTGGCGAAGTCTCGCTCATAAGCGCCGATGATATTCGATAGGGCTTCCTGCATGGCAGCAACGTCACGGGCTTCCGTCCACATGAGAACCGATTCGGGCATACCGCCGGTGACGTAGTACATCTTCAATTTCTCGCAAAGAGGATTGAAGAAGGCATCGGGGATCGGCTCAAGATTGTTCCGGCTCTCCAGGAAGGTCAACAGATTCTCGTCACCGTTGGCAAGCAGGAATTCCTCAAAACTCATGGGATCGATCTGCATGAAGTTGACCTTGCCTACAGGGAAAGAGGAAGGCTTTGCCAAAGCGATACCCAACAGAGAACCAGCGCAGGCGACGTGATACTGCGGCGCGTTCTCGCAGAAGTACTTCATGGAGTTAATGACCTTGGGGCAATCCTGTACCTCGTCAAAGATGATGAGAGTCTTTTCGGGCACGATTTTCTGACCGCTTGCCAGCATCAGATTCTGCAGAATGCGATCCACGTCCTTGGTGGTCTCAAAGAACTGACGATACTCCTCGTTCTCGTCGAAGTTGAAGTAGGCGGTGTTTTCATAATATCGTTTGCCGAACTCTTTCAGAATCCAGGTCTTGCCCACCTGACGCACGCCCTTCAAAATGAGGGGCTTACGGTAGGGGGAGTTCTTCCAGTCCAGCAGTTTTTGTAAGATGAATCGTTCCATGGCTCCACTCCTCACACTTTTATTGGAGTTTTAGTGAGTTATAATCACACTTTTATTATATGCAGAGTCCTCGGAAAATACAATGGAAATCACAAAATTATATGAATTTTGTGGTAATATAATCACACTTTTATTTGTGACGGCATTTGAACTCCATGGACTTATTCACAAAGTATCGTTATAATGAAGGTGAACTCCGATGGAAACTGACATTTTCATAAAATTTCAAAAAATTTTAGAGAAGTTGGAAAAAATCGCCCTTTCCCACGCCCATTCCTTATAGAGGGGTAAAAAACGAAAGGAATTGAGGTGAACCACATGGCAAAAAACGGACCCTCCGGCTTTATCGTTGTCTTGGCAGATGGCATGATAGAAATTCCGCAGGACAGCAATCTCGCGTGGCTGACGCTGTTTTATGCGCTGCCGAAAGAACTGGTGGAGAAACGCGCGGTCTATCTGAATCTCCCGCGAAATATCCATAAGCTGCTGAACTCACCCGAGCACACGGAACTTCTCAAGAGCGATGCGTTTTTGGAACTGGTCTGGGATTGCTACGCCTGGGCTGCTTGGCAGTTTTTCCGGGTGCCGAAGAACGACGGTACGTATCAGGACATTCCCGGTGACTGGCAGCATTACTCCGGTGACTTTCCGCTGTGGCGCTGGTCGTATGAGATCATTCGCCACTTCCGCATGAAGTTTGAACATGAGATGGAGTGGAGCTTCCAACGGCTGTTTATGATGGGCGAGGACGCAGAAGTGCCATGGCTGAGCTATCGGCAGTTCAGCAATCTGGTGGGAAATCTCACCGACATGATCGTGCAGGAACAGAACTGGCAGCCGCTGTTTGACGAGGTGTGGAACAATCGTCAGGTGGATGACTACACCGGCGCAAATGTCAACAAGCGTGACTTCATGCGCTCGTGGACACACAGCCGTAGCGCAGCGCACGTATCCATCGAAGATGTGCTGGAGAATGGCGTGATGCTGGATGGCAATATGCTCTTTGAGATCGAAGATCCCCGTGGTCAGTTTGAAGAAAAGGTCATCGGAGAAATGCACATCGAGCAGTTCAAGGGCGAGCTCACCGAGCAGGACAAAACCATTCTGCAGATGCGGTACGAGGGCTACTCACTGAAGGAGATTGCCGAAAAGGTTGGTTTCAAAACACCAAGCGCGGTAGCCAAACACATCGAGAAGATCGCCGGGAGTTATGAGGATTTTGTTGGCGATGAGTACAGTTCGTTTTTGGACAAGCATACGAAATAAGTCATATTGTTTATGAGCAGTCACGAGAAATCGTGGCTGCTTTTTAATCACAGAAAGGAGTTGTTTATGCCAAAAGAACCATTTGAGACCATGCCCGATGTGATGGATGCCAAGCAGATCGCGGAGGCACTGCAGCTGTCAAAAGCCGGTGCCTACAATCTGCTGAGCAGTCCAAATTTTCCGACACTGCGGATCGGCGGGCGCAAGCTCGTGCTGAAGCAGGAGCTGATCGCATGGCTGAAAAGCCAAACGAAAACCACAGGAAGGGAGGATGACCAATAGTGCAGATGCCAACAAACCAAACAGGATGGACTTAGACCGTTTGCTCAAAAAGCAGGCGGTCTTTTTCTTGCCCGTTTTTCAAAAGGCAGGGTAGGCGGTGAGGCTGAATCTGAAGAGCAAGATTCTACCATGGGTCCAAATTTCGCCGCCTGCTCATTTTGCCCGCATGGGATCTTGTTGGGGAGTGCCTTCCCCAAACCCTGCTTATGTCCTCACGGACAACCATTTTTCAAAAAACGAAGGAGGAATCAAATGACAAAAACCTACAACACAGCAAAACGAACCCACATTGTAAAAACCAGGCTGGACGACGAAGAACACGCCTGCTTTCTTCGCCGTTTGGAGGTTTACGGCATGAACCAGTCGGAGTTTATCCGCGAAGCCATCGCCGGAGCGACCATCAAACCAACCATCGTAGCAACCTTGGTGAGCGACGATCTGCTCGCTGCCATCGGCAAGCTGACCGCCGAATTTGGAAAGATCGGAAGCAACCTCAATCAGATTGCCCGACACCTCAACGAATGGCGAAGTCCGTATCCCGCCATGGCAAAGGAATTGCAGGATGCCACCGTTGATCTTGCCATGCTGAAGTTGGAAGTGATGGAAAAGGTAGGTGATGCGATTGGCAACGTTCAAGCATATCAGCTCTAAAAATGCCAACTACGCCGCGGCGGAAGCCTACCTCACCTTTGAGCATGACGAGTTCACCATGAAGCCGAAAGTGGACGAAAACGGAAGGCTTATTCCAAGGGAGAACTACCGCATTTCTACACGGAACTGCGGTGAGGAAGATTTTGCGATTGCCTGCCTTCGTGCCAATCTCCGCTACGGCAAAAATCAAAAACGAGAGGATGTCAAAAGTCATCACTACATCATCAGCTTCGATCCGCGAGACGTGCCCGACCACGGTTTGACCGTGGATCAGGCGCAGAGCCTTGGGGAGAAATTCTGCAGGGAACACTTTCCCGGTCATCAAGCCATTGTCTGTACACACCCCGACGGGCATAACGGCAGCGGCAATGTTCATGTACACATCGTGATCAATTCTTTGCGGATCGAAGCAGTCCCGTTTCTGCCGTATATGGATAGACCCGGTGACACGCAACCGGGCAGGAAGCACCGCTGCACCGATGCCGCCATGGAGTATTTCCGCGCGGAGGTGATGGAGCTCTGCCACGGTGCGGGACTGTATCAGATCGATCTTCTCGGCGGCAGCAAGACAAGAGTGACCGAGCGCGAGTATTGGGCAAAGAAGAAAGGACAGCTTGCGCTGGATGCAGAAAATGCTGCCCTTGCCGAACAGGGCTTGCCCATCAAACAGACCAAGTTTGAAACCGACAAAGACAAACTACGCCAAGAAATCCGCGTGGCGCTTTCCGATGCGATCAGCTTTGATGACTTCTCGGAAAAGCTGCTTCGCCGTGGTATCACCGTCAAGGAGAGCCGAGGGCGTTTGTCCTATCTCACGCCCGACCGAGCGAAACCCATCACGGCGCGGAAGCTGGGGGATGACTTTGACAAGGCGGCGGTGTTCGCTGCTTTGGAGAGAAACCAGAAGAGAACAAAAGTTCATTCTGTGCCGACCATGCAGGAGCGCATCCGTCAGCAGGACGATGTCGGTCGCGTGGTGGACATGGAAGCCGCGAGAGACAAGGGCAGAGGCTACGAGAATTGGGCAACGATCCACAACCTCAAACAGGCAAGCCGCGCGTATCGGCTGTATCAGGAAATGGGCTTTGAGTCCCGCGAAGAACTGGATGACGCTTGTAATGCTGCCCGTGTCAAGGCGGAGGATCTCCGCGCCCAAATGAAAACCATAGATGCGGCGATCAAGGAAAAGAAAGAGTTCCGTAGTCACTTGATCGCCTATTTCAAAACCAAGGAGCTTACGAAAGGTCTGAACGCTTGTAAAAGCGAAAAAGTTCGTCAGAAATATCGGGACGAACACGAGAGCGACTTCGTCATTCTGAATGCTGCCAAACGGTATTTTGATTCCAGGGGCTTGAAGAAGCTCCCGAGCTACAAGGCATTGCAGGCAGAAGTGGAGCAGCTCATCCAAGAGAAAAATGCGCTCTATAGCGAGTACAAAGAAGCGCAAAACGAAGCCAATCGCCTTGCCACTGTGCGCCACAACATAGACCAGCTGCTGGGCGACAGGCAGGAACGAAAACAGGAACAGGAGCGTTAATGCCATCAAAAAACAAAGACAAAGCCGAGCGGGAGAATGGTGGTTCTCCCGCTCAGCGTCAGGGGGGATCGATATGAACGAAAACAAAAACGAAATGTAAAACAGGAGGTAAATGCCTATGACAGATGACCAGAATAAGACCGTTGATTATGAGATTCCCATTTGGAGAAAGTATACCTTGAGTGTGCAGGAAGCCGCTAAGTATTTCCGCATCGGAGATAAGAAGATGCGAAGACTCATTGATGAGAATCCCGGTGCCAACTATATCCTTTGGAACGGCACCCGTCCGCAGATCAAGCGGAAACTCTTTGAGCAGTACGTGGATGAGTACCTGACTGCGATTTAAATAGTAGAAAAAGAGCCGGAGCTATGGTATAGTGAAACCATCATAGCCCGGCTCTTTTCGTTGATCGTGTCTAACTCGTATCGAATGAAAGGAGACTTGAATGTCCGAAACAAGAAAAGACCACAAAGGTCGAAAACTTTGGAACGGAGAGAGCCAGCGCAAAGACGGCAAGTATGAATACAAGTATCAGGATGCCTGCGGAAGGCGAAAGACGATTTACAGCTGGAAGCTGACGCCATCCGATACCATGCCCAAAGGCAAGCGCAGCGACCTTTCCCTCAGAGAAAAGGAACAGCAGATCCAAAAGGAGCTCTGCAGCAATCTCATCCCGGGCGGCGGAGAGATGACCGTGCTGGAACTGGTGCAGAAATACCTCGCGCAGAAGCGGGGCGTGCGCCACAACACACGGGCAAACTACAACTTCGTGGTGAACATCCTGAAGAAAGAACCCTTCGGGCAGAGGAGGATCGACAGAGTCAAGACCTACGATGCCAAGGCGTGGCTCATCAAGCTGCAAGAAGATGGACGGGGGTACAGCACCATCCATTCCATCCGCGGCGTGGTGCGACCTGCCTTTCAGATGGCGGTGGAGAATGACCTGTTGCTGAAGAATCCCTTCGAGTTCCAACTGAACACGGTGGTGGTGAACGACAGTGTGACGAGAGAAGCCATCACCAGACAGCAGGAGCGGGACTTTTTGGAGTTTGTCAAAAACGACAAGCACTTCTCGAAGTACTACGAAGGCATCTTCATTCTCTTCAAGACGGGGCTTCGCATTTCGGAGTTCTGTGGGCTGACGGTGGACGATATCGACTTTGAAAACAACCGTATCATCGTTGACCATCAGCTGCAGCGTACCCGGGACATGAAGTATCTCATCGAACCCACCAAGACCGGCAGCGGCAGTCGCATGGTGCCCATGACGCCGGAGGTGCGGGAGTGCTTTAAGACCATCATCGCCAAACGAAAGAAGCGCAAGCGTGAGCCCATTATCGGCGGCAAGAGCCGTTTTCTCTATCTCGACAAGAACGGCATGCCCATGGTAGCACTTCACTGGGAGAAGTATTTTCAGCACATCTGCGAGAAGTACAACAGCATTTACAAGGTGCAGATGCCGAAAATCACACCCCATGTGTGCCGCCACACCTTCTGTTCCAACATGGCGAAATCCGGCATGAACCCCAAGACACTGCAGTACATCATGGGACATTCGGACATCGGCGTGACGCTCAATACGTATACCCATGTTGGCTACGAAGATGCCCAAAATGAGATGCTGGAGATCGGTTCTCTGCCACAGGAAACTGTTCGTCTGCCGCGCAAAAAAAGGGTGTCGTAAATTGATTTGAATTTACGACACTTTTACGACACTCGATGGAAAAGCGATACCAAGAAATACCAAACGAGGCAAAATTGAGAAAATTGGTGTTGTGAAAAATATCTAAATGACAAGTGCGTAATTCGGTGTAGATTTGTATAAATTGGTATAATTGAGGAAGAAAAACTATGACCAAAATCCTTTTCGTGTGCCACGGCAATATCTGCCGCAGCCCCATGGCGGAGTTCGTGATGAAAGACCTTGTGAAAAAGGAAGGGCTCGAGAGCGAGTTTGAGATCGCCTCCGCTGCAACCTCCACTGAGGAGATCGGGAATCCCGTCTATCCCCCCGCCCGCCGTATGCTTGCTGCCCACGGCATTGACTGCAGCGGCAAGACAGCACGTCAGATGACAAAATACGACTACGGCTACCATGATCTGCTCATCGGCATGGATCATGCGAATATCCGCAATATGCAGCGCATCAGCGGCGGCGACAGCGAGGGGAAAATCCACCTGCTGCTGGACTTTGCGGGGCGCGGCGGTGAGGTGGCGGACCCCTGGTATACGGGGGACTTCGATGCCACTTGGCGTGACGCGCAGGACGGCTGCCGGGGACTTCTTAAGTGGCTGCGGGAAAAGGGGGTATGACCATGCAATATCGTACCGACAAATACGGTAAGCCCCTCTCCATCCTTGGCTACGGCTGTATGCGCTTCACGAAAAAGGGCGGCAGTATAGACATCGACAAGGCAGAAAAAGAGATCATGGCGGCGTACCGTGCAGGTGTGAACTATTTCGATACCGCCTACATCTATCCTGGCAGTGAGTCCGCCATCGGTGAGATCTTTGAGCGGAACTCCATCCGCGACAAGATCAATATCGCTACCAAGCTTCCCCAGTATCTCATCGGCAGCCGCAGCGCGGTGGAGAAGTTTTTCGACGAAGAACTGAGCCGCCTGCGCACCGAGTATGTGGATTACTATCTCATGCACCACCTGACGGACATAGCCATGTGGGAAAAGCTGAAGGCGGTGGGCATCCTCGACTGGATCGAGGAGAAGAAGCGCAGCGGTGCCATCCGCAACATTGGCTTCTCCTATCATGGCAATACGGAGAACTTCCTGCGTATTCTCGCAGACTATGACTGGGATTTCTGCCAGATCCAATATAACTACCTCGATGAAGTGTCACAGGCAGGCGTAAAAGGATTGCGCGCGGCGGCGGAGCGGGGGATCCCTGTGGTCATCATGGAGCCGCTTCGGGGCGGCAAGCTGGTGCATCAGCTGCCGGAAGCGGCAAAGAAAGCCTTCCGCGAGAGCGGCAAGGGCTGGTCTCCTGCCGAGTGGGGGCTTCGCTGGCTCTACGATCAGAAAGAGGTCACAGTGGTGCTCTCCGGCATGAACTCCCTTGAGATGGTAGAGGAAAACTGCCGTGTGGCGTCGGAAGCTGCGGTAGATTCCTTCACGGAGAAAGACCGCGAGACCATTGAAGTGGTGAAACAGGCGATTCGCAGTCGGGAAAAAGTGGGCTGCACAGGCTGCCGCTACTGTATGCCCTGCCCTGCGGGGGTGGACATCCCCGACATCTTCCTCTGCTACAACGCTATGTACACTGACGGTAAGAGCGGGGGACGCTTCCAGTTTGCCCAGACCGTGGGACTGACGAAACAACCTGCCTTTGCGACGCAGTGCATTGGCTGCGGCAGGTGCGAGCAGCACTGCCCTCAGCATCTTCCCATCCGCGAGAAGCTGAAAGAAGCAGATAAGGCGCTGCGTCCCCTGCCCTATAAATGGGGAATCAATATTGTACGAAAGTTCATGTTCCGTGGACAATGAGTGTGCGTCATGCTGACAACTTGGCGCGGGTCAATAAAATGTATCTACGTTTTAGAACGGTGTTTTACCACTAATGCACAAAATTAGTGCGTACATTTCGTGAAAATGTAGAAAATCTGTGCTGGTTCAAGAAAGTGATTGATTATTATTTGACAAAGTTTTGCGCCGGTGTTACCATGTAATTACAAACTAATACGAAGGAGCTGATTTCTTTGAAGTACACGCATGGCGCACAGGTCGTTGAGACGATTCCCGGGAAAAGAGCAATCAAATCCTCTGCCGCAGGTGCAACCACCGCGGAGGAGGTCCGTTGGCTGACGAATACTCTGGTGACCAATTCTGCCGGCTGGAAGGCTGCGGGTTGGGCGTATATCGTGGATATCAGTAAGATGGCTCCCGCGGCGCCCGAGGTCAGTGCGGAACTGGTGAATCTGCATAAGCAGCTGACGGCTGCCGGCTGCAAGGCAATGGCATTTGTGGAGGGCAGTGCATTCATTTTGGCAGCGCAGGCAAAGGAGCATCAGAAGCAGTCTCATGCAGTGATCAGCGAAGGACACTTCCGCACGGAGGTCGAAGCGCTGAAGTGGATCGATACCATCATTCGCTGAAAATAGTTTGTTGCACGTTGTATACTAAAAAAGACCGCCAATCGGCGGTCTTTTTGCTGTTTACAGAGCTTTATTTGCAGGAAAAGTGTCTGCGGAAGCAGTCGGTAAACTCATCAAGGCTCATCGCCTGTACATTTTCAATCAGCACGATGCCCATTTCCTCCGCGCGAAGTCGCACATTGGGCATACTCTCCACGCTGGAGACGATGGCGGGGCGGGCGTAGCGTCCGCCATAATGCTTTGCCATGACCATGATCTCATAAAGATATTCATTCTCTATGCGGGTATTCTTGCAGCTGATGAGCACAGGGACGTAGCCCGCAGTTACCATCACGTCGATCTCGTTGCGGGTGTCGGGAGCGCTTTTGATGATCTCGCTGTCCCAGTCTACTTCCACGCTCACATGGCAGTCATCGAAGCAGCCCGAGCGGGAAGCGGCAAGGGCGCAGTACATTTCAAGGAGATTGCCGCCCTTGCGGTGGAGCATGAGTGTTTGCTTCGGCACGTTCAGCTGAAAGGATCTGTATTTTCGCCCTTTTACAACGTGGGCTTGCTCTGCACGCACGATCCCGAGGCGGTGCAGCCGCTGCATGATGATCCGGTAGGCTTCGGAGTCCTTCTGAGACGCAACGCACTTTTCAAAGCGGTTGCCGGAGAAGGTGCGGGAGAAGCCGGGGAGAGAACAGAAGGCATTCCAGTAACGGGGCTGATCCTTTACGGCGCGCCAGAGCGCGAGGATCTGCGCCTCCATTTCTTCGTCGTGGCTGTCATAGGGGTGGCTGCTCATAACTACCGCGCCCTGCAGCTCCACCGCTTCCTTCACGCTGAGGGAAAGGAGAGGGGAGACGGGCTTTTCTTCACCGCCGTGGCGGAATACCAGACCGTTGCGGCGAATGTCGTACTGCTGCAGGATCACGTCCTTGCCCTGTGCAACATAATATCCCGCCGCGGCGCTGAACAGCTCCGCGCCGCCTGTCATGTCGATGACACCGCTGCGACCACGCAGGATCTCGTCAAAGGCGGCGCAGACACCTGTGATACTGCTTTCGTGGATGGGGCGGAACTCCGTGGGGATGTTGCAGCGCTTGCGGATGAAGTGGCGCAGCAGGTCTTTGTCCGCCTGTACAGGCTCGGGTGCATCGGCAAAATAGAGAAACACCACCTGCGCGTATCGGTTTTCCTCCAGAGAGATCACGTTTTCCAAATTTTCGTGATCGTAAAACTCGATGAGAATTTCCTTGCTCATAAAAACCTCTTTCCTGCAAAACACAGAAATTGATCATGTTTTATTTCAAATTCAGCATAGCATATCTGACTAAAAATCACAAGGCGGGTTTTTCTTCGACAAAATGACTGTTATCGTTGAAAAGACTTGCAAAAAGATACAGATATGGTAGACTTAAATAAAGTTTTGACAAATTTTCCATTTCGGTGGGATGTCAACAAGCAAGAAGGAAGGAAAAAGAGTATGGATCAGAAATACGAAGCGCTTTTTACCCCTTGGAAAGTCGGCAATGTGGAGATCAAGAACCGCATTGTCATGTGCCCTATGGGCGGCACGTCCCTGTTCGGCTGGTTTGAACTGACCGGCTGCAAGTTCGACAAGGAAGCGGCAAAGCTTTTCCTCGAGCGTGCCAACAACAATGTGGGTCTCATCATCCCCGGCATCGCACCCCTGCGTGACACCTTCTGGGGCAAGTGGCTCTGGCAGAACCCCAAGATGTTTGAGGATCTGAAGGAGTTCATGGACGAGATCCATAAGACCGGCGCAAAGCTTTTTGTCCAGCTCACCGCCGGCATGGGTCGCAGCTGGGCGATCACCGAACTGGTGGGTCCTCTGCATAAGAATAAGTTCACCCGCACGATCATGAAGCCCATTCTCGACACCAGCCACGAGCTGGCATCCCCCTCCGCGCAGCCCGCCCGCTGGGCACCTGACATCATCTGCCCCGAAATGACCAAAGAGCAGATCCACGAGATCATTGAAGCCTTCGCCAAGACCGCCAAGCTCTGCAAGGACGCAGGCGTGGACGGTGTGGAAGTCCATGCGGTGCATGAGGGCTATCTGCTGGATCAGTTCGCCATCGAGTTCTTCAACAAGCGCACCGATGAATACGGCGGCAGCTTTGAAAACCGCTATCGCTTCGCAGCCGAGGTGGTGAAAGCCATCAAGGAAAGCTGCGGCGACGATTTCCCCGTGTCTCTGCGCTATAGCGTGGAATCCAAGCTGAAGGGTTTTGCCAAGGGTCTCGTCCCCGGCGATCCCGCCCCCGAAATGGGTCGCACCATGGAGGAGTCTGAGCGCGCTGCCAAGTACCTGCAGGACTGCGGCTATGATATGCTCAACGCCGACAACGGCACCTATGACTCCTGGTACTGGGCACATCCCCCCATGTACATGCCCCAGAACTGCAATCTCAACGACGTTGCCCACATCAAGAAGTTTGTGGACATCCCCGTGGTCTGCGCCGGTCGTATGGAGCCCGACGTGGGCGCACAGGCCATCGCCGAGGGGCGCATCGACGGCATGGGCGTTGCAAGACAGTTCCTCGTTGACCCTGAATGGATCACCAAGATCATCGAAGACCGCATCGAGGACATCAAGCCCTGCATCTGCTGCCACGCAGGCTGCTTCAACTTCTCCTCCTCCAAGGGTCATTACAACACCCAGGACCTCACCGATACCATGGGTCTTGCCCGCTGCGCACTGAACGCCGAGACCATGCAGAGCACCAAGCACTACATCCAGCCCGCCGCAAAGGCGAAGAACGTTGCTGTCATCGGCGGCGGTATCGGCGGCATGGAGGCGGCACTGGTGCTGGCAAAGCGCGGTCACAAGGTCACCCTGTACGAAAAGTCCGGCGAGCTCGGCGGCGTGTTCATCGCGGCAGCTGCCCCCTCCTTCAAGGAGAAGGACCGTGACCTCATCGCATGGTATAAGCGTGAACTGACCAAGTACCCCTCCATCGAAGTGAAGCTGAACACTGAGGTGGAGAGCATTGAAGCCCTCGGCGCGGACGAATACATCATCGCAACCGGCGCGACCCCCAACCGCATTCCTGTCAAGGGCGTGGAAAAGGGCATTCAGGCGATCGATTTCCTGCTGAATAAGCCGGACGTGGGCGAAAACGTCACCATCATCGGCGGCGGTCTCACCGGCTGCGAGATCGCATACGAACTGTACCTGCAGGGAAAGAAGCCCACCATCGTGGAGATGATGGACGATCTGATCGTGACCAAGGGCGTGTGCCTTGCCAACACCAGCTTCCTGCGTGACTTCTTCGAGGCAAACAAGGTGCCTGTCCATCTCGAAACGGGTCTGAAGGAGATCAAGGACGGCGCGGTGGTTGTCGCTGGCAAGGATGGCAGTACCTTCGAGATTCCCAGCGATGCGGTGATCCTCTCCGTTGGCTATAAGAGCAAGCCTCTCGCTGAGGCGGCGAAGAACGTCCACATCATCGGTGACGCGCAGAAGGTGGGTAACCTCCGCTCTGTCATCTGGGGTGCGTGGGACGTGTGCATGAAGATCTGAGGAGGAACAGACAATGGCAATGATTCTCACGCCTGAACAGCAGGCGATTTTGAACGGCGAAAAGGGCGAAACCATGGCAAAGGTCATGCAGACCATGGTGAAGTACGGCGAGGTGTTTGGCGCGGAAAAGCTGGTGCCCGTGACCTCCAAATATAACCACCTTGTCACGTCCTTCGGCTTGAAGGCTCTCGGTCCCGTGTATGAGCTGATGAATCAGCTCATTGAGGCGGGTGCCCTTTCTCAGCAGCAGTTTTCCGCCGACCCCCGCCCTGTGGATAAGGGTGTTCCCAGCAATTTCATCATGGACATTGTGTTCAACAAGTTCATGTATTCCAAGCAGGATTTCTATGAGGGTCAGCTGAAAAAGCTGGGTCTGATGGACGAAAACGCCTTCACCTGCGCCTGCTATCTCGATCAGGTGGGCAACAAGCCCGAAAAGGGCGAGGTGCTGAGCTGGGCAGAGTCCTCGGCAGTTGTCTATGCCAACTCCGTCCTCGGTGCCCGCTGCAACCGTAACAGCGGCATCGTGGACATTATGGGCAGTGTCGTGGGCTATGTGCCTTACTTTGGTCTGCTTACCGATGAGGGACGCAAGGCAAGCTGGATCGTCCGCATTGAGACCACGAAGAAGCCCGAAGCGCAGCTCCTTGGGTCTGCCATCGGCATGAAGGTGATGGAGGATGTGCCCTATGTGATCGGACTTGACAAGTGGATCGGAAACGAGCTTACTGACAGCGCCTGCACCTATCTCAAGGACTTCGGCGCGGCAACCGCCTCCAACGGCGCGGTGGGTCTGTACCACATTGACGGTCTGACCCCCGAGGCAAAGGAGAGCGGCAAAGCATTGATCAAGGAAGGCGCACAGGAATATGTCATCACCGATGAAGAACTGCAGCGCGTCTATGACAGCTATCCCGTCATGTGGAAGAATCAGTCCGCAAAGCCCAAGCTCTGCTTCATGGGCTGCCCCCACATGAGCCTGCAACAGCTGAAGGACTGGACGGATAAGGTGGAAGCAGGGCTCAAGGCTGCGGGCAACAAAAAGGTGGTCATTCCCACTGTGTTCACCGCGCCCCCCGCTGTGCTGAAGGAGTTTGAAAAGACGGACTATGCTGCAAGACTCAAAGCCTGCGGCGTGGTGACCTCCTACATCTGCCCGCTGATGTACATGAACAATCCTCTTGCCGGCAAGATGCCCGTCATCACATCTTCCAACAAGCTCCGCACCTATACCACTGCCCGCTATTACACCGACGACGAGATTCTCGTTCAGATCACGAAGGGAGGCAACTGATATGAAGGAATTTAAAGGTCGCGTCATTGCTCCCGGCACTGTGACGGCGGAAGCACTGGTTTCCCACGGCGGTCTCAACACCCTCGCATCCTTCCAGAAGGCGCTGCAGTTCGGCGATAAGGAAGCCACCTGCGGCGACCAGAACAACCCCGACCTCTTCGGTAAGAAGATGAAGGGCAAGGCGCTGTGTCTGCCCCAAACCATCGGCTCTACCACCGGCGGCATGGTGCTGTACTGTGCCTGCTCCATGAAGCGGCAGCCTGCGTGCCTGCTCTTCTCCAAGCCCATCGACTCCCTTGCGGCTGCCGGTGCAGTCCTTGCAGATGTGTGGCTGGACGATGTGTCCATGCCCGTGGTGGATAATCTTGGCGAAGAGTTCCTTGCCTATGTGAAGGACGGCATGACCATCACTGTGAAGGACGATGGCGTTGTCTGCGTCGATTGATTGTAAACGGATAATCTCCCGCTGAAAATCCTCAGCGGGAGATTTTTTTGTTGGCACAGAAGCAAGTCGGGTATATAATATATGGGAATTTCAAGAGAAAGGAACGTTACTATGCCAAAGACAAGCCGTGATCTTGGCGCGGGCAGCATCCCGAAGCTGCTGGCGCAGCTGGCGATCCCAGCTGTGATCGCGCAGATCATCAATCTTCTTTACAATATCGTCGACCGTATTTATATCGGTCATATTCCCGAGGTGGGCACCGCAGCGCTGACAGGTGTGGGTCTGTTCATGCCCATTCTCATGCTCATCAATGCCTTTGCCATGCTCGCGGGCAGCGGTGGTGCCCCCCTTGCTGCCATCGCCATGGGACAGAAGGACAACTCCAAGGCAGAGCGCATCATGGCGAACTGCTTCTCTTTGCTGCTGGTATTTGCTGCGGTGCTGACGACGGTGTTTTACCTCTTTGCCCCGAAGCTGCTGACCCTCTTTGGCGCAAGTGATGCCACCCTCGGCTATGCGGTGGGCTATGCCCGCATTTATATCCTCGGCAGTGTCACCGTGCTGGTGGTGATGGGCATGAACCCCTTCGTTACCACCCAGGGCTTTGCCAAGATCAGTATGCTTACCACCATCATCGGCGCGGGCATCAATATCGTCCTTGATCCCATTTTCATCTTCGCCCTCGATATGGGCGTGAAGGGCGCAGCCCTTGCCACGGTGATCAGTCAGGCGGTGGGCGCGGTCTGGATTTTACGTTTCCTCACCCGCGGCGGCAGCACCTTGAAGCTGCGCCGTGAGAATATGAAGCTCAGCGGGGAGATCGTGGGACCTGTGTTCGCTCTCGGCGTGTCCACCTTTGTCATGCTCTCTACGGAGAGTCTGCTTTCCGTGAGCTTCACCTCCAGCCTTTCCCGTTACGGCGGCGATATTGCAGTCGGTGCCATGACCATCATCACCAGCATTTCTCAGCTCGTCACCATGCCCCTGCAGGGCATCTGTCAGGGCGGTCAGCCCATCGTGAGCTATAACTACGGTGCGGGCAACAGCGAGCGGGTGAAGAAAGCCTTTTTCACCGAGTTCGGGGTCTGCGTGGGCTATGCCGCCCTCTTCTGGGGTTTGCTGATGGTGGTGCCGCAGCTCTTTGTTTCCATCTTCACCGATGATACAGCACTGATCGACTATGCGGTTTGGGCGGTGCGGATCTACATGGCGGGCATTTTCGCCACGGGCTTCCAGATCAGCTGCCAGCAGAGTTTTGTGGCGCTGGGGCAGGCGAAGATCAGCCTGCTGATGGCGTGCCTGCGTAAGATCGTGCTGCTGATCCCGCTGATTTTTGTGCTGCCGCTGTTTTTTGAAAACAAGGTCTTTGCGGTGTTCCTCGCAGAGCCTGTCAGCGACATTCTTGCTGCCGCCGTTACCACCACCATGTTCTTCACGCGGTTGAACCGCATTTTGGAGAAGAGAGTATAAGAAAATGAGGAAGGAGAGTGCCATTCGGCGCTCTCCTTCGCTGCGTTTGTGCTGTTTTGGGGAACTTTTTAGGGGAACTGCGTTTTTGGTGGCAAAAGGATCGGGGATGAATCGTCCGAAAAGTAGACTTTTCGGACGATTCATCCCCTGTTTTTTGTGTATAAAAGGTTGCGGATTCCGGCAACCTGCTGCATGCCGTAAATAAAACGGAGTGATTGGGAGATTTTTGCAGTCCGTCGCCCGCAAGATGGCGCGTTGTTTACTAAAACTAAATTTTTTGTTTAAAACTATTGCATTTCCGGGCAGGGTATGTATAATTGGAATTGTTCAATTAATGCAAACTTTTGGTTTAGTGAAATTAAACTTCGGGAGTGATGGTTTTGGATATCGGCAAGAGTATCAAGCAGCTGCGATTGCAGAAGGAATTGACGCTGGAGGAGCTTGCGAGCCGCTGTGAGCTCAGCAAGGGCTTCCTCTCTCAGCTGGAGCGTGATCTCACCTCGCCCTCCATCGCAACGCTGGAGGATATTTTGGAGGCGCTGGGCACCAATCTTGCGGAGTTTTTCAGCGGTGATAAGGATGAGCAGCAGATCACCTTTGGAAAAAATGACTTTTTCAGCAGCGAAAAGGATGGCTATTCCGTCACATGGATCGTGCCCAACACCCAGAAAAATCAGATGGAGCCGATCCTGCTGGAGCTTGGCGCGGGCGGCGAATCCTTTGAGCTTTCCCCCCATACGGGTGAGGAGTTCGGCATTGTGCTGGAGGGGTCTGTGGTGCTGCTGTGCGACGGCAGGCGCTATCCCCTGCGCAAGGGAGAAACCTTTTATCTCCACGGAAAAACTTTCCACAGATTGAAGAATGAACGCAAGACGGCGGCACGCGTGCTGTGGGTCTCCACCCCGCCTCTCTTTTGATGAATTGAGTGACAGGAGGAAAGAAAGATGGAAGAGAAAAAGAAACTGATCCAGTTTAAGAATATCGTCAAGAGCTTTGATAACGGTCAGGTGGTGCTCAAGGGCATCAACCTTGACATTTTTGAAAATGAGTTTGTGACCCTGCTGGGTCCCTCCGGCTGCGGTAAGACAACGCTCTTGCGCATTCTCGGCGGCTTCCTGCAGCCGAATGAAGGTCATGTCCTGTTTGACGGACAGGATATCACGGCTGTGCCCGCTTATCAGCGCGAGATCAACACCGTGTTCCAGAAATACGCCCTGTTCCCCCACATGAATGTCTTTGACAACATCGCCTTCGGTCTCAAGATCAAAAAGACCCCCAAGGACGTCATCGAGCAGAAGGTCATGCGTATGCTGCGTCTGGTGAATCTGGAGGATTATGCCAAACGCAATGTCACTGAGCTTTCCGGCGGTCAGCAGCAGCGTATCGCCATTGCCCGCGCCCTTGTCAACGAGCCCAGCGTCCTGCTGCTGGATGAGCCTCTCGGCGCACTGGATCTGAAGCTCCGCAAGGAAATGCAGCATGAGCTCAAGCAGATCCAGCAGGAGGTGGGCATCACCTTCATTTTCGTCACCCACGATCAGGAAGAGGCACTGACCATGTCCGACAAGATCGTGGTGATGAAGGACGGCGAGATCCAACAGATCGGCAGTCCCGATGAGATCTACCGCAAGCCTGTCAACCAGTTCGTCGCAAAGTTCATCGGCGAGACCAATATCATCGACGGTATCATGCCTGAGGATGATGTGGTGCTGTTTGAGGATAAGCGCTTTGCCTGCCGCGTGCGCGGCTATGAGCCGAACGAAAAGGTGGATGTGGTCATCCGCCCCGAGCATCTGGACATCGTTCCGAGGGAAAAGGGAATGCTCAAGGGCACCATCAAGTCTCAGCTGTTCAAGGGTATGCACTATGAGACCATCGTGGAGACCCGCGTGGGTACGTCCATCACCGTTATGATGCACGTCTCGCAGGATAAGCCCGTATACAACGAGAAGGAGGGGGAGAAGATCTCCGCCAACACCTTCTATCTCGATGTCAGTGATATCGACGAGTTTACCGATGCGGACATTGTCACGCAGGCTGCTGCGGAGGCGTGGGACTCTGAGACCGAGGAGCCTGTGTCCATCAAGGATGTGGAGTATGACATCCGCAAGGAGCCCGGTCGCTATCCCGTGACCTTTACCACCGCCGCCGGCACCTCCATCACCGTGCAGTGCGTGGTGAAGGATGAGAACCGCGTGGTCAGCAAGGTGTTCCGCGAGGAGATCTATGCCATGAACTTCTTCGTCAAGACCGACGATATCATCGACTCTCTTGCGCTGGATACCGACCTCAAGACCTGGGCAAATGCTTCCGCGTGGAGTCTGGAGGACGGCGCGGAGGTCACGATCACCGATGTCAAGTATGACTTCAACTGGGAGGAGATCCAGCCGGGTACCTATCCCATCACTTTCTCCACCAAGGGTTACGAGTATCTGGTTGCCACACCCCGCCGCTATGAAGA
The DNA here is from genome assembly GCA_017501355.1 of Oscillospiraceae bacterium. Taxonomy (GTDB): domain Bacteria; phylum Bacillota; class Clostridia; order Oscillospirales; family Oscillospiraceae; genus RGIG5472. The sequence goes on from JAFVXA010000002.1 coordinate 89,131, forward strand.
GGGGGAGGAAGTGGGTCTGAGCTTCCGCCCCGAGGACATTCATGTGATGGAAAAGGAGAGAAACAGCTGATGAAAAGATTCCGTTCCATGACCTACCCCTACGTGGTGTGGATCGGCATTATGATCGTGATACCCATGCTGCTGATCATGCTCTATGCCTTCACCGTGGACGGCAACGACGTGTCGAGCTTCCAGTTCTCCTTTGAGAACTTCCGCCGCTTCGTCACCGATACCGTCTTTATGGAGGTGCTGGGGCGTTCGCTGTATATCGCGGTGATTACCACCGTGATCTGCGTGCTGCTGGGTTATCCCGTTGCCTATCTCATCGCGCAGCTTCCCTCGCAGAGCAATATGCTGATGATCCTGCTCATTACCATGCCCACGTGGATCAATATGCTGGTGCGTACCTATGCATGGATGGGCATTCTGCAGGACAACGGTGTGCTCAACACCATTCTCGGCTTCTTCGGCATCGGTCCTGCCCACATGCTGCACACCAGCTTTGCCGTGATCCTCGGCATGGTGTATAACTTCATTCCCTTTATGATCCTGCAGATCCACACCTCCCTCGATAAGATGGACAAGAATCTGCTCAACGCTGCGGCAGACCTCGGTGCCAGCAAGGTGCAGACCTTCCTGCGTGTGACGCTGCCCCTGTCTCTGCCCGGTGTCATCAGCGGTATCACGCTGGTGTTCCTGCCTGCGGTCTCCAGTTTCTTTATCCCGAAGCTGCTGGGCGGCGGTCAGTATGTGCTTGTGGGCAACATCATCGAGACCCAGTTCCTCACCGCGGGCGACTGGAACTTCGGCAGTGCCATTTCTCTGATCATGGCGCTGATCATCATGTTCTCCATGTGGCTGACCAACAAGGTGGACGTGCAGCCTGCAACGTCCGGAAAGGAGTAAGCCCATGAAGAAACAAGGACTTACTTCCAAGATCGTGCTGGGTCTGACGCTGCTGTTTTTCTACCTGCCCATCCTTTATATTATCGTCTTTTCTTTCAACAGCACCCGCTCGCTGACTTCCTTCGGCGGCTTCAGCCTGCGCTGGTATGAAAAGATGTTCTCCGATTCCGCCATGATGGAAGCGGTGTTCTACACTGTCATCATCGCGGTGATCGCCACCGCAGTCTCCACCGTGGTGGGCACCATCACCGCCATTGGTCTTTCCAAGTCCAAGAAGGTGGTGCAGCAGATCGTGGAGGGCGTGAACCAGCTGCCCGTTATGAACCCCGATATCGTCACCGCCATCAGCCTGCTGATCTTCTTCAGCGCCATCGCCGTGAAGAAGGGCTTCTTTACCATGCTGCTGGCACACATCATGTTCTGTATTCCCTATGTGATGCTGAGCGTGACCCCGAAGCTCCGTTCCCTTGACCCCAACCTCATCGACGCTGCCATGGATCTCGGTGCAACGCCCTTTCAGGCGCTCGTCAAGGTCATCGTGCCCCAGATCCGCCCCGGTATCATCTCCGGCGCACTGATCGCCTTTACCATGAGCTTCGATGACTTCATCATTTCCTATTTCGTCACGGGCAACGGTGTGCAGAATATCTCCATTCTGGTCTACACCATGTCTAAGCGTGTCAATCCCTCCATCAATGCCCTCTCCACTCTGATGATCCTGCTGATCACCTTTGTGCTGGGCGTGGTGAATCTGGTGCCCATCCTGCAGGCACGCCGCGGCAGGAAGGAGGGGGTCACCCCCATGTCCCGCCGCAGCAAGGCGATGATCGGCGCAGCGGTAATTGTGGTTGGTATCGTGGCAGTGGTGGTCGGTATGTCTTTCTCCGGCGACCGCAAGAAGGAGGATGCCATTGCGAAGTACGGCTCCGACACCATGAAACTCTATATCACGGGCGAGTATCTGGGCGAGGATGTTATCAGCAACTTTGAAAAGCAGTTCGGCGTGGACGTGATCGTGGAGTACTTCGACTCCAACGAAATGATGTACACGAAGCTCCAGGCGGGCGATGCCTATGACGTGGTGATCCCCTCTGACTACATGATCGAGCGTCTGATGCAGCTCGATATGCTGCAGCCGCTGGATCATTCCCGGCTGCCCAATCTGGAGAATCTTTCTCCTGCCGTGCAGAACCTCAGCTTCGACCCCGACAATTCCTATTCCGTGCCCTATTTCTGGGGCAGCGTGGGCATTGTCTACAACCATGAGAACGTGGATCCCAAGGATGTGGAGGAGCAGGGCTACGGTGTGCTGCTGAATACCGATTACGCAGGTCAGCTCTATGTCTACGACTCCGAGCGTGACTCCTTTATGATGGCGTTCAAGAACCTCGGCTATTCCATGAACAGCGACGATCCCGCGGAGATCCAGGCGGCTTATGAGTGGCTGCTGCAGATGAATGCCACCATGGAACCCGCCTACGTGACGGACGAGGTCATCGACGGTATGATCAACGGCTATAAGGATATTGCTGTTGTGTACAGCGGCGATGCCACCGTGATCCTCGACGAGAACGAGGAGATGAGCTTCTGGATGCCCATGGAGGGCACCAATATTTGGTATGACTGCATGGTGGTGCCCAAGAATGCGGAAAATCCTCTCCTTGCCCATGAGTTTATCAACTATATGCTGACCTATGAGGCTGCTTACGATAACTCTGAATATGTGGGTTACACCTCTCCTCATGTGGAAGTGGAGGCAGAGATGAGCACTTCCGAGGATCTCTACGCGGACAACCCCGCTTATATGCCCCGCACGGGCTACGAGAAGGATGAAGTGTTCACCTTCAACGAGGCGCAGAAGAAGGCTCTGTCCGAGCTTTGGATCAAGGTCAAGGCGCACTGATATAAAAAAGATCCCGACTTCAACGAAGCCGGGATCTTTCGTTTACTTTTTGAAATACTTGTCGCGGAAGGGGACTTCGTCCACGGTGAAGGTCTTACCTCTGAGGTATTCGAGGATGCCCGCGTCAGTGGGGAAGTCAAAGCGGAGACGGTAGGAGTACAGCGCCTGTCTCGTCTCACCGTAGCGGCGGTTCACATCGCCGCGCCCATATTTACCGTCGCCGAGGAGGGGGTGCCCTGCATCTGCAAAGGATGCGCGGATCTGATGGGTGCGCCCCGTCAGCAGTTCTACCTCCACAAGGGAGAGCTCGCCCCGGGATTCCAGCGTTTCATACAGGGTGATGGCGGTTTTGCCCTCGGGAACAGGATGGTGGTAGACCATGACCTGATTCTTGCTCTCGTCCTTACGGAGGAAGCACTCAATCCTGCCCCCCGCAGGCTCCATGCGACCGAGGGTGATGCAGAGGTAGAACTTCGCAATTTCGCGGTCACGGATCTTGTCATTGATGATGCGGAGGGCTTCCGCGTTCTTCGCCGCGATGACGATGCCGCCGGTGTTGCGGTCAATGCGGTTGCAAAGGGCGGGGGTGAAGGCATTCTCCCACTTGGGGTTCCACTCCCGCTTCTGGTAGAGGTACGCCTGAATGTGGTTGATGAGGGTGTTGACCTTTTCTGTCTCATCCGCGTGCACCACAAGTCCCGGGCGCTTATTCAGCAGCATGATGTTCTCATCCTCGTACACGATGTCGAGACTCGGACGAAAGAGGGTGAGGAACAGATTGTCCTCTCTCGGTTGCTCAAAAAACTCGTCGTTGATGTAAAGCTGCAGCACATCGCCCTCGCAGAGACGCTCGTCACCCTTGGCGCGGACACCGTTTCGCTTGATGCGCTTGAGCCGCACATATTTCTGCAAAAGTGCCGGGGGCAGCAGGGGAAGGGCTTTTCCCACAAAGCGGTCCAGCCGCTGTCCGGCATCATTTTTTCCGACTGTCAGTTCCCGCATAGGCGTGTGCTCCCTTCGTCAACAGGATAGGATAAAAACATTCTACATTTTTTTGAAAAAAAAGCAAGAAAATGTTTGACAAGTGAGAAACTCTCCTCTATAATACCATTTGTGTCATTACGAGGTGTGCTATGCGTTTGAATGTGAAAAAGATTATGAACACCCCCGGAGAGAGGATTGATTTCCACTTCTCTATGGATCTGTCCTGTGTGGACTTCGGCGGCGTGTGCCCGGCAATTCATCCGGTCTTAGTGGAAGGATCGGTCAAGAATACCGCCGGCATCCTCTTGCTCTCCATGCGTATGGCAACGACCCTTCGCTCCGTCTGCGACCGCTGCGGAAAAGAGTTCGATAACCCCGTGGAAGTTCCCTATGAGATCATGCTCGCGGAGGAACTGGAAAACGGGGAGAACGACGACATTCTGCTGCTGGAGAATGACGAAGTAGATCTGGGCGAGCTTGCGGAAAGTGAGTTCATCCTTGGCATGGACACGAAGACCCTGTGCTCCGAAGATTGCAAAGGTCTCTGTTGCCAGTGCGGTGCAAACCTGAACGAAGGTCCCTGCAGCTGCAAAAAAGAGCTGGATCCCCGGTGGGCAGCGCTTGCAAAGCTTCTGGAAGAATGATAAACTATTCAATACGCTGCAATCGCAGTTTAAGACCAAGGAGGTGTCAACATGGCAGTCCCTAAGGGAAAAGTATCCAAGGCGAGAAGAAATAAGAGACGCAGCTCCGTGTGGAAGCTGGCCGCTCCCGGTCTGATCAAGTGCCCCAAGTGCGGCGCTCTGCATTTGCCTCACAGAATGTGCCCTGAGTGCGGCACTTACAACGGCCGCGAAGTGAAGACCATCAAGTCCACCATCGCAGAATAAGCCGTATCGTCTGGATATAAACGGAGGGAAGAGCATCTTCCCTCCGTTTTTTCGCTTTTTTCGAAAAAAGTGGCAGGAAAGCCATCGGAGCGATGAAAAAGCAGTATATTTTTCTTGCGAAGCCGTTTAAAATTCTATATAATATTAAATTGCGAATATATGGAGTTTTTTCCATTTTCCTGATAAAAAAACAAAGGAGGCGACTGATTTGAAACCTATTATCGCCATTGTGGGCCGCCCCAACGTGGGCAAGTCCATGCTGTTCAACAAGATCATCGGCAAGCGTCTGTCCATCGTGGAGGATACCCCCGGTGTTACCCGTGACCGCATCTATGGAGAGAGTGACTGGAATGGTCGTGCGTTCCGTCTGGTGGATACCGGCGGTATTGAGCCCAAGACCGACAACGAGATCCTCAGCTTCATGCGTGAGCAGGCAGAGATCGCCATCGCAAATGCCGATGTCATCGTGCTGCTGACGGACGGCAAGGTGGGTGTCACCGCCGCAGACTATGATGTGGCGCGTATGCTGCAGCGCAGCGGCAAGCCCATCGTCCTCGGTGTCAACAAGATGGACTCCGTGGGTCGTGTGGATCCCGATTTCTACGAGTTCTACAACCTTGGTCTCGGCGATCCCATCGCTGTGTCCGCTGTCCACGGTCATGGCACCGGCGATCTGCTGGATGCCTGCGTGGAGTATTTCCCCGAGGAGGACGACGAGGAAGAGGAGGAAGACCGTATTCAGGTTGCCCTCATCGGTCGTCCCAATGTGGGTAAGTCCAGCCTCACCAACCGCATCCTCGGCTTCCAGCGCGTCATCGTCAGCGATGTGGCAGGAACCACCCGTGATGCCATCGACTCGGAGTTTGAAAACGAGTACGGCAAGTATAACTTCATCGATACCGCCGGTATGCGCAAGAAAAGCCGTATTGAGGAGAGTATCGAAAAATACAGTGTGCTCCGCTCTGCTATGGCAATTGACCGCGCCGATGTGTGTCTCATTATGATCGACGCGCAGGACGGTGTCACTGAGCAGGACACCAAGGTGGCAGGTATGGCGCATGAGGCAGGCAAGGCGTGCATCATCGTGGTGAATAAGTGGGATGCCATCGAAAAGGACGATAAGACCATGGATCGTATGCGTGAGGATATCCGCCGCGATCTGGGCTTTATGACCTATGCGCCTGTGGTGTTCATCTCTGCTGTGACCGGTCAGCGCGTGGATCGCCTGTTTGAACTGATCAACTACGTCAACGAGCAGTCCGGCACCCGCATCACCACCGGTCAGCTCAATAACGTCTTGGAGGATGCCCAGACCCGTGTGCAGCCTCCCACGGATAAGGGTCGCCGTCTGAAAATCTATTACATGACGCAGGTCGGTGTCCGTCCCCCGCATTTCGTGATTTTCTGCAACGACAAGCGCTTGTTCCACTTCTCCTATCAGAGATATCTGGAGAACTGCATCCGCAATACCTTTGGTCTGGAGGGTACGCCCGTGAAGATCTCCATTCGTGAGAAGGGCGACAAGGAGGACTGATTTATGCCTGTCAGCGTGACGGATTGGCTGTTGTATTTCTGTGTGTGTATGCTCAGCCCCGGGGTGATTGCTTATCTTTGCGGCAACATCAACGGCGCGATTCTGATTTCCAAGTATATCTTCCATGAAGATGTCCGCACCAAGGGCAGCGGCAACGCGGGACTGACCAACTTCTACCGCAATTACGGTGGGAAGTACGCAGCGCTGGTGATCGCGCTGGATGCGCTGAAAATGGTGGCGGCTGTGGTGGTGGCGTGCCTGTTCATGGGATGGACCATCGAGGCAAAGCTTTGGGGCGGCTTGTGCTGCGCCCTCGGGCACATGTTTCCTGCGGTCTATCAGTTCAAGGGAGGAAAGGGCATCCTGTCCTGCGGTACCCTGCTGCTGATGCTGGACTGGCGTGTGGCACTGGTGGCGTGGGGTACCTTCCTGCTGCTGGCAGTGCTGACCCGCTATGTGTCCCTTGGCTCTGTGATGTGTGCGCTGACCACCCCTGTGACGGTGGCGCTGTGCTATCCGGGACATTGGGTCGCGCTTGCGTTGATGACGGTGACGGCAGCGCTGGTGGTCTGGGCGCATCGGGGGAATATTTCCCGTCTGTGTAAGGGAACGGAGAGTAAATTTACTTTCAAAAAGGAATGATACGATTTTATGAAGATCACAGTATTGGGCAGCGGTGCCTGGGGCACGGCTCTGGCACAGCTGCTTGCCGATAACAACCATGAGGTGACGCTCTGGGGGCATAACCCTGCCAAGGCAGAGACAATGCAGCGCAGCCGCGAGAATCCGCTGTTGCCCCAGCGAAAGCTCCATGAACGCCTTGTCGTCACGGCAGACATTTCCTGCGTGGAGACAGCGGAAATGGTGGTCTTTGCCACGCCCTCCTTCGCCGTGCGCAGCACGGCAGTGCTGGCTGCGCCCTATATCAAAGCGGGTTCGGTGCTGGTGACGGTGTCCAAGGGCATTGAAAAGAAAACCCATCGCCGTATGTCGGAGATCATCGCAGAGGAGACGGGAAACCGGTTCCCTGTGGTGGCACTCTCCGGTCCTTCCCATGCGGAGGAGGTGGTCATGGGTCAGCCTACCGGCTGCGTCGCTGCCTGCGTCAACAAGGATGCGGCGGAGAAGGTGCAGGATGCCTTTATGAATACCCTCTTTCGTGTGTATTCCAGCCCCGATATCGTGGGCGTGGAGATCTGCGGCGCACTGAAAAACGTGGTGGCGCTCTGCTGCGGTATCTGTGATGGTATGGGCTATGAGGACAACACCAAGGCGCTGTTGATGACACGCTCTATGACGGAGATGGCGCGTCTCGGCGAAGCCCTCGGCGGTAAGCCCCAGACCTTTGCGGGACTGGCGGGTATGGGCGATCTGATCGTGACCTGCACTTCTATGCACTCCAGAAACCGTCGTGCTGGCATCCACATCGGCGGCGGAAAGACCGCGCAGGAGGCGATGGACGCAGTCGGCGCGGTGGTGGAGGGTTACTACGCAGCGGAAAGCGCGTGGTCTCTTGCCAATGACATGGGCATCGAGATGCCCATCTGCAGTGCGGTGTACGCTGTGCTGTACGAGGGCGCAGATTCCCGCAAGATGGTGATGGAGCTGATGCAGCGCGAGAAGAAGGAAGAAAGCAGCTGGATCTGATTTTTTGGACAAGTGAAAAGACCGACGTAGCTCATAAAGCTGCATCGGTCTTTTGTTTTGAGGTAGTCCTTTAGTTTTTCTAAGAAGAATAACGAGTCATCTGCCTGCTTTCGTTCACAGGGAAAGACTGATGCAAAGTCGGCAACGGGGGAGTGCGAGGGGGCTGCGCCCGCCTTGCATGAAATCAAGGCCTTTTTGTTTTTCATAGAAAAACAAAAAGACCCCATGCTTTCGCATGAGGTCTTCGATGCAGTCACATTTGAACTCAGATTGCGCGGGTAACCTTACCGGAACGCAAACAACGAGTACAAACATACACATGGCGAGGGGTACCATTGATGATTGCCTTAACACGCTTCACATTGGGCTTCCAGGGACGATTGGAACGTCTGTGGGAATGGGAGACCTGAATACCAAAGGTCACGCCCTTGTCGCAAAACTGGCACTTTGCCATCCGTTGCACCTCCTTGCTGTTTACGATTTTTCTACACTTCTCGCGCAGACACAACAAGTATGATAACAGATGAACCTGAAAAAAGCAAGAGGTAATTTCAATTTTTTTCATTTTTTTAAAAACTCATTTTGGGTGGCGGATATTGCGAAAAATCACCTGTCATATTATAATAAAATACATGATATTATGGTGGGCGATTACCATCAGTTGACAAGGGCAGACACGGTTTTTCGGGGCGGAAATAGCATCCCGCTTCGTTATCCTCGTTGCCTTGCGTTAGCAAGGCTGCCTCGTCTGCCTTGCCGGCCGCCATTTCTGCTCCCGAAAAACTCCGAAGGACTTTCCGGCGAGAAAAAATTGGCTCTGGCAAGGCCGCAGGATGCAGGCGGGCTGGCGCCCGCCAAATCCGAGAACGCAGTCCAGCGCCGATTTTGGCCGCCGGAAAGCGTGTTTGCCCTTGTTAACTGATGGTATGCGCCTGCGGAAAAGAGAGGGTTATGCCATGGCAGGATCCGGTGTCAAGCTGACAGAGATCGTCAACCATTTTAAAATGACAGTGGTATATCGCAGCTCGGACTATGAAAAGGTGCGCGTCAGTGCGTCGGACGTGAATCGTCCGGGTCTGCAGCTGGTGGGCTATCAGGAGCATTTTGACCCCACGCGTCTGCAGATCATCGGCAGAGCAGAGAACTTCTTCCTTGCTGACCGCTCGGAGGAGGAACGCACGAAGGCGTATAAAAATCTGTTCGATCTGCCGTTCCCTGCCATGATCATGGCGCGCGGGCAGGAGTATTTTCCGGAGTGCATCAAGGCGGCAGAGGAAGCGGATCGCACGCTGCTGCGTGTGGATCTGACCACCTCTGAGCTGATCAGCCAGCTGGTGGACTTTCTGAACCATGCCCTCGCTCCCACCATTACCCGTCACGGCGTTCTGGTGGAGGTCTATGGCGAGGGTGTTCTGCTGGTGGGCGACAGCGGCGTAGGTAAGAGTGAGACCGCCATTGAGCTGGTCAAGCGCGGTCACCGTCTGGTGGCAGACGACGCGGTGGAGATGCGCCGCATTTCCGGCGCGGTCTACGGCTCGGCTCCCGAGCTGACCCGTCACTTTGTGGAGCTGCGCGGTATCGGTATCATCAATGTGCGCCATCTCTTCGGCGTGGGTGCCATTCGCGGCAGCTCCGAGATCGAGCTGGTGATCGAACTGGAGCAGTGGGATGAGACTAAGGTCTATGACCGTCTGGGTCTGGACGATCAGTATACGGAGATTCTCGGCGTGAAGATCCCCAGTATTGTCATGCCGGTGCGTCCCGGTCGTAACCTTGCGAATATTATAGAAGTAGCCGCTATGAATAATCGCCAGAAGTGGCTGGGTTACAATGCGGCAGAGGAAATGCTGCAGCGTCTCGACGAGCACGCGAAGCGCGAACTGAACAAAGGGGAGGATTAATTTATTATGATCAATATCGGTATCGACGTAGGCGGCACCAATCTGAAGGCGGGTGTTGTGGACAGTGAGGGACGCATCCTTCACACGAAGAAGATTCCCCTCGGTCCCTGGCAGGATGGGGATTACTTTATGAATCAGCTCTGTACCCTTGCAGAGGAAGCGGTGAAGGAAGCGGGCTTTGACAAGAGCGAGGTTTCCTCTGTGGGCATGGGCTTCCCCGGTGCGGTGAATGATGAGACCGGCGTGCTGACCTATATCACCAACATTCCCGTCAGCGGCTACCCCCTGCGTGAGAAGTTCCAGCAGCGCTGGAATGTGCCTGTGCACCTTGGCAACGATGCCAACTGCGCAGCACTTGGCGAATACTATGCAGGTGCAGGTCGCGGCAGCCGCAGCCTTGTGGTGGTGACGCTCGGTACCGGCGTTGGCGGCGGCATCGTGCTGGACGGCAAGATCCTTGCAGGCAGCAACGGCACCGGCGGCGAGGTGGGTCATATCGTCATTGTCCCGAACGGTGATCAGTGTAACTGTGGTCGTAAGGGCTGCTGGGAGCGCTATGCTTCCGCTACTGCCCTCAAGCGCATGACCGTGGAGGCGATGAATGCACATCCCGAGAGTCTCATGTGGGAACTTACCGGCGGCGATGCATCCAAGGCAGAGGGCTATACCCCCTTTGACGCGGCACGGCAGGGCGATGCTGCAGGTGCAGAGGTCTGCCGCACTTATATTGATTATGTGGCGCTCGGCGCTGCGAACCTTGTGAACATCTTCCAGCCGGAAGTCCTTGCCTTCGGCGGCGGTGTCAGCGCGCAGGAGGATCTCATGGAGCCTCTTGCCAAGCGCATCGCGGAGGAGGACTTCGCCCGCAACGCAGGGGTCGCTTCTGTGAAGGTGACCCGCTGCTCTCTCGGCAATGATGCCGGCATCATTGGTGCTGCTCTGCTGGGGAAATAAGCAACTCTTGGAAGGAGAACCAAATGCTTTGGTTTGAACAGTTTGACCTGCGGGCAGCAGAGATGCTGCCCGAGCTTGACTATGTAAAGGATGAACCCATGAGCCGCCACACTTCGTTCCGCATCGGCGGTCCGGCGCGCCGTATGGTTTTTCCCAAAACAGGGGAGGAACTGTCTCGCGTGCTGCGCCTTGCCGGGGAGTGCGGTGCAGAGGTGTTCCTGCTTGGCAACGGTACCAATCTGCTGGTGGCAGATGAGGGGCTTGACCGTGTTGTGGTGGATACCACGAAATATCTGCAGAAAATCGAACTGCTGGAGGATGGTGTGACCATCCGCGCGGAAGCGGGTGCAAGCCTTGCGGCTGTTGCCGTCTTTGCGTGGAAGAACAGTCTTATGGGGTTGGAGTTTGCTCACGGTATCCCCGGCAGCCTTGGCGGCGCGGTGGTGATGAACGCGGGCGCCTATAACGGCGTGATGGAGCAGGTGGTGACCAGAGTTACCGCCCTGATGCCGGATGGGGTGATTCGCACCCTTGCGGCGGAGGAACTGGAGTTCCGTTATCGTCACAGTGTATTTTCCGACTGCGATGCCGTGGTGCTCTCTGCGGAGCTGCGGCTTGCCCCCGGTGATGAAGCTGCCATCCGTGCAGAGATGGACAATCTCATGCAGCGCCGCCGCAGCTCTCAGCCGCTGGAGTTTCCCAGCGCAGGCAGCACCTTCAAGCGCCCTGTGGGGCACTATGCCGGTGTGCTCATCGAGAAGAATGGCTTTAAGGGTGTGCGCGTGGGCGGCGCGGAGGTGTCTGAAAAGCATGCGGGCTTTGTCATCAACCGCGGCGGAGCCACCTGTGCTGACGTGCTGGCACTGATGGAGCAGATCCGCAAAACCATTTGGGAAAAAGACGGTGTGGAGATCGAGCCCGAAGTGAAGATCATCCGATAAAGACAAAAGGGGATAAAATCATGGAAATTCTGATCGTTTCCGGTCTTTCCGGCAGCGGAAAAAGTAAAGCTGCGTCCTTTTTGGAGGATATGGGCTACTATATCATTGATAATATGCCGGCGGAGATGATCCTGAAATTCGCGGAGTTCTGCGCGGCGGGCAATGCCCGTTATGACCGTGCGGCGCTGGTGTATGACATCCGCAGCGGCGGCAATTTCAAGCTGCTGTTTGACATTGTTCGTCAGCTGAAGGAGACGGTGAACTGCCGCCTGCTCTTCCTCACGGCATCGGAGAGTGCCATCATCCGCCGCTATAAGGAGACCCGGCGTCTGCACCCGCTGGCGCAGCAGGCGGGCTCGCTGGAGGAGGCGGTGCGCATGGAGCAGGAGATGCTGCGCACGGTGGAGGAGCACGCGGATCACATCATTGATACCAGCGCCCTCTCCACGGCAAAGCTCCGCGGTGAACTGATCTCCCTTTTCGGTAAGGTGGAGGGCAGTGATGATTTTGTGGTGAACTTCATTTCCTTCGGCTATAAGCATGGTCTGCCGATGGAAGCGGATCTGGTGTTTGATGTGCGTTTCCTCCCGAATCCCTTTTACATGGATGATCTGCGGACACTCACGGGTATGGACGCACCGGTCTATGACTATGTGATGAGTTTTCCCCAGACGCGGGAATTTGCCGAGCAGGTCAAGAGCCTGCTTGCATACACGCTGCCCCATTATCGGGAGGAGGGCAAGACCGTTCTGGTGGTGGCAGTGGGCTGCACCGGTGGTCATCACCGCAGCGTCACGCTGACGAGAGTGTTTGCCGAATATGTGCGCAGTCTCGGCTATCGGGTGAAGGAAAACCACCGGGATATGACCCGCGATTAGAAGTCGAACAGAGGAGAACGAAATGTCCTTTTCATCGGAAGCGAAGAATGAACTTTGCCGCGTGGCACTGCACCATCAGTGCTGCGCGCGGGCGGAGGCTTACGGGGTGCTGCTGTACTGCAATGTATTCAGTCCCCATGAGATCCGCATTATGACCGAGCACGCGGGCTTTGCCGCCCGTTTGCCTAAACTGTTTCATAAAGCGTTTGGTATTGGCTTTGACCGCCTTCCTGAGGAAGAGTGGAAGAACAAGGCGGTCTTTCAGATCACGGACGCGGACAAGCTCACTCACATCATGGACGTGCTGGGCTATGACCGCAGCCAGAGTCTTGCAGTACATATCAACCTCGCCATGGTGGAGGAGGAGTGCTGCCGTGCGTCCTTCCTTCGCGGTGCATTTCTTGCCGGCGGCAGTGTCATCGACCCCGAAAAGCGCTACCATCTGGAGATCGCCACCTCTCACAAGCGCGCCAGCGGCGAGATGGAGGTACTGCTGCGGGAAATGGAGGCAAGCCCCAAGAGCGTATTGCGCAGCGGCTACTATGTGATCTATTTCAAGCAGAGCGAGCACATCGAAGAGCTGCTGACCCGCATCGGCGCACCTGTGGCGGCGATGGAAGTGATGAACACGAAGGTGGAGAAGGAGCTGCGCAATCAGATCAACCGCAAGCTCAACTGCGACACGGCGAATCTTGACAAGGCTGTGGATGCCGCCCGTGGACAGATCGAGGGCATTCGTCGCCTCGAAAAGTTCGGTGTCATGGCGCAGCTGCCGGACAAGCTCAAGGAAACGGCGGAAAAGAGACTGCTCCACCCGGAGCTGACGCTGGCGGAGCTTGCGGACGAGTTTGATCCGCCCATTACGAAATCCTGTCTGAATCATCGGCTGCGTAAGCTGATGGAATATACAAAACTGTTGGAGGGTACACAAGTATGAACCGTTACGAACTTGCACTGGACTATTTCAGAAAGAACTATAACTGCTGCCAGAGCACTCTGCTGGCATTTTCCGATGTGATCGGTCTGGACGAGCAGAAGGCTCTGGACATCGCGGGCGGCTATGGCAGCGGCGCGGGCACCGGTGAACTCTGCGGTGCCATCAACGGCGCGATCATGGCGCTGGGCCTGCTGACTCCCATCGACAAGGCAGATCCTCTTACCAGCAAGCGCCGCACCATGGCTCTTGCGAAGGAACTGCAGGCTCGTTTCCAGGAACGCTTCGGCTATCTCCGCTGCCGCGATCTGCTGGCAAATGCCGCAGGTTTTGAGGCAACCGATGCTACCCCTGCTGCCAAGGCAATGGGGCTGACCAAGCACTGCGAGATCATGGTGGTCACCGCGGTGGAAATCGTGGAGCAGATCATCGCAGAGCGCGAGGCAAAGTAAGAGATAAGAACGTAAACCGCTGAAAGGAGAGTGGCGCATGGCATTTGCCCATCTGCATGTCCATACGGAATATAGTCTGCTGGACGGCGCGTGCCGTATCAAGCAGCTGGCAAAGTATGTCAAGTCTCTGGGGCAGACTGCCGTCGCCATCACCGATCACGGTGTCATGTACGGCGCGATAGATTTTTACCGCGCCTGCCTTGACGAGGGCATCAAGCCCGTCATTGGCTGCGAGGTGTATGTTGCGCCCCGTACCCGCTTTGATAAGGTCCATGAGCTCGACAGCGAAGCGCGTCATCTGGTGCTGCTCTGCGAGAATGAGGAGGGCTATCGCAACCTCTCCTACATGGTATCCATGGCGTTTACCGAGGGCTTTTATATCAAGCCTCGCATCGACCTCGACCTGCTCCGTGCGCACCACGGCGGTCTCATTGCCCTCTCCGCCTGCCTTGCGGGCGAAATTCCCCGCCGTATCCGCAGTGGCAATTACGCGGGAGCAAAGCAGTATGCCCTCGAAATGCAGGACATTTTCGGCGAAGGAAATTTCTTCCTCGAGGTGCAGGATCACGGCATCGAGGAGCAGCAGGAGGTCAATCGCGGTATTCTCCGTATCCATGAGGAGACGGGGATCCCCCTCGTTGCCACCAACGATGCCCACTATATCCGAAAAGCCGACGCAGAGACCCACGATGTCCTGCTCTGCATTCAGACGGGTAAGACCGTGGATGACGAAAACCGTATGCGCTATGAGCCGCAGAACTTCTACCTCCGCTCGGAGGAGGAGATGGCGGCACTGTTCCGCGACTTCCCGGATGCCGTAGAGAACACCGCCCGCATCGCGGAGCGCTGCAATATGGAGTTCACCTTCGGCAAGTACCACTTGCCGGAATTTCCCCTGCCCGAAGGCTACAGCGATTCTCTCGTTTATCTGAGGGATCTCTGCGAGCAGGGCTTCCGTGAACGCTTCGGTGGTGCAAAACCCGAATACCGTGCCCAGCTGGATTACGAGATCGACATGATCTCCCGCATGGGCTTTACAGATTACTTCCTCATTGTGAGCGACTTTGTGCGCTACGCCAAGAGCGTGGGCATCCCCATCGGTCCCGGACGCGGCAGCGCCGCAGGCTCCATGGTGTCCTACTGCCTGCACATCACGGACATCGACCCCATGAAGTACAGTCTCTATTTCGAGCGCTTTCTCAACCCCGAGCGCGTCTCCATGCCCGATATTGATATGGACTTCGGCGATACCCGTCGCGGGGAAGTGGTGGACTATGTCCGCCGCAAATACGGCGACGACCGGGTGGCGCAGATCGTGACCTTTGGTACGATGGCAGCCCGCGGTGCCATCCGTGACGTGGGGCGCGTGCTGAATATGCCCTATGCCGATGTGGACGTGGTGGCAAAGCAGGTGCCCATGGCGCTGCACATCACGCTGGAGGATGCGCTGAAGCTTTCCAAACCCCTTGCGGAGATGTATGAGCAGGATGAAGCCGTTCGTCGTCTCATCGACACGGCGAAGGCGTTGGAGGGTATGCCCCGCCACGCCTCCACCCATGCGGCAGGTGTGGTCATCACGAAAGACCCGGTCTATGCCCATGTGCCCCTCTCCCGCAACGAGGATGCCACCGTCTGCCAGTATCCCATGACCACGCTGGAGCAGCTGGGTCTGCTGAAAATGGACTTTTTGGGACTGCGCAATCTGACGGTGCTGGATGATGCACTGCGCATGGTGCAGACCCATCATCCCGATTTCACCCTTGCGGATATCCCCGACGAGGATGAGGAAACCTTTGACATGATCACCGCGGGACATACCAGCGGTGTGTTCCAGATGGAGTCCACCGGCATGACGGGCGTCTGCGTGGGACTCAAGCCCCGCAGCATTGAGGATCTCACCGCCATTATCGCCCTCTATCGTCCGGGTCCCATGGATTCCATCCCCAAGTTTATCGCAAGCAAGCATGACCCGAGGCTGATCTCTTACAAGGATCCTGCGCTGGAACCCATCCTCTCCACGACCTACGGCTGCATCGTCTATCAGGAGCAGGTCATGCAGATCTTCCAGCAACTGGCGGGTTATTCTCTCGGTCAGGCAGACATGGTGCGCCGCGCCATGAGTAAGAAAAAGGTCAAGGACATTGAGAAGGAGCGGGAAGCCTTCCTCCACGGTGACCCTGAGCGCGGCATCACCGGCTGCGTCGCAAACGGCATCAGCGAACAGGCGGCGCAGAGCATTTACGACGAAATGTATGACTTTGCGAACTACGCCTTCAACAAGGCGCACGCGGTTGCCTATGCGGTGGTGGCGTGGCAGACGGCGTATTTCAAGTGTCATTTCCCCAAGGAATATATGGCGGCACTGCTGTCGTCTGTGCTGGACAACAGCGACAAGGTGGGCGAGTATATCGCCGAGTGTAAGGAATGCCGCATCCCCATCCTGCCGCCGGATGTGAACCACTCCTGTGACAGCTTCACGGTGGAGGAGGGCGGCATCCGCTTCGGTCTTGTCGCCATCAAGAACATCGGGCGCGGCTTTATCCAGAGTGTCATGCGTGAGCGGGAAAAGGGAGGACTGTTCTGTTCCTTCCAGGATTTCTGCGAGCGTATGATCGAAAGCGAAATGAACAAGCGTGCGCTGGAGAATCTCATCTACGCAGGTGCATTTGACAGCTTCGGCAACCGCCGCTCTCAGCTGATTCAGGTTTACGAAAAGGTGCTCGACGGCATCGCCGCCGACCGCAGGCAGAATGTGGAGGGTCAGTTTGACCTCTTCGGCGGCGTGACGGCGGCACAGCCGAAGAAGGCAGGCATCACCATGCCGGATGTGCCGGAATTTGCCCGCCAGTTTCTGATGAGCAAGGAAAAGGAGTCTGTGGGCATCTATATTTCGGGTCACCCCATGGACAGCTGCCGCGGTATTGCCCGCGCCAAGGGCGCAGCCCCCCTCCATGCCATCATGGAGAGCTTTGAGGAGCAAAACGGGCATTTCCGCGATGGGCAGAAGATCGCCATTGCGGGCGTTGTGACCTCCAGCAAGACCAAGACCACCCGCAACAACTCCCTCATGGCGTATGTGGTGGTGGAGGATGGCACGGGCTCCATGGAGATGATCTGTTTCAGCAGAACCCTCGAAAACTGCGGCAGTTATCTGCGCGAGGGGCAGGTCATCCTCGCACGGGGACGGCTCAGCGCGCAGGACGAAAAAGCACCCCAGCTCATGTGCGACTATGCAGAGCCGCTGGAGATCCCTGCAGAAGGGGAAGCTGTGCAGGAGGCAGCGCCTGCAGCGCAGGCAAAGCCCGTGACAGGAAAGACGCTGTATCTCCGTGTGCCTTCGCTGGAAAGCCGCGAGATGCGGCGGGTGGAGCTGCTGCTGCAAATGTTTGAGGGCGACAGCCCCTTGAAGATCCGCGTGGCGGATACCGGCAAGCTTCTTGGCAGCAGCTGTCTGCTTTATCCGTCCTTCCTGCAAGAGCTGAAGGAGCAGTTGGGCGAAGAAAACGTGGTGCTGAAATAAAAAAGAGCAGACGGTGTGACCCGTCTGTGCCTATCGAAAAAGAACTGCCGCAGATAAGCTATTTTGCTTATCTGCGGCAGTTTTCTTTACTTCTTTTCGGGGAAGGCGCGGTTGGCGCTGTCGATATCGGCGATGAGAGCTTTCAGCTCCTCGTCGCTGAGGAAGCACTCCACGCCGAAGTTTTTCCACTCGTCCTCTGCCACCAGCATGGAGAAGGAAGCGTAGATCAGATAGCGGTTCAGACCGATCAGCTCGGCGGTCACCTCAAAGTAGGGGTCGTTGAACTCACTCTGATACATATCCCGCACACCGCTGCTCATCAGCTTCAGACCGGCGGCGAGAGCCTGCAGCTCGCAGGTCAGCACGCAGCTGTTCTCGAAGATGCGCTCTACCTTGCCGTCGCTGTACGTGCCCCGCAGGATCAGCCAGTTGGCATCGTAATCGTATTCTTCGCCGCCGCCCACACGGTCAGGAAATTCATAGCCCACCACATCAATGGCGAGGCTGCGGTCACCGTTGACAAATTTCATCTTAGTCCTCCTTACTCATGGCACTGAGGGCGTCGCTCAGTGCGGCAAACTGCTGTAGATTCATTTTTTCGCCGCGGATATCGGGGGAGAGTCCTGCGGCTTCAATGGCGGCGACCAGCTGCTCCTTGTTGAACTCGCCGAAGCTGCCCGCAAGACTGTTCAGCAAGGTCTTGCGCCGCATGGCGAAGGCACCGCGGACGGTGCGGTGGAACATCTCTTCGCTCTTTACAGCCACTGCGGGAGTTTCCCGCACGCGGCAGTGGAGCACAGCAGAGGTTACCTTGGGCTTCGGCACGAAGCAGATGTTCGGCACGTCAAAGAGCTTTTCCGCTTCGGTGTAGAACTGCATGAACACGCTGAACGCGCCGTAATCCGCCGTGCCGGGACGGGCGCAGATGCGCTCTGCCACTTCCTTCTGGATCAGCACGGTGATGGAGCGGAAGCACCCCGCCTTTACCAGCGCCGTCAGCACGGGTGTGGTGATGTTATAGGGGAGATTGGCGCAGACGAGGGGGGTCAGCCCTGCAAATTCCCGCTCTACCAGCTCGGAAATGTTGACCTTCATGATGTCGCCGGGGATGAGAGTGAAGTTTTCAAATTCGCCCATGGTCTCTGCCAGTACAGGCAGCAGTGCCTTGTCCAGTTCCACCGACACTACCTTGCCTGCCGCGTGGCAGAGCTCCTGCGTCAGCGGACCAATGCCAGGACCGATCTCCAGCACGCCGCAGCTCTTGTCTGCACCGGATGCGGCGGCGATGTCCATGGGCACGGAGGGGTCGATGAGAAAGTTCTGCCCCATGGATTTGGAAAAATGGAATCCGTGGCGCTCCAGCAGCGCACGGATCACATTCAGATTACAAAGCTCCATTGTGAAAGCTCCTTTTTTAGAATGACATAACAAACACATTATAACGGAATTTCTTGCAATTTGCAAAAAATTTTGCTTTAATAAACTGGTGTTAAAAAAGAAAAAGAGAGGTGACCCCATGGACGAATTTCTGCGAACCTGTCTCATTGTCTGCCCGCTGGTGTTCCTTGCGACCTTTGTGGACGCAGTGGCAGGCGGCGGTGGTTTGATTTCCATTCCTGCCTATATGCTGGCAGGTGTGCCCACCCACATGGCGCTTGGCACCAACAAGGTGGTCAACGGCATCGGCACGGGCTTTGCCGCGTGGAAGTACTTTAAAGGCGGCAAGATCAAAATGCTCATTGCCGTGCCTGCGGCTCTGGCGGCTCTGGTGGGCTCTGCGGGCGGCACCAGACTGGCGCTGTTGATCCCTGCGGATGTGCTGCAGAAGCTGCTGCTGGCGATCCTGCCGACGGTGGCGGTGTTTCTGGCGTGGAAAAAGGATTTTGGTCGGGATGACCGCCCCAAAAAGGAACTCAGCATGACGAAAACCATTCTCGGTAGTGTTCTGGTGGGTCTCATCATCGGCGGCTATGACGGCTTGTTCGGTCCCGGTACCGGCACGTTTATGATCATGGCATTCACCCTGCTCATGGGGCTTGATCTGTTGACGGCATCCGGCTGTGCCAAGGTGGGCAATCTTGCCTCCAATGTGGCATCCGCTGTTGTGTATCTCATCAGCGGCAATGTGTACTGGTTGCTCTGCCTGCCTGCCGCGGTCTGCAGTACCCTCGGCGGTATCCTCGGCGCAAGGTTTGCCATGCGCGGCGGCGCGTCCCGCGTGCGCTGGATGATCTTTGTGGTGTTGGGGCTTTTGATTGCAAAGACCGCATGGGGTTTCTTCTCATAAACAGCGAACACTCCGCTTCAACTGAAGCGGAGTGTTTTGTTAGTCGAGAATATAAACGTTCACGTCGCGGCGACCGAATCTGACACAGTCCTCATAGCTGTTCATGTAGAGGTCAATGACGTTGCCGCGTACGCCGGTGTCCTCAGCCACGGCGGTGCCGTAGATGTAGCTGCCGTTGGCGGCTTCGATGAAGAGCTTGGTACCGAGAGGGATCACGCGTTTGTCAACAGCAACCACGCCCACGCGGACCTGCGTGCCGGTGGCAGTGATGTTGTTCACCACGCCAATGCCGGCGGTGTAGGCAGTGCCGATCATACGCAGACTCTTGCTGTAGGAAAGCTCCTCGCCGTTCACGTTGATGGTGCCGCCCTCATAGTCCAGCACCTTGACCTTGGCGTGTCTGGTGCGGGTGCCGTACTGAATGACGCGCTCCTGCATGGTGCTTTCGCCGGTGCTGAGATGCAGGGAACTGGTGATTTTGCCGTCCTCCACGCGGACGCGGTAGGTGTGGGGGATCACGCCGTCTGCACCTTCCTGCGCCACCACCTCTTCGCCCCAAGCGAGAGAGGAATTGGGCTCATAGCGGGTCACGCAGGGATCAGCCACCACGTGCTCTACCTCGCAGACAAAGCTGTCGTCGATGGTGATGGAAGGAACGCCGCTGCTGAAATCCACCAGAACGGCTTCCTCGTCTCCCACCTGAATGTCCAGACGGAAGAGCAGCTCCGCAATGGTTTCATCCTCTGCGAAAACGGGGATCGCAAGCTCGTGGCGCTGCAGGGAAAGCTTTTCGCCGTTTTCAAAGCGATAATCCTCGGGACTGTTTTCACCAAGCCCGGTGAAGAAGACGCGACCGGCAAGATCCTGCGGTGCGAAGAATGCCGCCGAGGCAGTGTCCCATGCGTTGGCATAGGTAAAGGTGGCGCTGAGCAGGGTGACACAGATCACCAGTGTCATCAGCGCGGAGAGGGATCTGCGCTGAGAACGCATCCACTCCATACAATACTGTTTCATACATACCTCCAAATTGAGTCTTCGGTTTGAGTTTCCCACGAATCCTCTGTCTCTAAACAGAATCCGGAATGCGAATTACAAAAGTTACAAACTTGTAATCAATCGGAAAGCATGGGCTACTATACACGAATGCCCCACTTTTGTCAAATTTGAAGGGTGAAAGCAGGTTGAAATCCACCACTTTGCGCTTGAAAAATAGGGAAAAAGCGGTCGAAATAATGCGGAAATTTCAAAGAAGTTACAAAAATGATTTCGCTTGTAACTATTTTTTGGTCAAAGCTGATGAAACGCCAAAAATGCTGTTTTCTATGAACTTTGACGGCAAATCGCCCAATGAATGCGGTCTGTCTTTGTGCAGTATGCAATACAAAAAGCGTTTTTTAGGGTCGAAAACGGCGCAAAAGCCGCCGGAGAGGGAGAGAAGCGCTGCTGCGGACTTGACGAAATGACGGACAAGCGCTTTGTTCTGAGCGCCTATCTTGCGAAAAATGAGTCGGATAAAATGAAATTATCTCCCTTTTTGGGAGAAAGTTCGAAAAATTTGTTTGAAAAGTTATTATGCAAAATGTAAAATCCCCCGTCCGAGGACGGGGGATTCGATGAATAGGGATAAGCGGGGAGGGATCAGTTCTTTTCGCTGCGGCGCTGGAAGAACTTGACGATTTCCACGATGGGAATGACCAGAATTGCCAGCAGCATTGCGATGCCGTACTCAGCGAGACCCACGGGGGTGAAGCCGAAGGCATTTGCCAGGAAGGGGATCTCCAGAACGGCGGTGGTCAGCAGGAGACTACCGATCATTGCCAGCCACAGGATCTTGTTCTGGGTCTTCAGGCTGAAGATGGACTTGCGCTGAGAGCGCAGGTTGAAGGAGTGGAAGATCTCGCACATGGACATGGTCAGGAATGCCATGGTCATACCGTGCTCAGAAACGCCAACGGGCATTGCGAAGTGACCAACCTCGAAGGAGTTGCCGATGATATAGGACAGAACGGTCAGTGCGGTGACGAGAATACCCTGATAGACGATGTCAACAAACAGACCGCCGGCGAAGATGCCTTCCTTGGAGCCGCGGGGAGGACGCTGCATGGTGTCGGGCTCAGCATCTTCCATACCCAGCGCGAGAGCCGGGAAGCAGTCGGTGACGAGGTTGATGAACAGCAGGTGGACGGGGTTGAGCAGAGTGAAGCCCATGAGGGTTGCGGAGAAGACACCCAGCACCTCGGACATATTGGATGCCAGCAGGAACTGGATCGCCTTGCGGATATTGTCATAGATGCGGCGACCTTCGCCCACAGCGGCAACGATGGTTGCAAAGTTGTCGTCAGCGAGGACCATGTCGGCGACGTTCTTGGTCACGTCGGTACCGGTGATACCCATGCCAACGCCGATGTCTGCGGACTTGATGGAGGGGGCGTCGTTGACACCGTCACCGGTCATAGCGGTGATGGCTTCGTTTGCCTTCCATGCAGTGACGATACGGGTCTTGTGCTCGGGCTGCACGCGGGCATACACACCGTACTTCTTGACAGCTTCCAGAATGTCGTCGTCGGAGATCTTGTCGAGCTCTGCGCCGGTGATCGCCTGAGAAGCATCGGTGATGATACCAAGTTCCTTGGCGATGGCAACGGCGGTGTCCTTGTGGTCGCCGGTGATCATAACAGCGCGGATGCCGGCGCTGCGGCATTCCTCGATCGCAGCCTTCACCTCGGGGCGGACAGGGTCGATCATACCGGTCAGACCCAGGAAGACCAGCTCCTTCTCCAGAAACTCGGGTTCATTGCTCTCGGGCTTTGCGCTCCAGTCGCGCTTGGCAGCAGCGAGGACACGCAGAGCCTTGTCAGCCATAGCCTTGTTGGCAGCCATGATCTCAGCGCGCTTTTCCTCAGTCATGGGCTTGACAGTGTCGCCATCGAGGTAGTAAGCGCAGCGGGAAAGCACCACGTCGGGACCGCCCTTGGTGTACTGAACGAAGGAGCCGCCCAGATCGTGGATGGTGGACATCATCTTACGACCGGAGTCGAAGGGAGCCTCGTCCACGCGGGGAGTAGCCTTCTCCAGATCCTGCTTCTTCAGACCAACGGAGTATGCAAAATTGACCAGAGCGCACTCGGTGGGTTCGCCCTCAGCCTGATTCTCTTCGTTGAGGTGTGCGTCGGAGCACAGTGCCATGGCAGTGGCGACCAGCTTGGTATCGCCTACATGATCCACGACGGTCATCTTATTCTGGGTCAGAGTACCGGTCTTATCAGAGCAGATGACCTGGGTGCAGCCGAGAGTTTCCACGGCGGTCAGACGGCGGATGACGGCGTTGCGCTGGCTCATCTTGGTGACACCGATGGAGAGGACCACGGTGACAACAGTAGCGAGACCCTCGGGAATCGCAGCAACGGCGAGGGAAACGGCGACCATGAAGGTCTCGAGGATCACGCTCAGAGTGTGACCGGGAACAGACAGCTCGCCGCGAGCCATGAACAGGTTGAATGCGAAGATGAACACGCAGATGCCAAGGACCATCTTGCTCAGCAGGGTGCCCAGCTCATTGAGCTTGCGCTGCAGGGGAGTCTCCTCCTCAGCGGTAGCTGCGAGGGCACCGGCGATCTTACCCATTTCGGTGTCCATGCCGGTCTCGGTGATGACTGCCTTGCCGCGACCGTAAACCACGGTGGAGCCCATGTAGCACATATTCTTGCGGTCACCGAGGGGAACGTCTGCGCTGCTGTCGGTCAGGTACAGTGCGTCGATCATCTTGTTGACGGGAACAGATTCACCGGTCAGTGCCGCTTCTTCGATCTTCAAAGATGCGTTTTCGATGATACGACCGTCTGCAGGGACAGAGTCACCGGCTTCCAGCACGACGATATCACCGGGAACCAGTTCGTCGGAATGGAGAACGATCTGCTTGCCATCGCGGATGACCTTGCAGGTCGCCGCGGTCATGGTCTGCAGTGCTTCAATGGCAGCCTCAGCCTTGCTCTCCTGGAACACGCCCAGAATAGCGTTGAGCAGGACGACGATCAGAATGATGATGACCTCTGCCCATTCGCTCTCGCCTGCCAGCATACCGGTCACTGCGCTGACAGCTGCCGCGATCAGCAGAATGATCAGCATGGGGTCCTTCAGCTGCTCCAGAAAGCGCTGCAGAAGGGTGGGCTTTTCGCCCTCTTTCAGTTTGTTGGGACCGTACTTCGCCTGGCGCTCCCGCACCTCGGCATCAGAGAGACCCTGCTCGGAAGAACCCAGTGCCTGCAGGACTTCTTCCTTGTTTTCGCAATAGAATCGCATCAAATTACCTCCTGATAAAATAATACATGGTTGTGCAGTGAGGGCATAAAAAATCGACCCAGTATAACCGGAAAAGGCTATAGGGTCGTCCAACGTTTCTATGATATGACCCTATGTATAGCCTCGCAGAGTTATACATGAGTCTCGCAATTTAAAACAAGCCAGACTGCAAGCAGCCAGGATGTTGACTTGTTACGCGGAAAAACCCACGCTTGCTACTCCCTCACGGAAAGGAATTTCACTAAAGGATATTATATGTAATGGGCTGAGGAAAAGTCAATACGCAGTTTGCGGTTTTTGACTATTTTTGAACATTTTGGGAGAAAGGAGACCGCCTGCGCCGGCAGGTGGTCTCCTTTTGATATATTTTTTCGAAGAGAAACCGGAGAAAAACGATCAATGGGTGCTTACAGACCCATTTCCTCCTTTACCTCGCCGAAGCAGCGGATGGCGAAGTCCAGATCCTCCTTGCTGTGACCGGCGCTGATCTGGGTGCGGATGCGATCCTTGCCTTTGGGCACCACGGGATAGCAGAATGCCACCACGTACACGCCCTTGTCGAGCATTCTGCGGGCAAACTCGTGAGCGACCTTGGGATCGTACAGCATGACGGGGACGATGGGATGTTCGCCGGGGAGCAGATCGAAGCCCAGCTTCTCCATGCCTGCGCGGAAGTAAGCGGCGTTTTCATGCACCTTGTCGCGCAGTGCCGTGGACTTCTCCAGCAGGTCAAGGGTCTTGATGGTGGCAGCGCAGATGGCGGGTGCCACCGTGTTGGAGAAGAGGTAGGGACGGCTTCTCTGACGCAGCAGATCCACGATCTCCTGCCTTGCTGCGGTGAAGCCGCCGCTGGCACCGCCCAGCGCCTTGCCGAAGGTGCCGGTGACAATATCCACGCGACCGATCACATCGCAGTACTCACTGGTGCCGCGACCATGCGCGCCCATGAAGCCGGAGGCATGGCTGTCGTCCACCATCACAAGGGCATCGAACTCGTCTGCAAGGTCGCACACGCTTTTGAGGTCGGCAATGTAGCCGTCCATGGAAAACACGCCATCGGTGGCGATGAGGACCTTCTTGCAGCCGCTCTCGCGGGCATCCACCAGCTTTTCGCGCAGGTCTGCCATGTCGTTGTTCTTGTAGCGATAGCGCTTTGCCTTGCAAAGGCGCACGCCGTCGATGATGGAGGCGTGGTTCAGCTCGTCGGAAATGACGGCATCCTCAGCGCTGAGGAGAGTTTCAAACAGACCGCCGTTGGCATCGAAGCAGGAGGAGTAGAGAATGGCATCATCTGTGCCCACAAAGCGGGCAATACGACCCTCCAGCTCCTTGTGGATCTCCTGTGTGCCGCAGATGAAGCGGACGGAGGACAGACCGAAGCCCCACTTGTCATAGCTGTCCTTTGCTGCTGCGATCAGCTCCTCACGGGCAGAGAGACCGAGATAGTTATTGGCGCACATATTCAGCACGCCGTCGCGGGCGGTGGTGTCAATGCGGGCGCGCTGGGGAGTGGTGATGATGCGCTCCTCGCGCCAGGTGCCTGCCTCGCGGATCGCGTCCAGCTCCGCGCGGATGGCAGTGAGTGCAGATTTCATAATCAGTGTCCTCCTTTGTTATTTCGTCCAGTCCAGCACAACCTTGCCGCTGTAGCCGCTGTGCATGGCTTCAAAGCCCTTTTCAAACTCGGTATAGTGGAAACGATGCGTGATGACAGGGGAGACATCCAGACCGCCCTGCACCATATAGCTCATCTGATGCCAGTTATCCATGGTACGACCGTAAATGCCCTGCAGGGTCAGACCCTTGGTGATGATGCCGTTCATGTCCATGGGGATGGGGGCGTTGCCGAGACCCAGCAGAGAGATCTTGCCGCCGTTGCGCATGACGGAGATCATCTGACCAAGTGCTGCGCCGCTGCCGGACATTTCAAGACCCACGTCGAAGCCTTCCACCAGACCCTGCTTGTGCATGATCTCGTGGAGATTGTCCCTGGCAACATTCACAGCGGCATCTGCGCCCATCTTCTTCGCAAGATCCAGACGGAACTCATTCATGTCGGTGACCACCACGCGGCGCGCGCCGGCATACTTGCAGACGGCAACAGCCAGCAGACCCACAGGACCTGCGCCGGTGATCAGCACATCCTCGCCCACAAGGTCAAACATCAGCGCTGTGTGGGTGGCATTGCCGAGGGCATCAAAGAAGGAAACGACATCCTCATCCAAAGAGGGATCAATGAGAATCACGTTGCTGGCGGGGATGCAGACATATTCCGCGAATGCACCATTGCGGTCAACACCGACGCTGGTGGTGTTCTTGCACCACTGGATGTTGCCGTTATGGCAGTTGCGGCAGTGACCGCAGGTGATGTGACCTTCGCCGCTGACGCGCATACCGACCTCCAGACCCGTCACGCCGGCACCCAGCTCTGCGATCTCGCCCACATACTCGTGACCGATGGTCATGGGGGGCTTCACATGGGCGGCGGACCAGGCGTTCCAGTCGTAAATGTGCACATCCGTGCCGCAGATGGCGGTTTTGTGTATCTTGATCAGTACCTCACCGGGACCGGGGGTAGGGACGGGGACGCGGCGCAGCTCCAGACCGGGAGCGGCAGCGGGCTTGACGATGGCATCCATCATTCTTTCCATAGAGCACCCTCCTGTATATCAAAAATAAAAACAAATCAAACGAAAAATGTTTTTCCGACAAAGACAGTGTAGCAAGTGTCGCAGTGGATTGCAAGGCGTTTTGTTTGATTTTTTCCCCGTTATCCGAAAAAACAAACAGAAACAGAGAATGAAAAACAAAATCTCTCTATCGGGTACACGAATGTACCCGATAGAGAGATTGGATCACAAACGAGCGGCGCGATACGCCAGCCGTGCGCGATGGAACACCATCAAAAACAGCACCGAGATGATGATAGACGCAAGACCGATGAGCCCGGTGATGAGACCGTTCATACCGAGCAGTACGGCAGCGCAGACCACGGCTTCTGCCGTGACCACCAGTGTCCAGCGGCTTCGCAGTGTGTCGATCTCCAAGTTGGCGGTGGTGCAGCCTGCCTGCAGCTCCTCCATGCCCTGCACCAGACGGTGCAGCATATACAGCTTCACAGCAACAGAAATCATGCCGAGCACGACCATAGTGGATTCCGGGAATCCGGCACAGCTCAAAAGCAGGGTATAGACATTCATCACGAGACAGAGCGGACGAAGGGCAGCAAAGTGGCGGCTTTCGGACGCAAGCTGACCAAGCCCGGGGTACATGAGGAGGTATCCCAGCCAGTCGGGCAGCAGATCAACGGTATTGAATTGCACACTCAACAGCACGAAGATGAGTCCGTAAAAGATTCGATCCATATTTATTCCTTTTCCTCGGCAGCGGTTTCGGTTGCACTTTCCGCCTGCAGGGCGGCGAGACGCTCCTGGTATTCCGCTTTCGCTTCCGCAAGCAGACGGCGGTCTGCCTTGGTGGTGAGCTTCTTTTCGTCGAACTTTTCAAAGAGATCGGGGCGGCGCAGCATGGTGCGGATGTAGCTTTCCTTCTTGCGCCACTTGGCAACATTGCCGTGGTGACCACTCAGCAGCACCTCCGGCACCTTGCGCCCGTGCCATTCCTCGGGGCGGGAGTACTGGGGATGCTCCAGCAGACCATCCCAGTGGGACTCGTCCATAAAGCAGCATTCCTCCGCAAGGACACCCGGCACCATGCGGCAGAGGGCATCTGCCACAGCCATGGCGGGGATCTCGCCGCCGGTCAGCACAAAGTCGCCGATGGACAGCTCCTCATCCACGCACTCGTCGATGAAGCGCTGGTCAATGCCCTCATAGTGACCGCAGACCAGAATGAAATGGTCATAGTCGCGGTAGAGCTGCTTTGCCACCTGCTGGTCGAAGGTGCGACCGCAGGGAGACATATAGATGGTGTGACCGGGACCCGCCTCGTCCACCACATGCTGCCAGCAGCGATAGAGGGGGTCTGCCTGCATCACCGCGCCGCGACCGCCGCCGTAGGGATAATCGTCCACCTGCATCTGCTTGTTGGTGGTGAAGTCCCGGATCTGGTGGGTGCGGATGGTGATGTGTCCCCGTGCCTGTGCGCGACCAAGAATGGATACATTCAGAACCGCGTCAATGGAGTCGGGGAAGAGGGTGAGGATGTCAATTCTCATCGGTTTCCAAGCCCTCCATCATGCGAACGAGCATGGTGCCTTCGTCAATGTCGGTATCCACGATGAAAATATCCTGCACGGCAGGGATGAGATACTTCTTGCCGGTCTTTTCGTTCTCCACCTGATAGAGCTTGTGAGCGGGGTAGGAGAGGACAGCGGTGATGGTGCCCACTTCCTGCCGCAGGGGATAGCTCAGAACCGTGACACCCAGTACCTCCGCGTCAAAGAACTCGCCCTTCTTGAGCTTGGCATCCTTGCGGCGGATGGAGACGAACTTGCCCTTATAGCGCAGTGCCTGATCCATGTCCTTCACCTCGGGGAAGGTCACCAGCACCACCGTGCCGTGGACGCGGCGGGAGCTTGTTTCAATGGCAACGCCGTCGATATAAAGGGTCTTGAAGCCCGCGATAAATTCCGGTGTAAAGCCGCCGGTGGGATGCAGTTTCATCTCGCCGCGCACGCCGTGGGTGTTGACGATCTGACCCACTTCGATCAATTCCATTCGCATGATGGTTCTCCTTTGTTGGTAAAAATAATTATACACATTAAATATATAGGAAAAACCGCGCTTTGGCAACTGTTTTGCCGAAAAAGAAAAACCACGCAGGAGAAATCCTGCGTGGTTTTAAAGGTCAGTCTACGATATCAACGGAAACCTTGACGCCGGTGCGCTGGGCATAGGAACGGATCAGAGTGCGGATCTCCTTAGCGATACGACCCTGACGACCGATGACCTTACCCATGTCCTCCGGGGCAACGCGCAGCTCCAGCGTCAGTTCCTGATCACCCTCCACCTCAGTGACGGTGACGGCATCAGGGTTCTCTACAAGGTTTCTGGCGATGTAGAGAAGCAAGTCTTTCATGAGCTGCTTCCTCGTGATTAAAGAACGTCGACCTTCTTCAGCAGAGCGCGAACAGTGTCGGTGGGCTGAGCGCCGGTCTTGATCCACTCGCGAGCGCGATCTGCATCGATCTTCACCTCAGCGGGGGAGACGCAGGGATTGTAAGTGCCGATCTCCTCGATGAATCGACCATCGCGGGGATAGCGGGAATCAGCAACGACAACGCGGTAGAAAGGAGCCTTCTTAGCGCCCATTCTTCTCAGTCTGATCTTAACCATGATATTTTCCTCCAAAAATAAATTATATAAATTTTCTTATATGAATAAATGCGGTTTTGCACTTATTTCTGTTATCTCAAACGCTTTTTGCGACCGAAGCCCTGCATAGCGCCTGCCATTTTCTTTGCACCCATCATACCGCCGAGACCACCGGGGAGCTTGCCCTTGGACATCTGGTTGGTGAGGGTCTGGATCATTTCAAACTGCTTGAGCAGGCGGTTCACGTCGGAAACCTCCTGACCGCAGCCGGCGGCGATGCGCTTTTTGCGGCTTGCGTTGAGCAGCTGGGGATTGCGGCGTTCCTTGGGGGTCATGGAAGTGATGATCGCCTCCATGCGGCGGAACTGCTTTTCGTCGATCTGGGTGTTCTGCATCTGGCGACCCAGCTGACCGGGCATCATGCCCGCAAGCTGATTGAGATCGCCCATGCTCAGCAGCTGGCGCAGCTGATCCAGGTAATCGTCCAGATCCATGCGGTTTTTGCGGAGCTTTTCCTCCAGCTTTCTTGCCTTTTCCTCGTCCAGCGTCTGCTCGGCTCTCTCAATGAAGGAGAGCACGTCGCCCATGCCGAGGATGCGGGAAGCCATGCGGTCGGGGTGGAACACCTCCAGCATATCCAGCTTTTCACCGGTACCGATGAACTTGATGGGCTTGCCGGTGGTAGCCTTGATGGAGAGGGCAGCACCGCCGCGGGCATCACCGTCCAGCTTTGTCAGCACCACACCGTCGATGCCGAGGGCATCGTTGAAAGCGGAAGCAGCGTTGACCGCGTCCTGACCGGTCATGGCATCCACCACCAGCAGGATCTCATTGGGGTGAACAGCGGACTTGACGTTGCGCAGCTCATCCATCAGCGCTTCGTCGATATGCAGACGACCTGCGGTATCAAGGAAGACCAGATCGTGACCGTGGTCCTTGGCGTAACGGACAGCTTCCTTAGCGATCACAACGGGATCGCCCTGACCCATCTCAAAGACGGGGATGTCCAGCTGCTTGCCAACGACCTGCAGCTGGGTGATAGCAGCGGGACGGTACACGTCGCAGGCGACGAGGAGCGGACGCTTGCCGTGCTGGCGGCGCATATAGGCTGCGAGCTTTGCCACGTTTGTGGTCTTACCTGCACCCTGCAGACCCACCATCATCACCACCGTGGGGGGATGGGGGGCAAGGTTCAGCTTTGCATCGCTGCCGCCCATGAGGGCAACCAGCTCTTCGTTGACGATCTTGATGATCTGCTGGGCGGGAGTCAGGCTCTCCAGCACGTCAGCGCCGGTGGCGCGTTCCGTGACCTTGGCGATGAACTCCTTGACGACTTTGAAGCTGACGTCAGCCTCCAGCAGAGCCAGGCGTACTTCGCGCAGACCTTCTTTGACGTCCGCCTCTGTCAGGCGACCCTTGCCGCGCATACGCTTGAATGTCGCATTCAGTTTTTCGGAAAGTCCTTCAAATGCCATGCTCTTATTCCTTCAAAGACTCAGCGGCGGTGAGGATCTGCTCGGTGAGGTCACCGACGCGGGGATTCTCATACTGCCGGTAGTTGATTTGCTTGATCTCGGTGGCGGCGGATTCGATCTGCTCAATGGTCTCGCGCATCTTGAGGAAGCGCTTCACGAGTCCCGTCTTATCCTCCATCTCCGTGAGGATGCCCTCGGCGCGGACGATGACATCGCGCACGCCCTGACGGGAAATGCCGAAGTTCTCTGCGATTTCCGAGAGAGAAAGGTCATTATTATAATAGAGATCGTAGAATTCCTTCTGTCGATCTGTGAGGATTTCACCGAAAAAATCGTACAGCATGGTCATGCGGTAGGTCTGATTTTTCATGGAAACGCCTCCTTTTTTGATTTGTTGTAAAGTACAGTGGCTTTACAACGTAAATTATCTTACAGGAATATCACCAAAAAGTCAAGAGAATTTCTATGTAAAAAAGCAAATTTTTTTGAAAAAATCGGGAAGAGAGGCGAAAGCGGGGGCAGGTTTTGAAAAAATCTATGGAAAAAAAGAGGGAAGTGGAGTATAATACCTTTTAATGTATATGAAGAACAAGGAGAATGTCATGGAATTGATTCGGACGGAGCTCGCCCGGGGCGTGCGCCTGAGCTATCTCCCCACGGGGAAGTTCAAAACCGGGATGCTGAGCGCCAACTTTATTCTGCCTGTGACAAAGGGCTCGCTGGAGACGGATTCCCTGCTGGGCGCGGTGCTGCGCCGCGGGTCCGAGCGTTACGGCGATATGAAGCAGATCAGCGAAGCGCTGGATCTGCTCTATGGCGCGCAGGTCACTCCTGTGTTTCGCCGCAAGTCTGAGCGCTGCTGCATCGGCTTTACCGCCAGCTGCGTGGACGATGCATTTGTCCCCGGCGGGCTGCAGCTGCTGGAGAGCACGGCGGAGATGCTGGGTGAGCTGCTGCTGCATCCCGCGACGGAAAACGGCGTGTTCCGCAGTGACTATGTGCAGCAGGAAAAGGACAATCTGCTGGATTCCATCCGCAGCCGCATCAACGACAAGCGGGAATGGGCGGATTATCGGCTGATGAAGGAGCTCTGCGCGGGGGAAGCATACGGTCTGACTCGTGAGGAGGAAGATGTGATCGGCATTACCCCTGAGAGTCTCTTTGCCCGCTGGAAAGAGGTGCTGGAGACCGCGCCGCTGGAGCTGTTTTACTGCGGCAGCGCACCGCTGGAGCGTGTGGAAAACGCGCTGCGTCACGCCCTGCGTGATCTGCCCCGTGGCACACTGCTGACCCTGCCTCCCGTCTATCCCCATCCGGCACGGGACGAGGTACAGCGCATCACCGAAGCCATGGATGTGACACAGGGGAAGCTCGCCATGGGCTTTTCCTGCACGGCGGAGGATGTGCCTGCCATGATCCTTGCCAATACCCTTTTCGGCGGCTCTTCCAATTCCAAGCTCTTTATGAATGTGCGCGAAAAGCTTTCGCTTTGCTATTACGCTTCCTCCGGCTATCACCGCAGCAAGGGGCTCGTGACCGTGTCCTCGGGCGTGGAGTTTGCCAACTTCCGGCGGGCGTATGACGAGATCATGCTGCAGCTCGAAGCGGTGCAGAACTTTGATCTGGAGGACTGGGAGCTGCCCGGTGCGAGAAGTACCGTGCGCAACGCCTTCCGCAGCTATGCGGATTCCCAGCGCCGACTGGAGGACTTCACCCTTGGCGAAAGCGTCAGCGGTGAGGATCGCCTGCTGGAGGATTATCTGCAGGATCTCGAACAAGCCACGGAGGAGCGCATCCAGGCGGCGGCAAAGACTGTGCGCCTTGATACGGTGTACTTCCTTACGGGAAAGGAGGCAGGCGTATGAGAAAAGATCTCTATCCCGAAATCGGCGAGGTCGTGTATCGTACCACCCTTGCCAACGGTCTGACCGTGGCAGTTGTGCCGAAGGAGGGCTTTGCCAAGACCTACGCCATGTTTGCCACGAAATACGGCGGCATGGATATGCGTTTTCGCATCGGCGGGGAGTTCCTCGATACCCCCGCGGGGATTGCCCATTATCTGGAGCATAAGATGTTCGACACAGAGGAGGGCAACGCCCTGCAGGAGCTTGCCATGAACGGCGCGGAGCCCAATGCCTTTACCTCCAACGCCATGACGGCGTATTACTTTGATTCCACCGAAAAGTTTGAGGAAAACCTGCGTATTCTCCTCTCCTTTGTCTCCATTCCTTATTTTACAGAGGAAAGCGTGGAGAAGGAGCGGGGCATCATCGCGCAGGAGATCCGCATGGTGGAGGATAACCCCGAGTGGCAGGTCTATGAGCAGCTGATGCAGTGCCTCTACCGCAATCACCCTGCCCGTGTCCCCGTGGCGGGCACGGTGGAGAGCATTTCCCGCATCACAGCAAAGACCCTTTATGACTGCCACAAAATGTTCTATACCCCCTCCAACATGATCCTTACGGTGGTAGGCGCGGTGGATCCCGAGCGGATCTGCGCCATTGCCGAGGAGATTTTGCCGAAGGAGAGCGGCGAGGAAGCTGTCCGTGACTACGGCGAGGAGGAGAGTGCGGCGGTTGCCGAGAAGGAAAGGAGCCGCCACATGGAGGTGGCAATGCCCAGCTTCCTCATCGGTTTCAAGTGTACGCCTCCCGAAAGCGGCGCGGCAGAGCTGAAAAACTCCCTCATCGGCGAGATTGCCTGCGATATGCTCATGGGTGATTCCAGCCCCCTGTTCAATCGGCTCTATACCGAAGGACTCATCAACGCGGGTTTCGGCGGCGGATATGACCTCATCAGCGGCACTGCCATGCTGTACGCCGGCGGTGACAGCCGCGATCCCAAAGCCGTGCGGGATGCAGTGGTGGAGGAAGCCCGCCGCATGGCAAAGGAAGGCATCGACAGCGACCGCTTCCAAAAGATCCTGCGGGGCAACTACGGCGAAGCGCTGCGTGGCTTCAACTCCTTTGAAAACATCGCCCTGCTGCTGACGGAGGGATGCTTCCGCGGCTACGATGCCTATGGCTTCGCATCGCTGTACAGCACGCTGACGGAGGAGGACGTGCGCCGCTTCATCGAGGAAAACCTTACGGAGGAGCGCTGTGCGTTGTCCATGATCCTTCCCACGGAAGAAGAGGTGTAAGGGATGTCGGTATTGAAAAGTATGCCTGTCAGCTTCCCGGGACTTTTCGGGGAGTGGGAGATGACGGCATCTCCCGTCTGCTTCTCCATCGGAGAAAAGCATATCTACTGGTACGGTGTCATCATTGCCTCGGGTCTGCTGTTGGCGCTGATGTTTTGCCTGCGGCAGACCAGACATTACGGTGTGGAGGAGGATGACATCTACGATCTCGTCATCTGGGGGATCCCGGTGGGCATCCTCGGCGCGAGAACGTATTACGTGATCTTCTACCTCTCCCGCTTCCAAAATGCGGACGGTACGCTGAACTTCCGAAAAGCCATCGCCATCTGGGACGGCGGACTTGCCATTTACGGCGCGATCATCGCCTGCATGGTGCTGGCGTTCGTCCTCTGTCGTGTGAAGAAGCTCCCCATGGGCGCTGTGACGGACGTGGCGGTGATGGGTCTGCTCATCGGTCAGATGATCGGTCGCTGGGGCAACTTCATGAACCGGGAAGCCTTCGGCGCGGAAACGACCCTGCCCTGGCGTATGCGGCTCTGGGTTTCGGTCTCGGAGTATATCGAGGTGCACCCCACCTTCCTGTACGAAAGCCTTTGGAATCTGCTGGGACTGCTTCTGATCGTCCTTGTTGTGTCCAAAGCCCGCCGCTTTGACGGTGAAAATACCTGGTTTTACTTCCTGTGGTACGGTCTCGGTCGTACCTGGGTGGAGGGACTGAGAACGGACAGCCTGTATCTGTTCGACTGGCAGCTGTTCGGTCAGCCCATTCGCGTGTCTCAGGCGCTGAGCATCACCATGGTGCTGGTCTCGGCGCTGATGCTGCTGTATCATCTGAAGCTCCGTCCCCATGATCCGGAGCAGATGCTGGTGCGGCGCAAGGCACGCCTTGCAGAAGAAGGCAACAACGATACCGCAGAACCTGCGGAGAACGAAAAAGAGAGAGGAATGTAATATGGCTATTCTGATTGACGGTAAGCAGCTTGCGATCGATGTACGTACCCGTATCAAGGAGGCAACCGCTAAGCTTCCCCGCAGACCCGGTCTTGCGGTGATTCTGGTGGGCGAGGATCCTGCCAGCCAGGTCTATGTCCGCAATAAGGAGAAGGACTGCATCCACTGCGGCTTCGCCGGTCAGACCTTCCGTATGGAGGACTGCAGCGAGGAAGAGCTGCTGGCTCTGATCGAGCGCCTGAACAAGAATGAAAATATCGACGGTATTCTGGTGCAGCTGCCCCTGCCCGCACACATCAATGAGCGCCGCATTCTCGAAGCCATTGATCCCGACAAGGACGTGGATGCGTTCCACCCCGCAAACGTGGGTCGCATGGTGGTGGGCAAGCCCGTGCTGCTGCCCTGCACTCCTGCGGGTGTCATGGAAATGTTCCATGCTTACGGCATTGACCTTGCCGGCAAGCACTGCGTGGTGGTGGGTCGCAGCAACATCGTGGGCAAGCCCATGGGTCTGCTGATGCTCCGCGAGGATGCCACTGTGACCTTCTGCCACAGCAAGACTCCCGATCTTGCCGCCTGCACCCGTGAGGCAGATGTGCTGGTGGTGGCAGCCGGCAGACAGGGTCTGATCTCTGCCGACATGGTGAAGGAAGGCGCTGTTGTCATCGACGTGGCAATGAACCGCGATCCCGAGACCGGCAAGTTCACCGGCGATGTCCTCTTCGACGAGGTGGAGAAGAAGGCATCCTACATCACGCCCGTTCCCGGCGGCGTTGGTCCCATGACCCGTGCCATCCTCATGCAGAATGTCTATGCTGCTGCAAGACACCACATGGGTCTCGATACCGAGGAAGAATAAACAGCAAAAAAGAAGAGGTTTCGAATGAAACCTCTTCTTTTTGTATTTTACTCCACGGAAGTTACGGTGTAACCTGCATCTTCCACAGCCTTTTTCAGCAGCTCTGCGCTGACATCGCCGGTGACGGTGGCGGTGCCTGCGGCGAGATCCACCGTAGCCTCTGCGCCCTCGATGGCGTTGAGCGCCTTCTCCACGCGACCGGAACAGTGGGGGCACATCATGCCCTCGATCTTCATGGTCTGTACTTTGCTCATGGGTTTGTCCTCCTTTTCTTCAATGATGATTTCCTGCGGGATCTCCTCCCGCTCGCTTACGGTCAGCTGCGGCTTCCAGCTGCGCAGCCGCAGGGCATTGCTTACCACGCACACAGAGCTGAGACTCATGGCGGCGGCAGCGATCATGGGATTGAGCTTGATCATGGGGTAGAGCACGCCTGCGGCGAGAGGGATGCCTGCGGCGTTGTAGAAAAATGCCCAGAAGAGATTCATGCGGATGTTTTTCAGCACCGCGCGGGAGAGCTGCATGGCAGCCGCTGCGTCGGAGAGTTCACTCTTCATCAGTACCACATCAGCGGACTCCAGTGCGATGTCCGTGCCTGCACCGATGGCAATGCCCACATCTGCCGCGGCAAGGGCGGGGGCATCGTTGATGCCGTCGCCGATCATGGCAACGGTCTTACCGCGAGCCTGCAAATCCGTGACGCAGCGCTGCTTGTCAGTGGGAAGTACCTCGGCATAGACCGTGTCAATGCCAAGCTCGCGGGCGATGGCATTTGCGGTGCGTTGGTTGTCGCCTGTCAGCAGCACGATCTCCGTGCCGAGCTTGCGGAAATCCGCAAGGGCATCGCGGCTGCTGCCGCGCACCACATCCGCCACGGCGATGATGCCGAGGGCTGTGCCCTTTTCCGCAAAGAACAGGGGTGTTTTGCCTGCCTCCGCGAAGCTGTCCGCCTGCGCAAGGAAGGAGGCGATATCCACGCCCAGCTCCTCCATCAGTCGGCGGTTGCCGCCTGCGATGGGGCTGCCCTGCAGCGTGGCGCTGACACCGCCGCCTGCGGTGGCAGTGAAGTTTTCCGCGTGAACGAGAGGGATGCGGCGGCGCTTTGCCTCCTGCACCACGGCAAGGGCAAGGGGGTGCTCGGAGAGCTGCTCCACCGATGCGGCGGCGCAGAGCAGCTCCTCTGCCGTCACGCCCGCTGCGGGGAGCACATCGGTGACACGGGGACGACCTTCCGTGACCGTGCCCGTCTTATCCAGTACCACCGCGTCCACCTTGCCGAGGAGCTCCAGACTCTCGGCAGACTTGATGAGAATGCCGTGCTTTGCTGCTTTGCCTGTGCCGATCATAATGGCAACGGGGGTGGCAAGACCCAGTGCGCATGGACAGGAGATCACCAGCACCGAAATGCCGAAGGACAGGGCGAGGGGGATGGAAGCATTCCCTGCAAGATACCACAGTGCAGTGGTGATCACAGAAATGGTGATGACAACAGGCACGAAAATGCCGCTGACTTTGTCTGCCAGCTTGGCGATGGGGGCTTTGGAGGAAGCGGTTTCCTCCATCAGCCGCACGATCTGGGCGAGAGTGGTGTCTGCGCCCACCCGCGTTGCTTCCATCTCCGCATAGCCGAAGCGGAGAACCGTGCCTGCGGTGAGGGTATCGCCGCTGTGCTTTTCCACCGGCAGGCTTTCACCCGTGAGAGCGGATTCATCCACCGCCGCTTCGCCGCTGATGACCGTACCGTCTACAGGTACTTTGCCGCCCTGCCGTACGATGACGGTTTCACCCGCCATGACCTCTGCTACGGGGACAGTGACTTCTGCACCGCCGCGCCGTACCACAGCCGACTGGGGAGCGAGAGCGAGCAGGGAGGAAATCGCTTCCGTCGTCTTGAGATTGGAGCGCTTCTCCATGTACTTGCCCACAGAAACCAGCGTCAGAATCATGCCCGCAGACTCAAAATAGAGGTGGGAGCTGCCGTGGAGACTGTTGGAAAGGGTGATCATTTCAATGAGACTGTATGCGATGCCCGCTGCGGCACCCAGTGCGACCAGCGAGTCCATGTTGGGGCTGCGCTTGACAAGGCGGGAAAAGCCGATGATGAAATAGTTACGGTTCCACCAGAGGATGGGCAGCAGGATGATGAGCTGTACAAAGCCGTTCAGCCGCATATTCTGCGCAAGGGCATCGGGGATGGGAAGATGGAGCATATGCCCCATGGCGATGTAGCAGAGGGGGATAAGAAAGGCGGCGGAGAGCAGGAGACTGCGCTTTTTCTTCCGCAGTTCCTCTGTCTGACGGGCACTGCGCTTTTCTCTGGCGGATTCTCCCGCCAGCTCGCAGCCATAGCCCGCGTCAATGACCGCGTCAATGATCTGCTGAGCGGTGATCCCCTCAAAGCTGACATTCATGCCGCCTGTCATGAGGTTCACCGTCGCCTGTGACACGCCGCCGAGACGATTCACCGCTTTTTCCACATGAGCGCTGCAGGCGCTGCAGGTCATGCCTGTGACAATAAAGTTTTCCTGCATCATGTACCTCCTTAATCATCCTCCCCGTCACCGCAGTGGCAGGGGACATTTCGGTGGGTGTGGCACTTGGCAGCTTCCGATTCGCCGCAACCGCCGTGGGTGGGGGAGCAGGGGCGGCATTCCAGTTCTGCCAGTGCGTCCAGCTCTCTTGCAAGACTGTGTAGCACCTCACGGTTGACACCGTA
The DNA here is from genome assembly GCA_017501355.1 of Oscillospiraceae bacterium. Taxonomy (GTDB): domain Bacteria; phylum Bacillota; class Clostridia; order Oscillospirales; family Oscillospiraceae; genus RGIG5472. The sequence goes on from JAFVXA010000002.1 coordinate 127,580, forward strand.
GTGCATGAAATAGCCCTTTTTCTCGCCCGTCAGCAGACCTGCCTCCCGCAGTACCCGCAGATGCTGGGACACGGCGGCTTCGGAGATTTTCAGCTTTCTTGCCAGTGCCCGTACACAGAAATTGTGGGTCAGCAGCAGACGCACCAGCTTCAGCCGTGTCTCATCTGCCAATACTTTTAATATAGATATGTATTCCATGAAAATACTCCTGCAATAATTAAGTGTTGACTTAATCATTGTAGCAGAAAATCTGATTAAGTCAACACTGAATTAAAATGGAGATGCGAAAGCCTGCGCCTATCGTTTGTCGCCGGGGCGGAACAGCAGCGCTGCCAGCAGGGCAAAGACCACCGCCGCCGTAATGCCCCCTGCGGTGGCGGTCAGCCCCCCTGTGAGGGCGCCCATGAGACCCTGTTCTGCCACGGCTTCTTTCACGCCCTTTGCAAGGCAGTAGCCGAAGCCGGTGAGGGGAACGGTCGCCCCTGCGCCGCCCCAGCTGACGATGGGTTCATAGAGCCCCAGTGCCGTCAGCAGCACGCCTGTCACCACATAGCCCGTGAGGATGCGGGCGGGGGTGAGCTTGGTTTTGTCGATGAGAATCTGCCCGATGGCGCAGAGGAGCCCACCACAGAGAAAAGCGGAGAGATAGTTCATGCGCTTACCTCCTTGTCTGCTTCGATGACGAGGGCATGGGCGATGCCGGGAATGCTTTCCCCCTGAAAGACCGAGGTGGTGGAGAGCAGCGCCCCTGTCGGCGCAAAGAGGATGCGACGCCATTTGCCCGAGGTGAGGTTGTCCAACAGATAGCCCGCCAACACCGCGGCGCTGCAGCCGGCTCCTGAACCGCCGCAGTGCATATCCTGCTTGGGGATGTTATACAGCAGCTCGCCGCAGTCGAAGTAGTTCTTGCTCATGTCGATGTTGTCGCGGTCAAACAGCTCCCGCAGAATATCACTGCCGAAGCGCCCGAGATCCCCGGTGAGAATGAGATCGAAATCCTTGGGACCTTCTCCCGTGTCGCGGAAATAGGCAGAGATGGTCTCGTATGCTGCAGGAGCCATGGCAGCGCCCATGCTGTTGGGGTCGGTGAGTCCCGGATCGGTGATGCGTCCGGGGACCGCGTGGGTGATGCGGGGACCGCTGCCTGCCCCGCCAAGAATGCAGCAGCCGCAGGCGGTGGCAGTCCACTGGGCGGTGGGAGTGCGCTGATTGCCGTAGGGCATGGGGGTGCGGTACTGCCGCTCTGCCGTGCAGTAATGGGAGGAGGCGATGGCGGCAGTGTGGTCGGCATAGCCGCCGTCAATGCTCATGGCGGCGAGAATGAGACTTTCTGCCATGGTGGCGCAGGCGGTGTACGCGCCGAAATAGGGCATCCCCCAGTGCCGCATGGCGAAGGAGGTGCCGGTACACTGGTTCAGCAGGTCGCCGCCAAAGGCAAGGGAGATGTCTCCCCGTTTCAGGTTCGCTTTTTTCAGCGCCAGCTCCATGGCGCGGATCTGCATGGTGCTTTCTGCCTGTTCCCAGGTCTGTTCCCCCCAGAAGGAGTCCTCCTCCAGAAGATCGAAATAACGGCTGAGAGGTCCCTGTGCCTCCATTTTTCCACCGCAGTTCGCCCAGGAGAGGAACACCGGCGCCGACGCAAAGCGGATGGTGGAGGAGCCGATGTGTTTGCTGCTGCCCATTTGATTCCACCTTTCTGATCATAGTTGAGAGGAGTTTGCCCTGCGCGGAAGGAAATTATGCGGCAGGGGTGGAAAATTGAGGAAGAGGGCGGTATAATATATGGTAATTATTTTTTCGGCAGGGGGAATTTTCCTCTGCCCATGAAAAACCGCCCCCTTGCGGGAGCGGAGAAAGCGATGGAAATGTATGAGATATTTTGGATATATCTGCCCCAAGTGTGGTAAGAGCGTATTGGAGGGACGAAGCCGCTTTGCGCTGCAGGCGGCGGCTGCAAGAGTCGGCTGTGAGTGCGGCAAGAGTGAGCTGCGGATCGAACTGGAGAAGGATCGTGTGCGCCTGTATGTGCCCTGCGGCATCTGCGGGTCGGAGCATCGGGCTGAATGCAGCGCCGAGCAGCTCCTTGAGGGCAACGGCATCGGTCTTGCCTGCCCCGACTGCCGTCAGCTTTGCTGCTACGCGGGGGAGGAGCACCGTGTTGCCCGTGCGCTGCAGGAGCTGGAACTGCTGGCGCTGAAGGAGAAAAACCACGAAAAGGACGAAACGCCCGAAACCTTTTCTGATAACGTCATTATGTACGAGGTGCTTTCCGAGCTGAAGGAGATCGCTTCACGCAAGGGCGGCATCAGCTGCGGCTGCGGCAGTGACCGCTGGCGCATAGAAGTGCGCCGCGCCAGTGTGGATCTTGCCTGTGCCGACTGCGGCGCGAAGCTCCGCATCCCTGCGGGAACAGACGAGGATCTGGATGAGCTCTGCTGCCACATGAAGCTGACCATCCCCGGCAAGAAGGACTGAGAGGGACGCAACATGATCGAAATTCTTGCAAAAAAGTTTATCAAAGATCACAAAAACCTGCAATCTGCCGCTGTGCGCACCGCTTACGGTACGCTTTGCAGCGCCGTAGGCATCGTGCTGAACCTGCTGCTGTGCGCAGGTAAGATGGCGGCAGGTCTCATCAGCGGTTCTGTCGCCATCGTGGCAGACGCGCTGAATAACCTTTCCGACGCGGGAAGCTCCATTGTGACCCTCATGGGCTTCAAGCTCGCAGGGAAGAAGCCCGACGCAGATCATCCCTTCGGTCATGGACGCATGGAGTATCTCTCCGCCCTTGCCGTTGCCGCGCTGATCCTGCTGATGGGCTTTGAGATGCTCAAAACCTCTTTTGAAAAGATCCGCTTCCCCGAGCCCATCGTTTTCAGCTGGGTGTCCGTGGGAGTGCTGCTGGCATCCATCGGCGTGAAATTCTATATGAGCGCCTATAACCGCCGCATCGGTGAGAAGATCCGCTCCACCGCCATGACCGCGACGGCAGTGGACAGTCTCAGTGACTGCATTTCCACCGTGGCGGTGCTCATCGCTACTGTGGTGGGCGGCTTTACCCCCTTCCAGATCGACGGCTACGCAGGTCTTGTGGTTGCCTGCTTCATCCTCTTTGCGGGCTATAATGCCGCACGGGACACCATTTCACCCCTGCTCGGTCAGGCACCCGACGAAGAACTGGTACATACGATTCACAGTGTCGTGCTGGAGTATCCCCACATCGTGGGCATCCATGATCTGGTGGTGCATGACTACGGTCCCGGTCGTCTTATGGTGACCCTTCACGCGGAAGTTCCCGCCCACATGGACATCCTCGCCATCCATGACGAGGTGGACAACGCGGAAAAGGAGCTGCGCCGTGTGCTGAACTGCGAGGCTACCATCCACATGGACCCCATCGTTACCGCTGATCCCAAGGTCGCTGCCATACGTGAGGAAGTGGCGCGCCTTGTGACAAGCATCGACGAGCGCATCACCATCCATGATTTTCGCATCGTGCCCGGTGCGAGCCATACCAATGTGCTGTTTGACGCGGTGCTGCCCGTGGACTGCGAGCTGAGCGAGAGCGAAGCCAAGGCAGAGATCCAGCGTCTCATCCGCACCATGGACGGCAACTGCTTCGCCGTGGTGGAGATCGACCGATCTTACGTGTAACTGCTGAAAAAACGGGAAAAGGCAGTTGCCCTTTCCCGTTTGTATCTCATTCCCATTTGCTCCAGATCTCGGGGCAATAGCCCACGGTGGCTTCCTTGCCGTTGCGGACGATGGGGGCGTTGAACAGCTCCGGATACTGCAGCAGCTTTTCCTCAGCCGCCTCCGGCGTGATGTACGCCATGTACAACTCCTCATACGCCCTGCACTTGGTGTTGATGAGCTGCTCCGGCTTCAGCTTCTGACGGATGCTGCGGTACTCTCCGGGAGAAAGTCCCTTGGTCGCAAGATCAATGTACTGGTACTTGATGCGGCGTTCCTTGAACCAGCGCTCCGCTTTTTTGGAGTCAAAGGACTTGGAAGAGCCGAAAATCTGAATATTCATATATAAATGCTCCTTGTGTAAGAATGGAGGACGAACCATGTCCCGTGAACAGATCGAAAAACTGCAGAAAATGGTGGATGACAGTCGGCGCATCGTCTTTTTCGGCGGCGCAGGTGTCAGCACGGAGTCGGGGATCCCCGATTTCCGCAGCGTGGACGGACTGTACCATCTGAAGTACGACTATCCCCCCGAGACCATTTTAAGCCACAGCTTCTATTTCCGCAAGAGGGAAGAGTTTTATCGCTTCTATCGTGATAAGATGCTCTATCCCGATGCCAAGCCCAATGCTGCCCATCGGAAGCTGGCGCAGTGGGAGCAGGAAGGGAAGCTGACCGCTGTCGTGACCCAGAATATCGACGGTCTCCATCAGGCGGCGGGGAGCAAAAATGTGCTGGAGCTGCACGGAAGCGTCCTGCGGAACTACTGCCAGAAGTGCGGAAAGTTCTATGGTCTGGATGCCGTGCTGCACAGCACGGGTGTGCCTTTGTGCGAGTGTGGCGGCACGCTGAAACCCGATGTAGTGCTGTACGAGGAGGGCTTGGATCAGGACACCATAGAAAGCGCGGTGGCGCACATCCGAAATGCCGATATGCTCATCGTGGGCGGTACGTCTCTCAGTGTATATCCCGCGGCGGGACTGGTGCGATATTTCCGGGGAAAATATCTGGTGGTCATCAATAAGGGGGCAATTTCCGGGGATCTTGCGGCAGATCTTGTGGTTACAGACCCCATTGGCGAAGTGCTGGCACAACTGGTTTGAAAAAAAGATGGAAAAACGCGAAAAAAAGTGTTGACAAATCGAGGACGCTTTCATATAATAATTTTTGCGGTTCGCCGTTAAGAAAGAGAGTTGCGGGTGTGCTGGAATCGGCAGACAGGCTAGCTTGAGGTGCTAGTGCTCGTAAGGGCGTGTGGGTTCAAGTCCCACCATCCGCACCATCTATTCTGAAGGTGCGCTGCAAGAAGTAAAGAGATGCGCGAGTGGTGGAATTGGCAGACTCGCTAGATTCAGGTTCTAGTGTGCATTACGCACGTGCGGGTTCAAGTCCCGCCTCGCGCACCAACTTTTTACTCTCTTCAATTACATAATATGCGCGCGAGTGGTGGAATTGGCAGACTCGCTAGATTCAGGTTCTAGTGTGCATTACGCACGTGCGGGTTCAAGTCCCGCCTCGCGCACCAAAAAGCATCGACCCA
>JAFVXA010000003.1 GCA_017501355.1 Oscillospiraceae bacterium
ATGGAAAGTGGTCAGAAGGTTTTGATACAGAAGAATCTTTAACTAAAATACCAAGTGGTTATACAGGATATGTATGGACAAATAGAATTGATGTTGTTTCAGAAAAGGGTTCAACAACTTCAAATTTGTCTAACTGATTTGAGCAGTTGTCCATCGTGGCAACTGCTCTTTTTCTTTTGCCTCTTGTGTGCTATAATACCTAAAACGGCACGCAAGGAGGACGGACAATGCCCAACTACGGAAAATACTACATCGGTATCCGCCTTTTGCTTTTGAAAGAATATCTCCAAGCCAACGCAGGAAAAGACCGCATCGTGAAGCGTAAGGAACTGGAAGAATACCTGATGGAGCAGGGCTTTCCGGTAGAGAAGAAAACCCTGTATGCTGACTTTGCGGTTTTGGATAATGTCTTTGGGCTTCATCTGGAATACGACCAACACAAAAAGGGCTGGAAATTACTGAACCCACCCTTTGAGCCGTATGAGCTGCGGCTGCTCGTGGATGGCATCCAGTCCTCCAAGTTCATCACCAGAGAAAAGGCAAGAGAAATCACAGAGAAAATCAAAGCCCTTGCCGGGAAAGAAACAAAGGCAACCTTGAACCGCCAAGCCTATGTTGCCGACCGTGTCCGCAGTATGAATGACAGCGTTGTGAAAGACGCTGACCGCATCCATCAGGCAATCGCAGAGGACAGCCAAATTGCGTTCCGCTATTTCCATTACACGCCGAACAGGAGCAATCCCAAGAGTTATTCCAAGGACGGAAGCAAACTGATTGTCAGCCCCTACGCCCTTTTGTGGAACAACGGCAATTATTACCTCTACGCCTATGACGGCAAGAAGTTCCGCTATTATCGTGTGGATCGAATGGAGGCAATCAGTCATCCCCTCATCCAGAAGCGAGAAGGAAAAGAACTTTTCAGGGAGAAGGACATCACAAGCCAAGCGGCAAAGGTGTTTGAAATGTATGGCGGCGATACATACAATGTTTGTATCCGTTTCCGCAATAAACTGGCAGATGTGGTAATCGACCAGTTCGGCAAGGATGTAATGATGATGCCTGTGGACGAAGAGCACTTCACCATCACCGTCCCCGTTGAAATCAGTCCCACCTTCTTTGCGTGGATTTCTACCTTTGGAAGACGGGTAAAGATTTTAGACCCAGAGCCAGTAGTGGCAAAAATGCGTGATTTCATTCAGGCATCCGCAGATATGTATCAAGATGATTAAAAGATAAGGGAAGGTGTTTCATCACCTTCCCTTTTGTTCGCTTATGTTAAAAGATGTTCCAAGTTGTGCGGTTAAGACCTCATGCGAACACGTTCCTCTTTCAGACTGCGGATAATATTGACCCTGTCGATGTCCTGTTTCAAATCGCTTGTCAGAATGTTCAAATAGTTCTCCGTAATCGCAAGGCTGCTGTGTCCCAGTATCTTTTGGAGGGTGACGACTGAACCACCCATGACAGCCCATTTCTTGGCGAAAGTGTGTCTAAACCGATGAACGCCAGTCTGATCTAAACCTCTTTCGTGGCAGTAGTCCCAAATGGCATGATAGCAACTGCTTCGGGTGAGCTGCTTCCCATAGACCGAGCAGAAGAGCCAATCGTTGGCTCCGCCGCCACGGTATTGAAGATATTCCTGTAAGATTTTTACGATGTCTTCATTTAGCGGAATGATTAAGGGCTTGCGGTTTTTCGTGGTATTCACATAAACCACGGAATTGTCGAAATCCAAATCCTTAATTTTGATATTCACAAGACTGTTTTGCCGAACGCCAGTAGAGAGCAGAAAATTGACAATCACCCAACTGCGGTAAGTCGAAAAGATACACTTGCGGACATCTGGCTTTTTCAGCAGCTTCCGCAGTTCATCGTCCGTATAGGTCTGAATGGGTGCTTTGTCTGCTTTTGGCAGCTGAATTTCAAAGTGCGGGATGTAGTGGCATTTCATAAAAAACCGCATCAGCGTTTTCAAGTCCTGTGCGTAAGTTCCCATAGAAACCTCGTTCAAATTGGGGTCTTCCCGCAGGGCAATATAGAACTCGCTCATGGTCTGCTTGTCGAGTGCGGAAATGGGCGTGTTGGGCGGTATTCTCTTATAGATTTGCTTGATTGACTCTTGGTAGTGGATGATGGTTCCGTCCCGCAAATTCCTTGCTTTACAGTCCAGAATATATTCCGCAAAACCGTCCGCAAAAGTCTTCTCTCTTGGGAAGCACATCCTCATTTTCTTCATAAAAAACCCTCCAAAAACGCAAAAACAGGAAGCACATCCTTGGGATTTTCCCCAATAGGACGTGCTTCCTGTTTCGTTTTTGCGTAAATGTCAGGTCAGAACCATTTTGTTCAAAAAGTTCTGAAAATCCTTCTTACTTGCAGCTTTCCTCAACAGCCACAGCCACTGCCACGGTCATACCGACCATGGGGTTGTTGCCGGCGCCCAGGAAGCCCATCATTTCCACGTGAGCGGGGACGGAGGAGGAACCTGCGAACTGAGCATCGCTGTGCATACGACCCATGGTATCGGTCATGCCGTAGGAAGCAGGACCTGCTGCCATGTTATCGGGATGCAGGGTACGACCGGTACCGCCGCCGGATGCCACGGAGAAGTACTTCTTGCCCTGCTCGATGCACTCCTTCTTGTAAGTGCCTGCAACAGGATGCTGGAAGCGGGTGGGGTTGGTGGAGTTACCGGTGATGGAAACATCCACGCCCTCGAGGTGCATGATCGCCACGCCCTCGCGGACATCGTCTGCGCCGTAGCAGCGGACGTTTGCGCGCTCACCCTCGCTGTAACGGGTCTCCTTGACGATGTTGACCTTGCCGGAAGCATAGTCAAACTGAGTCTGGACATAGGTGAAGCCGTTGATGCGGGAGATGATTTGTGCAGCATCCTTGCCAAGACCGTTCAGGATGACGCGCAGGGGTTCCTTGCGAGCCTTGTTGGCGTTGCGGACGATGCCGATTGCGCCCTCAGCAGCTGCGAAGGACTCGTGACCTGCGAGGAAAGCAAAGCACTTGCTCTCGTCGCTCAGCAGCATAGCGCCGAGGTTGCCGTGACCGAGACCGACCTTGCGATCCTCAGCAACGGAGCCGTCGATGCAGAATGCCTGCAGACCCTCACCGATGGCGCGTGCAGCGTCAGCAGCGGTGGTAGCGCCCTTCTTCAGTGCGATGGCTGCGCCCACGCAGTAAGCCCAGCAGACGTTTTCAAAGCAGATGGGCTGAATGCCCTTTGCGATCTCATAGGGATCAAAGCCCTTTTCCTGGCAGAGCTCGCGGCACTTCTCCACGGACTCGAGACCATACTGGGCGAGGACGCCATTGATCTTCTCAATGCGTCTTTCGTAACTTTCAAACAGAGCCATATTCTCGTCCTCCTTCTCTTATTCGTGGCGGGGGTCAATGTACTTGACAGCGGCATCCCACTGACCGTAGTGACCCTTTGCCTTCTCCAGAGCCTCGTTGGCATCGACACCCTTCTTGATGGCATCCATCATCTTGCCGAGGTTCACGAACTCATAGCCGATGACCTCGTCGTTGGCGTTGAGTGCCATGCGGGTGCAGTAGCCCTCTGCCATTTCGAGGTAGCGGGGACCCTTTGCGCTGGTGGCGAACATGGTGCCCACCTGAGAGCGCAGACCCTTGCCGAGGTCCTCCAGAGAGGAGCCGATGATCAGACCATCCTCAGAGAAAGCGGACTGGGTACGACCGTAGACGATCTGCAGGAACAGCTCGCGCATAGCGGTGTTAATGGCATCGCACACGAGGTCGGTGTTCAGTGCCTCCAACAGGGTCTTGCCGATGAGAATTTCGGATGCCATAGCGGCGGAGTGGGTCATGCCGGAGCAGCCCAGAGTCTCCACCAGAGCCTCCTCGATGATGCCGTTCTTGACGTTCAGGGTCAGCTTGCAGGCACCCTGCTGGGGAGCACACCAGCCCACACCATGGGTGAAGCCGGAGATATCCTCCACCTGCTTCACCTGAACCCACTTGCCCTCCTCGGGAATGGGAGCAGGACCGTGGTACGCGCCCTTGGCGACAGGACACATATGCTGCACTTCGGTAGAATAGATCATAGCAACATTTTCCTTTCAGAATATATTGATCGGAGAAGGACTTCCTTCCCCTGAGTTTGACGGGTTTCGGAAAATTCCGCACTGTATATTATAAGAGTTGCATCGGAGAATGTCAAGAATCTGACGCATGGCGAATCCGGCAGGGACTACGACAATTTTAGACAGCTTTCCCGTGTTTGACCATTGGCAATTTACCAAAAAGGATTTATAATATATAGTTGAGAAAGTTTCAACCTGCGTTTGAGGAGGATGAGCCATGCGGGATTTTGTGGTGTTCAAGGATGTATCCAAACGGTATCAGATGGGTCAGGTGACCATCAATGCCGTGGATCACATCAATTTTTCCATCGGCAAGGGTGAGTTCTGCATCGTGGTCGGTCCTTCCGGTGCGGGCAAAACAACGGTTTTGAACATCCTCGGCGGTATGGACAGCTGCAGCGACGGCGAAATCACCGTGGACGGCACCCGCATCAGCGAGTTTTCCCCGAAGGAGCTGACAAAATACCGCCGCTATGACGTGGGCTTTGTGTTCCAGTTCTATAATCTGGTGCAGAATCTGACGGCGCTGGAAAACGTGGAGCTGGCAGCCCAGATCTGCCGCGACCCCATGCCCGCGGCGGAAGCCATCGAGGGTGTGGGTCTGAGCCATCGCAGCAACAATTTTCCGAGCCAGCTCTCCGGCGGCGAGCAGCAGCGCGTGTCCATTGCCCGCGCCCTTGCGAAGAACCCCAAGCTCCTGCTCTGCGACGAGCCCACAGGTGCGCTGGACTATGTGACGGGCAAATCCATTTTGAAGCTGCTGCAGGACACCTGCCGCGAAAAGGGCGTGACCGTGGTGGTCATCACCCACAACACTGCCATTACCCCCATGGCGGATCATGTCATCCACATCAAGAATGGCACGGTGGAGGCGGAGGAGTTCAACGAACATCCCATCCCCGTGGAAGAGATCGAGTGGTAAACAGAACGAAGAAACAGAGAACTGCGTCCTGCGGGGCGTTTGGATAGACGGAAAGGAGGCGGACTGTGGTTTCCGCCATTCGGAAGGATTTTATCAGAGAGATCAAAAACAGCCGCAACAGATTCCTCTCCATCATGGTGCTGGCGATGCTGTCGGTGGCGTTTTTGTCGGGTCTGAAAGCCACTGCCCCCGACATGAAGGGCACGGGCGACGATTATCTGGATCAGCAGAAGCTGCTGGATGTGCAGATCCTTTCTACCCTCGGCATCACCGAGGAGGATATCGACGCGCTGCAGGCGCGTGAGGAGATTGCTTACGCCACGGGCGCGTATGTCATCGACGCATGGTCGGGTGACCTTGTGAGCAAGGTCTACTCCATCACGGAGGGCATCAACGAGTTGACGGTGCTGGAGGGTAGACTGCCCCAGAACAGCCGCGAATGCGTGGTGGACAGGAATCTTGTGGGAGAGTTGGGGTTGACTGTGGGCGATTCCCTGCCCATTCTCCCGGGGGAGGACTATGAGGACAGTCTCCGCCATGAGGAGTTCACCATCGTGGGTGTGGTGCGCAGCCCCTACTACATCTGCGTGGAGCGCGGCAGTGCGTCTATCGGCTCCGGTACGGTAATCGCGTATGTGTATCTGCCGGAAGATGCCTTTGACATGGAGGTCTATACCACCGCTTACCTGCTGGTGGAGGGAGCCATGGAAATGACGGCGTTTTACGAGGAGTATGACGACGCCATGGAGGATGTGATCGACGCGCTGGAGCCCTTTGGCGAGGTGCGCTCGAAGCTGCGCTATGATGAGATCATTACTGAGGCGACGGAGAAGATTGCGGATGCCGAAGTCGAGCTCGCCGATGCCAAGGCAGAGGCGGAAGAAGAACTCCGGGATGCAGAGCGTGAGCTTCGGGATGCCCGAAAAGAACTGGATGACGGCTGGCAGGAGTACAACGACGGTAAAAAAGAGTTGGAGGATGCCTACCCCGAATTGATGGATGCCCAGCAGCAGATCCGCGATGCAGAGAGGGAACTCATCGACGGCGAAGCGGAATATGAGGATGGGCTTGCGCAGTATTTGGAGGGTCTCAAGGAGTACGAGGACGGCGAGGCACAGCTGGATGAGGGCTATTACAAACTGGCAGATGGTCAGAAGCAGCTGGATCAGAGTCGTGAACAGTTCGGACTCAGTGCCAACTTCACTCTTGCTGAGGCGGTTGCTGCCGTAGACGGTGCGAAAGCGCAGATTGAGGCAGGCATCGCGCAGTGCGATGCGGGTATTGCAGAGGCGAATGCGGGTATCGCGCAGCTGGATCCTTTGATTTCTCAGTGCGAACAGGCAATGCAGTTTTTGCCCCCGGAGTCCGAGGAGTATCAGCAGGCGGCAGCACAGCTACCGATGCTAAGACAACAAAAAGCGGCAGCCGAAGCGGGCATTGCAGAGGCGACTGCCACCAAGGCAGATTTGCTCAATAAGCAGGCACAGCTTGCCTCTGTTGATGGTCAGCAGCTCTATGCCGCAAAGGTGGAGCTGGATGCGGGCTGGGAAGAATATTATGTCAACTACGAAAAGCTGGCTGACGCGAAGGCACAGCTGGACGATGCGGAAAAAGAGCTTGCGGACGGTCGTAAAGAACTGGATGACGGCTGGCAGGAATACTATGACGGCAAGCAGGAGCTTGCGGACGGCTGGGCAGATTACGATGAGGGTATGGAAAAGCTGCCCGAAGCCTATGCGGAGCTGACCGATGGTGAGCGGGAATACCGCAAGGGCTACAACGAATACATCGACGGCAAGGCAGAGGCGGAAGAAAAGATCGCCGATGCCGAGGAGGAGCTTGCCGATGCCCGCCGCAAGGTAGCGGATATCGAAAACGGTGAATGGTTCATTCTCCCCCGTGCCTACAACCCCGGCTACACGGGCTTCGGACAGGATGCGGACCGCATGGCGAATCTTGCTACGGTGTTCCCCATCATTTTCTTCCTGGTGGCGGCACTGGTGTGTCTCACCACCATGACCCGCATGGTGGAGGATCACCGCACCCAGATCGGTCTGATGAAGGCGCTGGGCTACAACCGCTGGGCGATCTCCAAAAAATATCTCGGCTATGGCTTGCTGCCGAGCCTTCTGGGCAGTGTACTCGGTCTTGCGATCGGTCACCTGCTCTTCCCCAGCATGATTTACATTGCCTATCAGATCATGTACGAGATGCCGGATCTGCAGCTGCGCTTCTATCCCGACATCAGCATTTCCGCTACCCTTGCGGCGGTGGGCTGCACCGTGGGCGCGACGCTGTTCGCCTGCCTTGCGACCCTCATGGCGACTCCTGCCAACCTCATGCGTCCCCGTGCGCCGAAGCCCGGCAAGCGGGTGCTGCTGGAATACATCACCCCCCTTTGGAAGCGCATGAGCTTCAACTGGAAGATCACCACCCGCAATCTCCTGCGCTATCAGAAGCGTTTCTGGATGACCATTGTGGGTATCGGCGGCTGTACGGCGCTGATCATTGCGGGCTTCGGTCTGCGTGATTCCCTGCTGATGACCATGCAGCGGCAGTTCGGCGAGCTGTTTTTGCACGATGTGCAGCTGACCCTTGCCAGCGGTTTGCTGGAGAGTGAGCGGGATGAGCTGGAGGAGTATCTGCGCCAATGCGGCGTGGTGGAGACCTATACCGAAATGCACGCTGCCAACGTCACCGCCGAGAGCGAAGATTATTCCAGCATTTCCTTCCTGCAGGTGATGCAGAGCGATGAGATCGGGGACTTTATCGTTCTGCGGGGCTATGACGAGCCTGCGCCCATTGTTCTGAATGACGAGGGTGTGGTCATTGATCAGAAGCTCAGTGAGCTGCTGAATCTCAGCGTGGGTGACAGCTTTGTCATCAGCGGCGACGGACGGCAGGAAGTGACGGTCGCCGCCATCTGCGAGAATTATGTGGCGCATTATATCTACATGACGCCCGCATACTATGAAAAAGTGTACGGTGAGGAAGTGGAGATGAACTCCCTGCTGTTGAATCTCAGTGACACGAGTGCGGAGACCTGCGACAGGATCATGACCGAGCTGCTGGCGCTCCACGGCGTCTCCGCCGCATCCCCCACCTCTGACACGAAGGACACCTATCTCAGCAGTATGGAGCGTGTGGACTTCGTGGTGGTCATTGTCATTCTCTGCGCGGCGGCACTTGCCATCGTGGTGCTGTACATCCTCAGTAATATCAACATCACCGAGCGCAAGCGTGAGCTTGCCACCATCAAGGTGCTGGGCTTCTTCGATGGCGAAGTCTCCTCCTACGTCACGCGCGAAAATGTGGTGCTGACCGCCCTTGGCATTGCGTTTGGCTGCGCCCTCGGCAAGATACTGCACAACTATCTGGTGCTGTCGGTGGAGATCGACCTGATGATGTTCGGTCGTGAGCTGATGCCCATGAGCTATGTGTGGGCGGCAGTGCTGACGGCACTGTTTGCCACCATCGTCAACATCATGGCGCACCGCAAAATGCGCACCATCGACATGGTAGAATCTCTCAAGAGCGCGGAGTAAAGGAAAGCATGGCAGAAAAACGCAAGAAAAAACGCAAAAAACGCCGCGGCTGTCTTTCTCGGCTGCTGACACTGGCGCTGGTGATCGCAGCGCTGGCGGCGTTTTACAACTACAGCAACCATTCCATACAGGTGGAGAAAGTGGATTTTACCTCCCGCCGCCTGCCTGCCCTCTTTGACGGCTATCGCATCGTGCAGATCAGCGATCTGCACGGCGCGGAGTTCGGCGAGGACAACGAAAAGCTCCTCCACGAAGTGAAGCGGGCAAAGCCCGACTGCATTGTTCTCACAGGCGATCTGGTGGATCAGCACCGCGGTGCGGATTATGGGCAGATCAGACAGCTTGCCACAGCGCTCAGCGCCATCGCGCCGAGCTATTTCGTCACGGGCAACCATGAATGGGCGGTGGGCAGTGTGCCCGAGCTCAAAGCCCTGCTGACGGAGTGCGGCGTGGGGGTACTCAGCAACGAGTATGTGACGCTGACGAAGGGAAATGACAGCATTGTTCTTGCGGGCATTGACGACCCCAATGGCTATGCCGACCAGAAAACCCCCGAGGCATTGGCGGCGGAGATCGCCGCTGCCGAGGGTGAGCCCTTCTGGATTCTGCTGGCGCATCGGAACAACCGCTTTCGCGAGCAGTACAGTCTCCTCGGCGCGGATCTGACCATTTCGGGGCATGGGCACGGTGGGCTCATCCGTCTGCCCTTTACCGACGGGCTGATCTCCACCGACCGCACCCTCTTCCCCACCCATACCGACGGGTTTTATGAGGATAATGGTGCGACAGTGTTCGTCTCCCGCGGGCTTGGCAATTCGGGCATCACGCGGCGGCTGTTCAACCGCCCGCAGCTCGCGGTGCTGACGCTCCGCTACGACGTGCCCTCCTCCTGCGTGGCGGATGGCTAATTGACAAAATTCTAAAGAACAAGAGGTTCCTGCATGAGAACATATTGCGCGGGACAATTTGATATCGCCGTCATCGGCGCGGGACACGCGGGCATCGAGGCTTCCCTTGCCGCCGCCCGCATGGGCATGAATACCCTCTGCATCAGTATGAATCTGGATGTGGTGGGCAATATGCCCTGCAATCCTGCCATCGGCGGCACGGGAAAAGGGCATCTGGTGCGGGAACTGGACGCTCTCGGCGGCGAAATGGGTCGAGCGGCAGACAAAGCCTGCATCCAGTACCGTATGCTCAATGCGGGCAAGGGTCCCGCTGTGCGCTCTCTCCGCGCCCAGGCGGACCGCCGCCGCTATCAGGACGTGATGAAGCACACGCTGGAGAAGCAGGAAAACCTCTCCCTCAAGCAGGGTGAGGTGGTGGAAATTCGTCTGACAGACGGGCGGGTGTCCTCTGTGGTGACCGCAACAGGCGCGGAATATATGGTCAAAGCCGCCATCATCTGCTCGGGCACCTTTCTCAATGGGCGCATCATCATCGGCGAGTGCGTGCAGGACATCGGTCCCGACGGGCTTGCCGCCGCAAAAGCCCTGACGGACTGCCTTGCGGGGATGGGACTTTCCTTCCGCCGCTTCAAAACGGGTACGCCCCCCCGTATCAACGCACGGAGCGTGGACTTCAGCCGCATGGAGCGGCAGGACGGCGACGAGCATCCCGAGCCCTTCTCCCTTTCCACGGAAAGGGCTGTGGAAAACTCTGCCGTCTGCTATCTTACTTATACCAACGCGGAGACCCACCGCATCATCCTCAGTAACCTCGACCGCTCCCCCATGCACGTGGGTGTGATTGAAGGCGTGGGTCCCCGTTACTGCCCCTCCATCGAAACCAAGGTCAGCACCTTCCGCGACAAGGAGCGCCATCAGCTCTTTCTGGAGCCCATGGGTCTGGAGACGGAGGAGCTGTATCTGCAGGGCTTCTCCTCGGCGCTGCCGGAGGAGATCCAGATCGAAATGCTCCACACCCTGCCGGGTCTGGAGCGGGCGGAGATGACCCGCCCCGCCTATGCCATCGAGTATGACTGCATCGACCCGCTGGAGCTTTCTGCCACACTGGAATGCAAAAAAGTCCCGGGACTTTACGGCGCGGGACAGTTCAACGGCTCCTCCGGCTATGAGGAGGCGGCGGTGCAGGGCTTTGTGGCAGGCGTGAATGCCGTCCTCGCCCTGCGGGGAGAGGAGCCCTTTATCCTCCGCCGTAGCGAGAGCTACATCGGCACGCTGATCGACGATCTTGTGACCAAGGGCACAAATGAGCCCTACCGCATGATGACCTCCCGCAGCGAGTATCGTTTGCTGCTGCGGCAGGACAACGCCGACGAGCGTCTGACCCAGTATGGTCGAATGCTGGGGCTTGTGAGCGAGGAACGGGCGAAGGCGGTAGAGGACAAATACGCCGCTGTCGCGGCGGAACTAAAGCGGATGGATCATGTGGGTCTTGCCCCCACGGAGGAGCTGAACGAATTTCTCCGTGGTAAGGGCAGCGCCGAATGCAAAAACGGAGCTGCGCTGAGCGCACTCCTGCGCCGCCCCGAGCTTTGCTATGACGATCTGCGTCTGTTTGACGAGACCTGCGCCGCCATGCCCCGCCCCATTGCGGAGGCGGTGGAAACGGCGCTGAAATACGAGGGTTATCTCCAGCGGCAGAAGAAGCAGGTGGCAGATTTTGACACGCTGGAGCGGCGAAAGCTCCCTGAGGATATGGATTATTCCAATATTGACGGTGTGCGTCTGGAAGCGCGGGAAAAGCTCACGGCTGTGCGCCCCCGCAATCTCGGACAGGCAAGCCGCATTTCCGGTGTTTCCCCTGCGGACATCACCGCGCTGATGATCTGGCTGGAAAAGAGAGGGGGCGAGCGCCGTGACCGTGTATGATCTGACCTACCCCATTTCGTCGAATACCCCTGTCTACCCCGGTTCGGAAAGCCCTGCGCTTTCCATTGCCGCCACAGTGGAGCAGGAGGGCTATCACGAGACGAAGCTCTCCCTCTATTCCCACACGGGCACCCACATGGATGCCCCTGCCCACATTTTCCGCGGCGCGGCGACGCTGGACAGCTTCCCGCCGGAGGCATTCGCAGGCGCTGCCTATGTGCTGGACTGCTCTCAGCTCGGGCAGAACGGACGCATTTGCGTGGAAATGCTGCGATCGGCAGAGGAGGAAATCCGCCGCGCGGATTTCCTGCTGCTGCACACAGGCTGGGAAAAGTACTGGGGCAGCCCCGCCTATTTCGGCGTGTTCCCCGTGCTGACGGCGGAGGCATCCCTCTTCCTTTCGGAGCTGCCCCGGCTCAAGGGCGTGGGCGTGGATGCTGTGTCGGTGGATCTGGTGGGACTGCCCTTTCTGGAAAACCACCGTATCCTTCTTGGCAGCGGCAAGCTGCTGATCGAGAACTTGAAGAATCTCAGCGCCCTTGTGGGCAAGCGGGTGCAGTTTGCGGCACTGCCGCTGCATTATGTAAACTCTGACGGCGCGCCTGTCCGCGCCATCGCATGGGAGCATGAGAAATGATGATACGCAGCGCAAAGTCGGAAGAACTGGATGTTCTCATGCCCATTTTTGAGGGGGCAAAAGCATTTATGCGCGAGGCGGGCAACGCCAACCAGTGTTTGAATGGCGAAGAATGCAGCGATAAGAAGAAAACTCCGTATGAGAAATTCTCATACGGAGTTTTTGCGTGCAAGAGGATAGCGTAGAGACGATCAACATGGATGGGCACTTTCGCACACCTGCAGGATCTTGTCTGCAGCGCCCTTTGCGCCGGAGCACTCTCGGAAGGACACCGAGATTTTGTGGGCATTCTCCCGGAAGCTGCTGTCCGAGAAAAGCGTTTTAACGCCCTGCGCAATACTTCTCACATCAGTCTTTTTCAGCAGGATGCCGGCACCGAGCTGTGCAACACGCTGCGCAACGCCGGACTGCTCGGGGGTCTGCGGCAGCATGAGGAGCGGCACGCCGAAATAGAGACTTTCGTTGACACTGTTCATGCCGCAGTGGGACACAAAGAGATCTGCCTGCTGCAGAACTGCAATTTGATCCACCTGCGGAAAAACAGAAATCTGTTCCGGCAGCGCACCAAAAGAATCGACAGAGACCATGCTGCCCACAGACATGATCACCTGATACCCCGCGTCGGACAAAGCAGTGAGACAGTTTTGGTACAGCGGCAGCATATCGTTGTTGACCGTTCCCATGGAGATATAGACGAGCTTGCTGCGGGATTTCTCCACCGTCTTGGACGCAGGGCGGATGGATGGACCCACAAAAGCATACTTGTCGGAGAAAGTTTCGCAGCAGGGTTGAAACTCCGCGGAAGTATAGACGATGGTATGGGTGTGTTCGTCATTTTGAATGATGTCAAGAACACTTTTGATCGGATACCCTTTTTGCTGCAGGCGTTTGATCTGTTTGGTTACCTTCGGCATAGAAAGCAGCATCTTCAGAAAATCCCCAAAGCTTTGCTTCATGATTTTGGCTGAGTGCTGATTGAAGGCGAAGGTAGTGGTGGAGGAGACGAAGGGGATGCCGAGCTTCATGGCAACCGCCTTGCCCCAAACTGCCATGGAGTCTGCCACAATGCAGTCTGGCTTCAGCCGTTCCATATCGGCGCAGACCTTGTCGTCCAAAGCCAGTGTGGTGTCCACCAGAATCTTCGTGGAAAAAGCCAGATCCTTTCCGATGCGGGCACCATCCTTGGGGCTGAGCTTCTGTTCCATGTCAAAATCGTCGCAGGAAACGAAGGTGGCGCCGGTAGATTCGATTTTATCCCGCAGCATATTGTAGGAGTAGTACCATACCTGATGACCACGGGAAATCAGCTCTTTTACAACACCCAGTGTGGGGTTGGTGTGTCCGTGGGCGGGGATGCAAAAGAAAACAATTTTACTCATGTTATGTATCCTCTTCCTCCAAGTCGGAAAAGATTCGGGCGATGTGTTCCTGCTGCAGGTCTCTCGGCAAAATGGCAAGCCCCCGACTGGCATCGCCGAGAACAAGGATCTCCTGTCCCGGCTGCAGGTCAAACAGCTCCCGTGCTTCTTTCGGGATGACAAACTGTCCCTTTTCGCCGATTTTTACCATCCAGGCGTATTTCCCGTCGTTGACGATCATGGTGGAACCTCCTTTTGTGGTGTGATTGGTATGATTGATCATACCACATTTCCGCCAAAAGGTCAAGCAAACGCCACAACAACAGTCGTTGTTGTGGCGTTACCGGTTTTATTCGTTTTCCACGGTGATCTGGCACATTTTCATGGCGGCGAGAGCGCCGCGGTGGCTCTCCACCGTCACGCCCGCGCAGCAGGCGGCATCCACCGCGATCTCCACCTCGGGGAGAAACGCCTTGCAGAGCATGGCGTTGGAGATCACGCAGATGTCGGTGCAAAGACCGATGAGAGTGATGCGGGAGATGGGGTCTGCGGCATTGGCATCCAGCAGCAGCGCACCGAGGGCGGCAGAGCCGAAGGTGGGCTTGTCGATGGGGGCATCCGTCACGAGATCCGCAAGGGCATCCGTGATCTCCCAGCCTTTCGTGCCGCGAATGCAGTGGGGCACGGGAAGCTTGCGCCCCTCCTGGGTGTCCATGTAGTTTTCCTCGTGGGTGTCGCGGGTGAAGAGTACGCGCCCCGAAAAGCCGAGGATCTTTTCGCGCACCTTTCCCACAATGGCGACAGCCTCCGCCGTGCCGAGAGCGCCGTCGATGAAATCGTTCTGCATATCTACAACAATGAGAAGCTCCTGCATGAGAAAACCTCCTTAATGATATTCAATACCCGTGCCGGGGTCGCCAAACTCCCGCACACGGTCGCGGTACAGATCCATAGCGGCATCCTCAAAGCAGAGGGTGGGCTCGCTGACACCCATGAGGCGCAGCAGATATTTCGTAAAGGGTGGGTTCAGCACCAGCAGAGGACCGGTGAGATAGGTGGCAAAGAAGTTACGGCGGCGCAGTCCCTCGCCGGGGGTCTCGGGGTTCAGACCGCAGCCGCGGAAGGTGGTGAAGAGGGGCTCGGCTTCGCCGAAGCTGTGACCGAACTGGCTCTTGAAGCCCACGATGTCCATGCTGTTTTCAAACTTGCCGAGGTAGAGGGCGTTGTAGCGCTTCATCATGGTGTGCTTGGCAACCGTGGGGAACAAACCAAGGCAGGGAAGCTCTGTGCCGTCGTCGCGGGAGATATGCTTGCCGAAAATTTCCAGTGCGTTGCCGGTGATGAGGAAGATCTGTCCCTCCTCGATCAGATCCACCAGCTTGTCGCGATAGGGCATGAGGGCTTCCACCGCAAGGCGCTGCCCCTCCTCCGTGACGGAACCCATGTAGATCAGATCCACCTGTTCGCTGACAAAGGCGGGCTCACTGTGGAGCGAGGTGCGTATCACCTCCACGCTGCCAAGACAGCGGCGGAGATAGTCCATGTTCATCAGATCGCCGTAAAGGTTGGCGACTTCGGGAAAAAGGATCTCAATTCTCATTTTGCCGCCTCCTTTGCGAGCGTCACCAGCTTTTCTCGCACCTGCTGGGCGTAGGTGAAGGAATCCGTGCCGTAGAAAAGATAGACCTGATCGCCGCCGACGAAGGGCAGGCTCTCTGCCGCCTCCATCTCGTCGCGCACGCAGATGATCTTCTCCTCGGGAACACCGGCAAGAAGCAGGCGCAGCCGATAGTCCATGGCGCGGGGACCCGTTGCCACGATGCAGCGGATGTCGGGCTTGTTGAGGAACTCAAAGTCGCAGTCATAGAGCCAGCTCACGTTTTCCGACCAGTGCTTTGCGTCGCCGAGACAGTTCATCATCAGCATCAGCTCCTTCTCGCCGCTGCGGGAGGAGACATAGTCGAAGGCACGGGAACAGGCAAGGGCGTTCTTTTCCTTTGCCATCTGCATCACGAGGGTCACATCGCCCACCTGCTCCTCGTTGTGGCGGGAGGCAACGATGGCGCTCTTCTTCATGGCGGCGAAGATCTTTTCGTGGGTATATCCCATTTCCCGCAGCACGGCGATGACCGTCACCATGTTGTAGACATTGAAAATGCTGTCACTCAGCAGGGGGTATTCCGCCACCTTTTCGCTGTCTCGCAGGCGCATGGTCATGTTGCGGAAATCCACATCCTCCGCAAAATAATCGTATCGCGGAGAGTGGAAGCCGCAGCGGTCGCAGACCGCCTTGCCGATGTGGTGATAGCGGCGGTATTCATAGCGAAGCTCCCCGTGGCACTTGGGGCAGATGCGCATATCATTGATGAGATTGATGCACTCCGTCACGTCGCTTTCGAGGTGCGCAATGCCAAAGTAGGTGCGGGCATTCGCGGGGGCGACGGAGCAGGCGATGAGATCGTCCGCGTTGAGGATGAGGCGGGTGGTCGAGGGGATCTCGCGGGTGAGAATGTCCGCAATGTAGGCGGGGTGGGCGTTGCGCATGATGGAGTCACGGAAGAGGTTGGTGATGACCAGCACCTCCGGCTTCACATGGGGGAAAATGCGGGGGGTGGAACGCTCGTCCACCTCCAGCACCGCAAGACGGTATTTCTGGCAACCGAAAATGTTACAGCCGCTCAGCAGCACCGTGGCGATGCCGGAGTTGATGTTGGAGCCGTAACGGTTGCTGAGGACCTTTTCCCCATTCTTCTCCAGAATGTCGCAGAGGAGATTGGAAACGGTGGTTTTGCCGTTGGTGCCGGTGACGGCAATGATGCGGCGGGGCTTGCGGATGTAGCGCAGGAAATCCGGGCAGATGCGAAGCGCCAGCTTGCCGGGGAAATTGGTGCCCTTGTGCCCGGTCATCTTCAGCACGGGACCGGAGAGCTTTGCCAGCAGGAATGCGGCGATGAATTTCAGCTTGTCCATGGAGCCATCCTTTCTTGCTGCGGAGTCTATGGGAATGATGCCCGCTTTCGGGGCAGAAAAGTCGAAGCAGCGGCAGTGCCGCCTGTATGATGTTTTAGTATAGCACAGCACCGCGTAAAGCGCAAAAAATTCTTGCGCAAATGGAATATTTTTCCGCCGAACTGCTTGCCCGCCGGAAAACAGGAGTGATATACTGTTTCAATAACCAACAAGACAAAAGAGGTGAGAGAAATGGTCGTGATCCGTATGGCAGAGGTGACGGATGCCCCCGCACTGCTGGCGCTGTACCGTCCCTATATCGCGACGACGATCACCTTTGAATACGAAGTTCCTACGGTGGAGGAATTTACCCGCCGCATTGCTCACACGCGGGAGGCGTATCCCTATCTTCTCTGCGAGGAAGAGGGACGGGTGCTGGGCTATGCCTATGCCCACCGTGCCAAGGAGCGGGCGGCATACCAGTGGGATGCGGAGCTGTCGGTCTATGTCAGTGCAGATGCCCGTGGACGGGGCATCGGGCGGGCGCTGTACGCTGCGCTGATGGAGCTGCTGGCGCTGCAGGGTGTGCGGAACCTCTACGGTGTCATCACGGGAGAGAACACGGGGAGCATCCGCTTCCATGAGCGGCTCGGCTTTACTGTGGCTGGGGTGCATCACCGCACAGGCTACAAAAATGGCAGGTGGCTGGATGTGGTGGACATGGAAAAGCACATGGAGGGCGAAGATCCCCCTGCCCCTCTGCGCCGCACAGAGGAACTGGACGGGGCGCAGCTGCGGGAGATCCTCTGCCGCCGCGCGAAGGAAATCAGATGAGAAAGAACACAGGAAGGGGCGGTGGGTCCATGCTCAAAAAGAAACGCGGTCGTTCCATTTTTCGTATCGTGCTGGTTCCGCTGCTGATCATGTTTGTGATCGAAATGACGGTGATCATAGGCATCCCGATGGGAACGGGTGTACTGCGGCAGCTGAACAGGAATGAAGAGCTGCTGCTGGCGCAGCACATGAGGTATCGGCAAAGCCAGCTGGGAAGCACCATGAGCGCATCGTGGAGCCATCTGGATCAGCTTTCCGCAAGCATCAACCGCGAAGCGGAGAAGCTGATGGCACGGGAGGGTTGCAGCATGGAAGAGCTGCAGGAAAGCACAGCGCTCAAGGACGAGCTTTTGCTGCAGGTCACAGACAAGCTGATCACGGAAATGTACATCCGCAGAGTCAACGGCATTTATCTGATGCTGAACACCGTGGATCTGGCACCCCTGCGGGCAAGCGGCGCAATGCCGAACTGCAGCGGTCTGAGCATTCAGGATCTCGATCCTCTCTCCGTGCCGACGGAGCAGTACCGTGATCTGCTGCTCAAGCGCGCGCCCTCCTCTGTGGTACGGGCAAAGAATATCCCGATCGACACCGACTGGAGAGCGTCATTCGTGTTTGATCCGCAGGAGGATCCTGCCCATTACGACTTTTTGTATCAGCCCTTTCAGGCGGCGTATGAGGCAGAGCGGGTGAAAGATCCCTCCCGCTTTGGCTATTGGACCCTTGCCTCTTCCCGCTGGTACGAAAATGAGGCGGAGCATTTTGCCACCTATTCCCAGCCGCTGGTGTTGGATGACGGCACAGTCTACGGCGTGCTGGGCGTGGAGCTGAGGGAGGAATATTTTACCGAGCTGCTGCCCCATGAGGAGCTGGTGCTGGGCGCCGAGGGCACCTACGCCCTTGCGAAGGTGGAAAGAAAAGAGAACGGCAGCATCGAGGTAAGGGAGATCCTCGTCAGCAGTGCACAGCTGAGCAGCGAGGAGATCAAGGCGGGTACCGTCATCCGCGCCCATGGCAACGGAGCCAGATGCCGCATCGACGGTGAGAAATACTATGTGGATGCAAGACCCGTTTCCGTTTACAGCAGTGACGCGCCCTATGACGAAGAGGAATGGATGCTGCTGGGCATGGTGAAGGAGAAGGTGCTCTACAAAGCCGCCCGTACCACGGAGTACACACTGGGCGTTGCGGTGCTGCTGGTGCTGGCTGTGGGTCTGCTGGGCAGCCTTTCCATCGCAAAGCGCCTGTCCACACCTGTGCTTCGTCTGTCGGATGAGGTGCAGAAAGCCCGCCATGCGCCCCAGAATGGTATTCCCAAGCTGACGAAAACCAATATCATTGAAATTGACGAATTTTCCGACGCGTTCAAGGAGCTGAGTGAGGATCTGCTGGACACCTCCGCCCGCTTCCTGCGCATCATTCAGATGGCATCCAATGAGATCGGCGGCTTTGAGGCGCGCCCGGGAGAGGAACTGTTTGTCACAGCCAACTTCTTCCCCATGCTGGGGCTGGAGCTCGGCAGGGACGCAACACTGGAGGAGATCCTGCGGGAGTGGAAGCGCCTGCGGGAAAACGTGAAATGGACCCAGTGGCACGACGGCAGCGAGGTGTACGAATTTGTTGGCGAGCAGGGACGCACCCGCTACATCAAGCTCAGCACCAGCACCCAGGACGATGGCAGTACCATCGGTCTTGCGGAGGATGTGACAGCGCTGATGGCAGAGCGCAAGTGCATTGAGCATGACCGCGACTACGATTTCCTGACGGGTCTGATGAACCGCCGTGCTTTCTACCGTGAGGTGGAGCGCATCTTCCGCAGCGATGCAAAGGGCAGGTGCGGCGCGGTGGTGATGATGGATCTGGACGATCTGAAGAAGATCAACGACAGGTTCGGTCACGAATGGGGCGATGAGTATCTGCGCAAGGCGGCGTGGGGCTTCAGCGATGCCCTGCCCTCCAACGCCGTCCTCGCGCGGCTGGCGGGCGATGAATTTGCAGCCGTGTTCTACGGCTATGACAGCGAAGAGGAAGCCCGCGCAGGTCTGCAGGCATTCAAGCGTGCGATCTATCGCAACACCTTTGAGACCCCGGAGGATGGTGTACATCCCGTGAAGGTCTCCGGCGGCATTTCGTGGTATCCTTGGGATGGTACGAATCTGCAGGAGCTGATGAAGTTTGCGGACTTCGCTCTGTATCAGGTCAAGCGGGGCGGACGCGGCGCTGTGAATGAATTTGACTTTGGCAGCTACAATCAGGCGATCTACCACGCCCAGAATCGGCAGGAGCTGCAAAAGCTGATCGAGGAGCGACTGGTGGACTACCACTTCCAGCCCATCTTCAGCGCCCGCACCGGCGAAGCCTTTGCCTATGAGGCGCTGATGCGGGTGAAGCTGCCGACCCTCCACACGCCCCCTGCGGTGCTGAAGCTGGCGCGGCAGGAAAACCGCATGAAGGACATCGAGCGCATCACCATGGAGCGGGCAACGGAGTGCTTCGGGACCCTTTGGGAGCAGCATCTGGTGAATCCGCAGGCATATCTCTTTGTCAACTCCATCGCCGATCAGTGGCTGGAGGAGGATGCCCAGAGATCCATCGCGGAGCGCTGCCGCCCCTTTGCCGATCGCATCGTCATCGAGATCACCGAGGATCACGAAATGGATGCGGAGGCACTGGAGAAGAAGCGGGCGATGGACTGGACCTCGGGACTTTTCGCGCTGGATGATTACGGCACGGGCTACAACGGCGAGATGAATCTGCTGGAGCTGCAGCCCCGCTTTGTGAAGCTGGATATCTGTCTGGTGCGGGGTCTCGACTCTGATGTGAACAAGCAGCAGATCGTGGCAAATCTCCTCTCCTTCGCTCACCAGCGGGATATGATGGTGATCGCGGAAGGTCTGGAGACCCTGAGTGAAGTCCGCAAGGCACTGGAGCTTGGCATCGACCTGCTGCAGGGCTATGCGCTGGCACGTCCCGCTGAGGTGCCGAATGAGATCAGCGAGGCGGCGATGCAGGTGATCTGCCAATTCCGGGAAGAAAGAGAACTGAACTGAGAAAAGCAGGAGGGACACCTCCTGCTTTTGAGACTGTCAATAAACCCTTTTATCCGATTCGACGGGAAGGAAGGGTGTGTGCGGGAAACCCAGGAAGGGTGTCCTGCACCTTTCAAATAAGAAGTTTTTAGAACTTTTTGCAAGTTCTAAAAACTTGCACAGCGGGG
>JAFVXA010000023.1 GCA_017501355.1 Oscillospiraceae bacterium
CTTTGGCATTTATGCCTGCAGTCCCGAAGACTCTTCTTTCCGTGCGACCTTCACAGATATGGAGCTTTCTGAATGCAAATGGCAGGCACATGATGGACAGCCGCCGGATGCGGAATAATATAAAAAGAGCCGCTCGGTCGAGCGGCTCTTCTGATACGGAGAGGACAGATGTGCTTACTTAGCAGCCTTCTTTTTAGCATCCACGTTTGCGAAATATTCCTTGGTGAGCTTGAATACCACGGGGGAGAGCAGCAGCACGCCGACAAGGTTGGGGATCGCCATGAGACCATTGAGGGTATCAGCGATGTCCCATGCAAGACCCAGGTCGATGGTGGTGCCGACGATGCAGACCAGGCAGAACAGGATCTGATAGGGTTTGACGATCTTGGTGCCGAAGAGATACTCAGCGGTACGGCTGCCGTACAGACCCCAGGTCAGAACGGTGGAGAATGCGAAGAGGGACAGTGCGATCGCCACTGCGACGGTGGCGATGGTGTCGGGATAGACGGAGCAGAAGCCTGCCACGGTCAGCGTCTGGTTGGCAGCCTCGCCGTAAGGGACGTTCTGCACGCCGTTACCGCAGAGAGCAATCAGAGCGGTGAGGGTGCAGATGACGATGGTATCCGCAAAGACCTCGAAGATACCGAAGATACCCTGTGCGACGGGGCGATCCACGTCTGCTGCAGCGTGTGCGATGGGAGCGGAGCCGAGACCTGCCTCGTTGGAGAAGACACCGCGACCGACACCCTTCTTAATGGCATCCATCATGGTTGCGCCTGCAAGACCGCCTGCGATAGCGGAGGGCTGGAATGCACCCTTGAAGATGGCGGCGAACACGCCGGGAAGCTGATCTGCGCGGAGAACGACCACGCCGATACCTGCGACGATGTAAATGACTGCCATCACGGGGACCAGCAGCTCGCAGACCTGACCGATGCGCTGGATACCGCCCAGCAGCACGACGCCGGTGAGGATGCAGAGCACCACGCCCACGATGAGGTTCACAGAGCCCACATTTGCGTCGGGATTGAAGAGCTTGACGGACTCGGAAATGGAGGAGGCGATGGTGTTGACCTGGGTTGCGTTACCGATGCCGAATGCGGCAAAGGAAGCGAACACGGCGAACACGGTGGCAAGCCATGCCCAGTTTTTGCCGAGACCCTTCTTGATGTAGTACATGGGACCGCCGACCCAGTCACCCTTGGAGTTCTTTTCACGATAGTTGATGGACAGGGTGACCTCGGAATACTTGGTAGCCATGCCGAAGATGGCGGAGACCCACATCCAGAACACAGCGCCGGGACCGCCGATGGCGATGGCACCGCAGACGCCGGCGATGTTGCCGGTACCGACGGTAGCCGCAAGAGCGGTACACATTGCCTGGAAGGGAGTGACGGAACCTTCGGCGACCTCGTGCTTGCCGAATGCCTTGCCGATGGTGTTCTTCATCACATAGCCGAAGCGGGTGAACTGCTTGAAGCCGATACCGATGGTCATATACACGCCGGTACCGACGATCAGAATCATGGCGGGGAGACCCCACACAAGACCATTGATCGTACCGTTAATTTGAGCGATCATTTCCATAAAATTACCCCTCTCTGCGAGGAAGTCCTCGCTTAAACTGACCACAGTATAGCATGGTGTGGAAAAGGTGTCAAAATTGACACAAAAATAACAAGGGCTTTT
Source organism: Oscillospiraceae bacterium (assembly GCA_017501355.1). Taxonomy (GTDB): domain Bacteria; phylum Bacillota; class Clostridia; order Oscillospirales; family Oscillospiraceae; genus RGIG5472. The sequence continues at coordinate 1,690 of JAFVXA010000023.1, forward strand.
TGTGCAAAATAGCCAATAAAATGGGCGTAAAACGGAAAAGCAGTTTTTCGCACTACTGGCGAAACGCACAAAAAGGGGAGAGAAAAATTGGGCGAAAAAAAGGGGGAGAACGGTCAAATTTGAACAGGGAATAAAGATACCGCTAAGGAGCGGCTTTTTGCACCTTGTGAAAATGTACAATGGGCTGTGAAAAAAGTGGCAAATATGTCAAAGGAAAAACTATTTTGGAAGCCTGTGACGAAACACTTGCAAAGAAAAGGGAAAAAGGGTATTCTAACAGCAGAAAAATATATAAATAAGGAAAGAGGTTTTGAAACATGACGAAGATCGATGTGATTTCCGGCTTCCTCGGTGCGGGCAAGACCACTCTCATCCGCAAGCTCATTGCGGAAGTGTACAAGGGTGAACAGCTTGTGCTGATCGAAAATGAATTTGGTGAGATCAGTGTGGACGGCGGCTTTTTGCAGGATGCAGGCGTGCAGATCTCGGAGATGTCCTCCGGCTGCATCTGCTGCTCTCTTGTGGGTGACTTCGGCAAGGCGCTGAAGGAAGTGCAGGAGCAGTTCCATCCCGATCGTATTCTGATCGAGCCCTCGGGCGTGGGTAAGCTTTCCGATGTGATCGCTGCAGCGGAAAAGGCTGCGGAGGAATGCGGCGGCATGGCACTGAACAGCGCTATCACCGTGGTGGACGGCAGCAAGGTGAAGGTCTACATGAAGAACTTCGGCGAGTTCTACAATAATCAGGTGGAGCACGCCGGCACCATCGTCCTCAGCCGCACCCAGAAGCTGACCCAGGAAAAGCTGGAGGCAGCGGTTGCGCTGCTGCGTGAGAAGAACCAGACGGCAGCTATCGTGATTACCCCCTGGGATGAACTGGGCGGCGAGCAGCTGCGCCACGCGGTGGAGAAGGAGGACATGGCAAAGGCGTTGATGGAGGAGCATCACCATCATCACCACCATGACCACGAGCATCACCACCATGAGCATGACGAGCATTGCGACTGCCACGAGCATGAGCATCATCACCATGAGCATGATGAGCATTGCGACTGCCACGAGCATGAGCATCATCACCATGATGAGCACTGCGACTGCCATGATCACGAGCACCATCACGAGCATCACCATGACCATGATGGTCACTGCTGCTGCGGTCACGATCACCATCACGACCATGCGGCAGACGAGGTGTTCACCAGTTGGGGTACCGAGACTGCAAAGAAGTTCAGCCGCGGCGAGCTGGAGAAGATCCTCACCGCTCTCGACAGCGGCGAGTACGGTGCGATCCTCCGCGCCAAGGGTATTCTGCCCACCGCAGAGGGCGAGTGGCTGCACTTTGACTATGTGCCCGAGGAACACGAGGTGCGCAGCGGCAGTGCAGAATATACCGGACGCCTGTGTGTCATCGGCTCTGAGCTGAAGGAAGCGGAGCTCAAGACTCTCTTTGGTGTCTAAGTAAAGGCGGAGGAACACATGGAAATTCCTGTTTACGCGATTTGCGGTTTTCTTGACGGCGGCAAAACCAACTTCATCAACGGCATCCTGCAGGATGGCTTTGCGGCAAAGGACAGAACCCTTCTGATCTGCTGCGAGGAAGGCGAAGAGGAGTACGATGCCAAGGCGCTGAAAAACGTGACGGTGGTGGTCAGGGACGATCCCGAGGAGCTCACCACCGAGTTTATGAAGGAGTGCGAAAAGAAATACCGTCCCAAGCAGATCCTGTTTGAATACAACGGTATGTGGCCGCTGGAGAAGCTGTTCAAGGATCTGCCGAAGAACTGGATCCTGTACCAGATTATGACCTTTATCGAGGCATCTTCTTTCGATGTCTATGCCAAGAACATGGGTCAGATCATGATGGAAAAGATCGTCAATGCCGACATGATCGTTTTTAACCGCTGTACCCCCGCCCTGCGGGACAGTCTCCGCAGCCGCAATCTCCGCATGGTGAACCGCCGCGCGGATATGTATCTCGAATATGAGAACGGCGAGAGCGAGGATTACTCCACGGGCGAGGAAAGCCCCTTCGACCTCAGTGCGCCTGTGCTGGAGCTGCCGGACGAGGACTTCGGCGTATGGTACGTGGATGCCATGGATCATCCCGAACGTTACGATGGCAAGGATATGGAGTTTACGGCGTTGATGTGCCACTCCACCAAGTATCCCGGTGTCTGCTGTCCCGGACGTTTTGCCATGGTCTGCTGTGAGGATGACATCACCTTCATGGGTGTCGCCTGCAAGGGTGAGGGCTTGGAGCAGTATCCCAACAAGACCTGGGTGCGCATCCTCGCCACCATCCGCAAGGAGTATCACCCTGCCTACGAGGGGGACGGTCCTGTGCTGTATGCCAAGAGCGTGAAGATCTGTGACAAGCCCAAGGAAGAACTGGTTACATTTTGATAAGACGAAAGCGATACCCGGTGGAGTGCCGGGTATCGCTTTTTTCGTGCTGCGAGTCTGCAACTTTTTCTGAATTAATAAAACAGAAACATTTCTTGAAACATTCCAAAACAAACGCAGGATAAGATCACACCATCAAATCCAAACAATACAAAACCAAAGGAGAATCAATCAATGACAAAGCTTGCAAATATGGTGGAAAAGATCAGCGAGAGCGTGACCGAGGGTTATCAGAAGATCGAAGATGGTGTGGTCGGCGGCTACAAGAAGATCGAGGATGGCGTGGTCGACGGGTTCAACAAGGTGAGCGATAAGTTCGTGGAAAAGCTTTTCGCCAAGGACGGCGAGACGGTGGAGGATGCCAGGAAGCGTCTCGGCGGTGAGGAGGAGTAAGCCATGCATAAGAACGATCAGGAATTTCTGGTGCAGAAGATCCGCACCCAGTATACCGAAAAGGAACACAGCCGCCTCGATGCGCTGAAGGAACTGGACAGCAAGGTCCAGCGTCCTGCCAAGCTCTTCGCCTATCTGTTCGGCAGCCTCGGTGCCATCATCATGGGCAGCGGCATGAGCCTTGTGATGACGGATATTGGCGCAGTGCTGGGCATGAGCGAAACCATGATGCCCGGCATTGTGATCGGTGTTGTCGGCATGGCGATGGCAATCGTGAACTATCCGATTTACAAACGCATCCTTGCTGCGCGCCGCAAAAAGTATGCCGATCAGATCATCGCCCTCAGTGACGAACTGATGCAGGACTGAAGCAATGAGGTACCGCCATGGCGGTGCCTCTCAAAATTTTTACACAGGCGAAAACGCAAACAAAACTTTAACATTTTCGTGTTATGATAAGACCATACAACGAAAATTGTGCGGAGGAATTGCCATGTTTCGGATTTTGGTCGTAGAAGATAATAAGGATCTGAATAAGTCTGTTTGCTCATTTCTCAACCACAGCGGGTATGAGGCGACGGGTTGCCTGAATGCCAGCGATGCCTACGATGCCATGTATGAGACGGTGTTTGATCTTATCATCTCGGACATTATGATGCCTGATATCGACGGCTTTGGGTTTGCCCGGAATGTCCGTACCCTCAATCAGGAGATTCCCATCCTGTTTATGACGGCGCGGGATGACATTGCGTCCAAGCAGAGGGGCTTCCGCATCGGCGTGGATGACTACATGGTCAAGCCCATTGATCTGGACGAACTCTTTCTCCGCATCGGCGCGCTGCTGCGCCGTGCCAAAATCGCCGCGTCCCGCAAGCTGGAGGTGGGGACCTTTGCCATGGATGCCGACGAGTTTACTGCTGCGCTGAACGGCGAGGAGATCAATCTCACCAAGCGGGAGTTCAATATCCTCTATAAGCTGCTTTCCTATCCCAAAAAGACCTTCACCCGTCAGCAGCTCATGGACGAGTTCTGGGATGCGGACAGCGAGACAGCACCCCGCGCGGTGGATGTGTACATGACCAAGCTTCGTCAGAAGCTGGTGGACTGTGAGGATTTTGAGATCAAAACCGTACACGGACTGGGCTACAAGGCGGTGATCAAATGAGAGAGGATGCACAGCTTCGGCGTATGCTGCGGGCGGCGAGAAATTTTGTCGTGTTCTTTGCATTGGTTGCTTTTGTGATCACCTGCAGTCTCCTGCTCTTTACGACCACACTGCAAAACAGCATCGGACGGGCGTTTACCGAAGCAGAGATCTCTGCTGCCGCCAAGGCAACCATGAGCAACGTGGTGCTTATCAGCCTGCTGTTTGCACTTGTGGATGCCCTTCGCCGCAAGCGCACCGTGGATCGCCCCGTCAAATGCATTACGGATGCCACTGCGCAGATCATGCAGGGGGATTTTTCTGCCCGTATTCCTCCGATTACGGGGGCGGGAACGGAGGGCTTCAACCAGATCGCGGAATCTGTCAACAGGATGGCAGAGGAATTGCGTGGTGTGGAGACCCTGCGTACTGACTTCATTGCCAATGTCTCCCACGAAATGAAAACCCCCCTTTCCGTCATGCAGAATTACGGCACACTCCTGCAGCAGCCGAATCTGGAGGATGAGAAACGTATGGAGTATGCCAGGGCGGTCACGGACGGCTCCCGCCGACTGGCGGATATGATGACCAACATTCTGAAGCTCAACCGACTGGAAAATCAGCAGATCTATCCGCAAAGCACAGAGTATGATCTCGGCGAGCAGCTTTGCGAGTGTTTGCTGCAATACGAAAATGTGTGGGAACAGGCGCAGATCGAGATCGAAACGGAGATCGAGGAGGATGTCCGCATCCGCGCGGATGCAGAGCTGCTGCGCCTTGTGTGGAACAATCTGTTCTCCAACGCTTTCAAGTTTACGGAAGCGGGCGGCACTGTCTCCCTCTCCCTCAGTGCCACCAAAACCCACGCCATCGTGAGGGTGAAGGATACAGGCTGCGGTATGTCGGCAGAAGTGGGCACCCACATCTTTGAAAAATTCTATCAGGGAGATCGCTCCCACGCCACCCAGGGCAACGGTCTGGGATTGGCGCTGGTGAAGCGGGTGGTGGACATCCTGCAGGGCGAGATCAGCGTGGAAAGTGCGGTGGGTGTCGGTACGACCTTTACCGTGAAGATTCGGAGAGTTTGAGATGAAGAAAAAACAACTTGCAGCAAAGCTGCTGCTTCCCCCTTTTCCGCTCATTCTGCTTCTGGTCAGCATCAGCGCCGCCGCACTCATCTGTGTTTTCCGCAGCGGTCTGGAATCCACGATCCCTGCGTATGCCTGTTATGTGCTTTCCTTTTACACCCTTTGCGTTACCTGTGTTTTCTGCTGGAAAACCCTGCCGCGGTATTGGCGCAGCGGCAAAGACAGGCTATATGCCAACCGATATGCAAGCCGCTATCTCACCGATACCACCTACAAGACCCATGTGAATCTGTATCGCTCCCTGCTGTTTGATCTCATGTATGTGGGGGTAAACGCCCTTTCTGCCCATGTGTATCATACGCACTGGTTTGCGCTGTTTGCGGTCTACCACGGTATTTTGGCAGCGATGCGCTTTTTGCTGCTGCGCTATATGCGCAAGCATACCCTCGGCGGTGACCGCCTGGGTGAGCTGCGGCGGGCGCGGCTATGTGCCTGTATTCTGCTGACGGTGAATCTTGCCCTCTCCGCTGCCGTGCTGATGATGATCTATTTCCACCGCGGCTGGGAGTATCGGGGTGTGCTGATTTACGCCATGGCGCTGTACACCTTTTATATCACCACCACTGCCATCATCGAACTGGTCAGATTCCGCAAATACAAAAGCCCCATCCTGTCCATGACGAAAATTGTCAAAATGGCATCGGCGCTGGTCTCTATGCTTCTGCTGGAGACTGCCATGTTTGCCCAGTTCGGAGGAGATATGCCTGCGGCACACCAGCGGATCATGATCATGGCAACAGGGGGCGGCATTGCGGCTGTGGTGGTTGCCATGGCAAGCTATATGATTATCCGCACGACCAACGAGATAAGGAGTCTACGATAAGATGGAGAAACAACAGGAAACCTTTACCTATACTTACTCTGCCGCGCAGCAGAAAGAGGTGCAGAGCATCCGCAAGAACTATCTGCCGCCGGAGGAGGATAAGATGGAGCGACTTCGTAAGCTCCATCGCTCCGCCACCCGAAAGGCAGAGCTTTGGGCGCTTGTGGCGGGTATTTTAGGCGCCCTTGTCATGGGCACGGGCATGAGCCTTGTGATGACCGATATTGGCGCTGCCTTTGGCATCACAAAGCCCCTCATCCCCGGCATCGTGATCGGCGTGGTGGGGATGATCCCTGTCGCTTCCGCGTATCCGGTTTACAAGCGCATCCTGCGAAACGAGCGGCAGCGCATCGCGCCGGAGATCCTGCGTCTGTCGGACGAACTGATGAAATAAGGCGAGTGGTGCAGCGATTTTTTGTCAAAAACAAGTCCTGAAAGTATTATTTCGTCGAAGTATAACGATTTGTATTCGGACATCCTCTTGACAATGAATTGAAATGATATCATAATGATATCAACAAGAAAAACGAGAGGAGAATACATGATGAACGAAAAAATTCTGAACAACCGCAAAAACGGTATGCCCGTCCTGCTGCTGGTGATCCTTGGCTATGTGCTGGCTGTGGTGGGACTGATCTTCGCGGTGAACTTCGGCTGGTACATCGGCTTTCTTGCTGTGCCGGTGATCGTGCTGTGTATGGCATGGCTGCTGCTGGGGTGGATTTTGCTGTGTGGTCTGAAGGTGCTCAAACCGCAGGAAGCCATGGTGCTGACGCTCTTTGGTCAGTATAAGGGCACGCTCAAGGGGGAGGGCTTCTATTTCGTGAACCCCTTCTGCACCGCGGTGAATCCTGCCGCCAAGACCAAGCTGAACCAGAGCGGTGACGTGGATGACGGCGGCAAGCTGCGCCTGAGCAAGGACAGCGTCAACATGGAGATGCCCAGCAAGAAAATCTCCATGAAGATCATGACCCTCAACAATGCCCGCCAGAAGATCAACGATTGCCTCGGCAATCCTGTGGAGATCGGCATCGCCGTCATGTGGCGCGTGACCGACACGGCGAAGGCGGTTTTTAATGTGGATAACTACAAGGAGTATCTGTCTCTCCAGTGCGACAGCGCTCTGCGCAACATCGTCCGCATCTATCCCTATGACGTTGCCCCCGGTGTTGACACCACGGGCGACGGACAGGCAGACGAGGGCAGTCTTCGCGGCAGCAGCGAAGTGGTGGCGCAGCGCATCCGTGACGAGATCCAGTCCCGCGTGGAAGAGGCAGGTCTGGAGATCATCGAGGCTCGCATCACCTATCTGGCTTACGCACCGGAGATCGCAGCGGTTATGCTGCAGCGTCAGCAGGCATCTGCCATCATCGACGCAAGAAAGATGATCGTGGATGGTGCGGTCGGCATGGTGGAGATGGCACTGGAGCGACTGAGTGAGAACAAGACCGTGGAGCTCGATGAGGAGCGGAAGGCTGCCATGGTGTCAAATCTTCTTGTGGTGCTCTGCGGCAACCGCGATGCCCAGCCCGTTGTCAACTCCGGCAGCCTCTATTAAAGTGCCATGGCAGAGAAAAAACAGATCCCGCTGCGGCTTTCGGCAAAGCTCTATGATGCCATCGCCGCATGGGCGGAAGACGATTTTCGCTCTGTCAACGGTCAGATCGAGTACCTGCTGACTGAGTGTGTGAAGCAGCGCAGGAAAAACGGCAAATATGTCTCGGAGGAGATCGACAAACCCCTTGAACTGGATCTGCCGCAGGATACCTCCGCGGAGCGGAACAAGTAAAACAACGCACCCGAAACCCATCGGTTTCGGGTGCGTTTCCTTATGCTTCGTTGCGCAGCAGATCCTTTTGGATCTTCTTCTGATAGCGGTCCTCCTCGGAGAAGATGCAGCCGCAGTATTTCTGCATATACATCTCCAGTTCTCTTGCCTTTGCCTGCCCCTCCCGGAAGCCCACGCGGAAATCACGGTAGAGGAACTCCACGCCGTATTTGGCGGCGGCAGCTTCTGCGGCGGCGATGATGCCCGCATGATTCTGATAGGGGCTGACGAGGAGCGTGGTGGAGAAGGAAGAAAAGCCGTGCTCTGCCGCATAGCGGGCGGTGCGGTCCATGCGGATGTCATAGCAGTGGGTGCAGCGATGGGGGATATCGTCCGCAACCGCGCGGACGAAGTCCCGCAGACCATATTCCTCAATGACCTTCAGCTCCATGCCGATGGAGGGCGCATACCACATGAGGGTATCGCGGCGGGCGACATACTCCTGATAGGGGTGGATGTTGGGGTTATACCAAAGGGCGGTGGGCTCGATGCCCTCGGCGCGGAGAGAATCCACGCAGTAGACCGAGCAGGGAGCGCAGCAAGTGTGCAGCAAAACGGTGTTCATGGTGTACCTCGCAGTTGTTTTTTCAGTATTCTAACAGTTTCGCCCCTTTTTTTCAATGCGAAGGGGTGAAAATGTATGGAAAATGGGGTAAATTCAGCGGGATTGATTGACTATCCCCGTGGAGGTGGTGTATAATTACATTCTTAATATGGAGTATTATGCGTGGAGGTAGAATTATGTGGATCGCAGATGGTTGGAAAGATTACGAGCTGCTGGATTGCGGCAGCGGTGAAAAGCTGGAGCGCTGGGGGAAGCAGATTCTGGTGCGCCCGGACCCGCAGGCGATCTGGGAGTCTCCGAGAAAGGATTCCCGCTGGAGAAATCCCGACGGACGCTACTTCCGCAGCTCCACCGGCGGCGGTCACTGGGACAAGGGGCAGCTGCCCGAGCAGTGGCAGGTCAGCTATAAGGACCTGCGTTTTCAGGTCAAGCCCATGAACTTCAAGCACACGGGTATTTTCCCCGAGCAGGCAGCAAACTGGGACTTCGCCATGGAGAAGATCCGCAAGGCAGGTCGCCCTATCCGTGTGCTGAACCTCTTTGGCTATACCGGTGCGGCATCCGTTGCCTGCGCCGCTGCAGGTGCACAGGTCTGCCATGTGGATGCGGCAAAGGGCATGGTGGCTTGGGCAAAGGAGAATGCCAAGCTTTCCGGGCTGGCAGACGCGCCCATCCGCTGGATCGTGGATGACTGCGCGAAGTTTGTCGAGCGTGAGATCCGCCGTGGCAAGACCTATGATGCCATCATCATGGACCCCCCGAGCTACGGCAGAGGACCTTCGGGCGAAGTGTGGAAGCTGGAGGAGAATCTCTATCCCTTCCTCAAGCTTGTGACCGGTGTTCTCTCCGATGATCCGTTGTTCATCGTGCTGAACTCCTACACCACGGGTCTCGCGCCCTCGGTGCTGGGCTATCTGCTGCATACCCTCGTCGTAGAAAAGTACGGCGGTCACGTGGAGTGGAACGAGCTGGGTCTGCCCTGCACTGCCAGCGGCATGGCGCTGCCCTGCGGTGCTACCGGACGCTGGATGAGCGAATAAACGGGCGGGGGCTTGCCCCTGCAGATAACGACAAAAGGAACGAAACATGATTGAGATCAAACATCTCAGATACGCATATCCCGCAGTGGAGGGGCAGGAGCCTGCCGCGGTGCTGGAGGATGTGGATCTGCATATTGAAAAGGGAAGCTTTACGGCGATCCTTGGACATAACGGCAGCGGCAAGTCCACACTGGCAAAGCTGCTCAGCGCGGTGCTGCTGCCAAGCGGCGGCGAGGTGCTGGTGGACGGACTTTCCACTGCGGAGGAAAAGAATATCATGGAGATCCGCCGCCGTGTGGGCATGGTCTTTCAAAACCCGGACAACCAGATCGTTGCCAACGTGGTGGAGGAGGATGTGGCGTTCGCCCCTGAGAACCTTGGCGTTCCCGCGGAGGAGATCAGAGCGAGAGTGGACGAAGCCCTTGCAGCTGTCGGCATGGAAGCCTTCCGTCTCCATGCCCCCCATCTTCTCAGCGGCGGTCAGAAGCAGCGCATCGCCATCGCGGGCGTGCTTGCCATGCAGCCCGAGGTTCTGGTGCTGGATGAGGTGACTGCCATGTTGGACCCCGAGGGGCGCAGGGAAGTGCTGGAGACCGTCCACCGCCTCAATCGGGAGCGGGGCATGACGGTGCTGCTCATTACCCACCACATGAGTGAGGTGGAGAAGGCAGACCGCGTCATTGTTATGGAACAGGGCAGGGTCGTGATGGACGGCAGCCCCAAGGAGGTCTTCCCGAGAGTGGAGGAGCTGAGAAGGCTCTCGCTGGACGTGCCGGGAACGGTGGATCTGCTGTATGAGCTGCGCCGCATTGGCTGGGATGTTCCCCTTGATGCGCTGGGCGTGGACGAGTGCGCAGATGCGATCTGCAAGTTTTTACAATAAGGAGCGTTTACATTGGAACCGATCATGCGCGTGGAAAACCTCAGCCATGTGTATAGTGCGGGCACGCCGTTTCAGAAGGGGGCGGTGCGTAATGTCAGCTTTGACATTATGCGCGGTGAGCTTCTCGGTGTGATCGGACACACAGGCAGCGGCAAATCCACTTTGATACAACACCTCAACGGGCTGCTCAAGCCCAGCGAGGGTCATATTTATCTCGCAGGGAAGGATATTTGGGAAAATCCCAAAGAGATCCGCAATGTGCGCTTCCGCGTGGGACTGGTGTTTCAGTACCCCGAGTATCAGCTCTTTGAGGAGACTGTCCGCGCCGATGTCGCTTTTGGTCCGAAGAACATGGGGCTCAGCGGCGAGGAGCTGGAGCAGCGGGTGCGCCATGCCATGGAGGATGTGGGACTGGATGCGAGCTATCTTGATAAGTCCCCCTTTGAGCTCAGCGGCGGCGAAAAGCGCCGCGTTGCCATTGCGGGTGTCCTTGCCATGCACCCCGAGGTGCTGATTCTGGACGAGCCCACGGCAGGTCTTGACCCCGAGGGACGGGAAAACCTGCTGCGCTGTTTGAAGAGCTATCAGCAAAAGCGCAAAAGCACGGTGCTGATGGTGAGCCACAGTATGAGCGAGATCGCCCGCTTTTCCGACCGCATCCTTGTGATGAAGGATGCCCGTGTGCTGATGTGCGGCACGCCGGAGGAGGTGTTCTCCCGCACGGAGGAGCTGGAGACGGCAGGTCTCAACACCCCCAAGGCGGCACGCATCGCCCTTGCCCTGCGCAAGCGCGGCGTGGAACTGCCGGAGAGCATTTTCACCATGGAAGCACTGGTGAATGCCCTTGCGGCGAAGAAAGGGGGCGGTGGAGTATGCTGAAGGATATCACCCTCGGTCAGTTTTTCCCCGGCAACACCCTTGCCCACCGTCTTGATCCCCGCACGAAGCTGATGGTTACGGTGCTTTACATCGTGGCGCTGTTCTGCGCGAAGTCCTTTGTGAGCTATGGCGTGATGGCGCTGTGGCTGGTGACGGCGGTGCAGGTCTCCAAGGTGGGCTACAAGGCACTGGTGAAGGGACTTAAGCCTGTCTGGTTCATCATTGTGTTCACTGCGGTGCTGAATCTGATTTACATCAAGGGCACGCCCCTTGTCACCATCTGGAAGTTCACCATTTATCGCGAGGCGGTGGAAACGGCGGTCTTTATGATCCTCCGCATCGCCATGCTGATCATGGGCACCTTCCTTTTGACTTATACAACAAGTCCCATCCGTCTCACGGATGGTCTCGAAACTCTGCTGTCTCCGCTGAAAAAGCTCCATGCCCCTGTGCATGAGCTTGCGATGATGATGGCGATCGCCCTGCGCTTTATCCCCACCCTCATCGAGGAGACGGACAAGATCATGTCCGCCCAGAAGGCGAGAGGTGCGGATTTTGAAAGCGGCGGTCTTTTGCAGCGCGCCAAGGCGCTGATTCCCATTCTGGTACCCCTGTTCATCTCGGCGTTCCGCCGTGCGGATGAGCTGGCGACTGCCATGGAGTGCCGCTGCTACAGCGGCGGCGAGGGGCGCACAAAGCTCCATGTGCTGCGCTTTGCGGCGAAGGACTATCTGGTGCTGGCACTTGCTGCTGTGCTGACGGCGGCAGTGATCGTGCTGGGGCGCATGGGTCTGTAAAACAAGCGAAGGGTTCTTCGCAGAAAGGAAACGGTATGCGGAATATTGCGCTGAAACTGATGTACAACGGCAGTGCCTATCACGGCTGGCAGGTGCAGAAAACGGAAGTCACCGTGGGCGAGACGCTGGAGAAAGCCATCGGCAAGGTCTGCGGCGAGCGCATCCATCTGACGGGCTGCGGACGCACGGATGCAGGTGTTCACGCGGAGAATTACGTGGCAAACTTCCGCACCAACTCCCGCATTCCCGTGGAGCGCCTGCCCTTTGCCATCAATACCCACACCCCTGAGGATATTGCGGTGATGGAAGCCTTTGAGGTGGCGGAGGACTTCAATGCCATCGGCTCCTGCATCAAGAAGGAGTATACCTATCGCATTTTCAACTCCCGAGTGAAGAATCCGTTTTATGTCAACCGCGCCTATTTCTACCCCAAGCATCTGGATGAAGAGGTGATGAACCGTGCGGCAAGAGCCTTTGAGGGCACCCACGACTTTGCCGCCGTGCGGAGCGTGGGTACGGATGTGAAAAGCACGGTGCGGACGATCCATTATTGTTATGTCAACCGAAAGGATGACCTGCTGGAGCTGAAGGTCTGCGCCAACGGCTTTTTGTACAACATGGTGCGTGCCATCACCGGCACAGTGCTTTACGCGGCAGAGGGGAAGCTGACGCCGGAGGATATCCCTTTGATCCTCGCCTCCGGCAACAGGACCCTTGCGGGACCCACGGTGCCGCCGGGGGGATTGTATATGACAAAACTTTGGTATGAGGATGAACGTCTGAATGTCTGAGGAATTTGAGTTTTACAAGGACCTGCGGGAGGATGCTCCCGAACAGGTGGAATCGGCAGAAACCAGAAGTCGGCTGCAGGAGCCGGTGCGGGACAAGAAAAAGCTGCTGTTTGCCGCGGTTGCGGTGATGGTGCTGCTGCTTGTTGCCTTCGCATCGGCGCGGCAGGGTACCGGCGTGGATATTTTGCGCCGTTATGTTGCCACGGTGGGTCTGGAGCAAAATGAAGACGGCACATGGGGCAGCTATGTGTATGACGGTGGTCGGCTCAGCCGCTTTGCGGCGCTGGGTGAGGGACACCTGCTGCACGTGAGCGGCACTGCCATCTCCATTCTGGACGGACGGGGAAATCTGATTTACAAAAAAGAAGCCTATATGGAAAACCCTGCGGTGTACAGCAACGGAGCGGCAGCGATCGCCTATGATGTGGGCGGCACGACTCTCTGGTGGCTGGACAAGGATGGGGAAGTGGCGAAGATCGACTGTAACGGCATTCTTTCCGCAACGCTCAACCGTGAGGGCTGGCTTGCCGTGACCGACCAGTACAGCGGCTATAAGGGCGCGGTGCAGGTCTATACTCCCCATCAGGAAAAGGCGTTCACCTTCTGCTCCTCGGAGCGGTTTGTGACGGATGCCTGCGTGCTGGATGGCGGAAAGCGCCTTGCGGCAGTGACGGTGGGACAGAGAGACGGCGTGTTTACCAGCAATGTGCTGGTGTATCGCCTTGACAGCACAGAGCCGGAGACGGCGCTTGCCATCGACGATGGCTTTGTGACCCATGTGGGCATGGTGGACGGGAACATCGCTTTTGCGGCAGATACCTGCCTGACCTACATGAACAGCAAGGGGGAGCTGAATGGCAGCTATGATTACAGCGCTCTGTATCTGCGCGGCTGCGAGTTCAGCGAGGATTTTACGACCCTGCTGCTGACCCGTTACCGCTCCGGTACCCTCGGCGCGGTGATGACCCTGAATGAAAAGGGCGAAGTCATTGGCGCAGAGGAAATGGATGAGGAGATTCTGGATATCTCCGCTGCGGGGCACTATGTTTCCGTTCGCTTCAATGATCGAGTGGAGATCTATACCCGCAAAATGGAGCTTTATGGAACGCAGGAGCTCAGCCGCGTTACCCATATTTTCCAGCAGGAGGATGGCACAGTCCTCGCTGTGGGTGATACGAAGGCAGTTCTTGTCATGCCGTAAGGTTCTTGTCATGCCGTAAGGTTCATGTCATTCCCAAATGTGCCATAAGATACTATGGTGCAGGAGGTGGCGAAGGATGCAAAACATTGCTATAATAGATTTTGTTCTCGCGGCGGTGCTGGTGGGCTTCGTGGTCTTTGGCGCGGCGCGGGGACTGTATCGCTCTCTTGCAGGTTTGCTGGTGCTGGTGCTTGCGATCGCGGGCGCGGGGTGGTTGACGGAAACCTGTGCGGCAGGGGTGGAGGATGTGCTTCGCCCGCCGCTGACAAGACGGATGGAGAGCATCGTCTCCGATGCCATGGGGGAGGAGACGGCAAAGATTGAGGATATCGCGGACACAGAACCCATTCTGGCGGTGGAGCAGTTTCTGCGCCGCTTTGGCTGGGAGGGGGATCTGGGCGAGACCGTCCGTGAAAGTGCGGAAAACGCGCTGACGGATGTGGAAAAAGCCCTTGCGTCGGCACTGGTGGAAAGTGTGCTGCCGGTGGTGGTCGCTGCTGTGCTGAAGGCGGTCTTTTTCGTGGTGCTGTTTGTGGTTTTGCGGCTTCTGTCCCGCCTGCTGCAGCCCCTCATCGAGCATTTGCCTGTGATCCGGCAGTTTAATCGACTGCTGGGCGGCGCAGCCGGCTTTTTGCAGGGCGTGGTCGCGATTTTTGTGGCGTTCTGGCTTGTAGAACGTCTGGGACTTGCGGGAGATCTTCTTGCAAAATCTTATTTACTGAGCCTGTTCATACGCTGAGTCCCATCGGACGAATGCGTGTTTCTTGTTTTTTCATTACGGAGGTACACTATGCAGCCAACACTTTGTTCCAGATGCAAAAAGAATATTGCCGTGGTCTTTATTTCCAAGATCGAGGACGGTAAGCAGATCAACGAGGGGCTCTGCCTTCGCTGCGCCACCGAGATCAATCTTCCGCAGGTCAAGGAAATGATGGAGCGCATGGGCATCAGTGAAGAGGATCTGGACAATATCGGAAATGAAATGCTGCACGCCTTTGGCGGTGCAGAGGAGGCGGAGGATCTGCCTGTGGTAGCCGATGACGAGGAAGAGGACAGCGGCAAGACCGCCACCTTCCCCTTCCTCAACCGCCTGTTTGGCAACGCGGGCAACACGCCTGCACCCACCGCGGGGGAATCCCACAGTGGTGAGGAGAACCACAAGAGCAGCAAGGGTCGCAAAGGAAGCAAGTTCAAGTTCCTTGACAGCTACTGCATCAATCTGACCAATCGTGCCCGAGAGAGCCGCCTTGACGCGGTGATCGGTCGCGAGCAGGAGATCGAGCGTGTGATCCAGATCCTGAATCGCCGCCAGAAGAACAATCCCTGCCTCATTGGTGAGCCCGGCGTGGGTAAGACCGCCATCGCGGAGGGACTTGCCCAGCGCATCACCGAAGGGGAGGTGCCCTTCAAGCTGCGGGATAAGGAGGTCTATCTGCTGGATCTGACCTCTCTTGTGGCAGGCACCCAGTTCCGCGGGCAGTTTGAAAGCCGCATGAAGGGTCTCATTGAAGAGATCCGCAAGGCGGGCAACATCATTCTCGTCATCGACGAGATCCACAATATCGTGGGCGCGGGCGACGCGGAGGGCAGCATGAATGCGGCAAATATCCTCAAGCCCGCCCTCTCCCGCGGCGAGATCCAGGTCATCGGTGCCACCACCTTTACCGAGTATCGCAAGCATATTGAGAAGGATACCGCGCTGGAGCGCCGCTTCCAGCCGGTCACCGTGAATGAGCCCTCTCTTGCGGACACGCTGAAGATCCTGCGGGGCATTGCACACTACTATGAGGAGCACCACGGTGTTATTATTCCCGACGGCATTCTCCGTCAGGCGGTGCAGCTGAGTGAACGTTACATCACGGATCGTTTTCTGCCCGACAAGGCGATCGACCTCATCGACGAAGCCTGCTCCGATCTGAATCTGAAAAACCCCGAGATCAACCGCCGTATGGAGGCGAAGCGTGATCTCGAAAATATCGTTTTTGAACGGGAGGAGCTGATGTCCGCCGATGCTCCCGAGGATGCGGGCGAGGACTTCCTCGATAAACGCTATGCCCGCATCGCGGAGCTTCGCAGCGAGGAGCTGCGCCTGCAGGCAGAGCTGGATGAGCTGGAGCGCAAGGGTGCACCTCAGCTCAGCATGGAAAATCTTGCGCGGGTCATCGAGCTTTGGACCAAGATCCCTGCCACCAAGATCCGCGAGGAGGACTTCAAGCGTCTGAGCGAGCTGGATCAGCGGCTCAAGAGCCACATTGTGGGACAGGACGAAGCCATCGCTGCGGTGACAGCTGCGATCCGCCGCAACCGCGTGGGCATTTCTCCCAAGCATAAGCCTGTGAGCTTTATCTTTGTGGGTGCGACCGGCGTGGGTAAGACGGAGCTTGTCAAGCAGCTGGCAGAGGATCTGTTCAACACCCCCGATGCATTGATTCGTCTGGATATGTCCGAGTTTATGGAGAAGCACTCTGTCTCCCGCATCATCGGCTCTCCTCCCGGCTATGTGGGCTATGACGAGGCGGGACAGCTCACGGAAAAGATCCGCCGCAAGCCCTATGCGGTCATTCTCTTTGATGAGATCGAGAAGGCGCATCCCGATGTGCTGAATGTGCTGCTGCAGATTTTGGATGATGGCGAAGTCACAGACTCCCACGGTCGTAAGGTGAATTTCGAGAATACCGTCATCGTCATGACTTCCAACGCGGGCAGCGACCGCAAGAGCAGCGGTGTGGGCTTCAACCGCTCCATCAGCGAGCAGGATCGGGAGCGCAGCGTGAAGGCACTGCAGGAATTTCTTCGCCCCGAGTTCATCAACCGTGTGGATGAGATCGTCTGCTTCAACAAGCTCACGGAGGAGCATTTCCGCGACATCTGCCGCATCATGCTGAAGGAACTGGCGCAGTCCATGGAGGATAAGGGACTCCACTTCCACTATGACGATGCGCTGGTGGAATATCTCAGCGAAAAGTCCTACTCCCTTGCCTATGGTGCGCGCAATCTTCGCCGCACCATTCAGAAGGAGCTGGAGGATCCCATGGCGATGGAGATCATCAGCCATTATGAAGAACCCGTCTCTCAGCTCAGTGCTACGGTGGAGGATGGCGCTGTGAAGATTCGGGCGCTGTAGTCCGACGGGAGTTGAGCACCTGCCGCATTCCGGCGGTTCTGTTCGGTCCTTTTGGTCTTATCGTCCTTGCCTTGCGCCAGCAAGGCGGCGTCCTCTGCGGCAAAAATGCCTCAAACATACCTCGCCGGAATGTGCTTCGCAGTTTTTTCGGAGCGGATTTTTGTTCAGACGAGGCATTGTCCGCAGAGAATCCTTGACGGATTGTCAAGGACAATAACGAAGTATGGGCGGAAATCCGCCCGAAGAAAACCGACAGGGGTTCGACTCCCGTCGGACTAAGGAAAGGGGAATGGCGATGCTGTTTCGTAAGGATATCGAACCGAGTTGCTTTTACTGCAAGTTCGGTCGCCCACTCAGCGAGACTGAGGTGGCGTGCGAGAAGAAGGGCGTTGTGGAGTGCGTGGGCGGCTGCCGCCGTTTCCGTTATGACCCCATGAAACGAACTCCTCCCCGTCCTGTGGCGCTGGACACCAGCCGCCTGACCAAGGAAGATTTTTCTCTTTGATGAACATACGAAAACGACCGTTCGTTGCAGAACGGTCGTTTTTCGTGTAATTTGCGTCGCATCTATGTATGATGAGAGGATAGAAAGGAGGGAGAGCGGATGCGGAAACTGGAGCTGATCGTGAAGGAAGTGCAGGCGGGACGGCGGGTGAAAAACCTGCTGCGGCAGGAATTTGACTTTTCCGAGTCGCAGCTCTCCCGTTTGAAATATAGGGATGGCGCGGTGCTGAAAAACGGCGCGCCTGTGCGCTTGATCGACCCTGCCGCTGCGGGGGACAAAATCGAGGTGCGTCTTGAGAACTGCGGCGAAGGGGAGCTTCCGCTGCCGATCCTGTATGAGGATGAGGACTTTCTTATCCTCAACAAACCTGTGCCCATGGCGGTCCATGGTGTTGCGGGCGGCGCGGAAACGGTGGAGAGCCTTTGGTGCGGGGGACGCAGCGGAGCGTTCCACGCCGTGAACCGTCTTGACAGAAATACCAGCGGCGTGATGGTGGCGGCAAAAAGCGCTTATATCCACGATCGGCTGCGGAAGCTGCTGCACACGGAGGCGTTTTGCAGGGAATATCTGGCACTGGTGTCGGGCTGTGTGACGCAGGCTGCGGGGGAGATCGACCTGCCGCTGCTGCGTGAGGCGGGAAAAAGCGTTCCCTCTCCCGAGGGGAAGGCGGCATATACATTATATAATGTGTTGGAACGGGGAGAGGGGTGTACTCTTTTGCGGCTGCGGCTGCTGACAGGGCGCACCCATCAGATCCGCGCCCACTGCGCGGCGATCGGACATCCACTGCTGGGGGATGCCCTCTATGGCGGAGAGGGTGCGGAGCGGGTGATGCTCCACTCGTGGCGGGTGGCGCTGAGACACCCTCTGTCGGGAGAGCGAATCACTGTAGAAGCACCGCTGCCGGAAGATATGCAGAAAGCCATGGAGGCGCGGGGTATTGACGTGGAG
This sequence comes from Oscillospiraceae bacterium, assembly GCA_017501355.1. Classification (GTDB taxonomy): domain Bacteria; phylum Bacillota; class Clostridia; order Oscillospirales; family Oscillospiraceae; genus RGIG5472. The sequence continues at coordinate 20,164 of JAFVXA010000023.1, forward strand.
AATTGTCTTTTGGATAAGAAAAACTGCTGAGATCAAGGATCTCAGCAGTTTTTTGTCATTTTTTTGCGAAATAAGCCTTGAGTTTGCGGTTGTTTTCCTTCCAGTCGCCGAGGTAGTAGGAGACGAGGAAGCCCAGAACCATCAGGACAACCGACAGGGCGGAGGCGGCATCAAAGCGCAGCACGCACTCGTCTGTCAGCATATTCGGGATCATGGAGAGAAACAGACCAAAGACCACGGAAAAGGTTGCGGTGTAGAAGTGACGGAACAGTGCGCTCATGGTTGCGGAGATCACCACCGCACCGATGGCAACGCCGATGAGCATGGGCAGGAGTACCGAAAGGTCGAAATCCGCGAGGGAAGAGACGTATAGCTCATACAGTCCCAACGTGGAGAGAAGAACCGCGGGGTCTACACCGGGGATGATGGCAGTGGCGACCACGGCAATGCCGAGGATGATGCACTGCAGGAGATTGGGTTCGTGGATCTGGGGAAAGGCATCGGGATTCGCGGTGAAGAGGAAGTAGCCCGCCACGGCAGCGCCCGCAATGATGAGGTAGTAGAAGGGAGAAAAACCGTGCTTCTTCACTTCTCGGTAGAACAGGGGGACCGTGCCGAGAATGAGACCGAGGAAGGCAAATCGGGTGGGGACTTCGTGGTGCTCCAGCAGAAAGTCCAGCACCTTGCTGAACAGCAGTACACCGATGCCCATGCCCGCCAGCAGGGGGGCAAGGAAGCGGATATTTTTCTTGAAGTCCTTGAACAGGGTTGCCAGAGCATCCAGCGTTTTCTGGTAGAGACCGAAGATGATCAGCAGCACGCTGCCGCTGAGACCGGGAGAGATGCCGCCGATACCGGCGACGATACCTTTGAGAAATGTATTCATGTTGGTTCCTTTGTCGTTGAGTTTAATGCGCCGAAAGGCGACGCTCCTATCATAGCGCAAGATTGGATAAAAGAATAGTATAATTTGTAAACTTTACTGCAACTGAGCGGAATAGAGTAAAAAAGACAGACCGTTTTTGACGGTCTGTCTTTTCTTGCGCCGGATTTGGGCGATAGCGTGGAATCGACCGACTTTACAGCAGCAAAGCGAGTTCGATTTCATCCTCGTCCGTATTTCCTGTTTCTTTGAAACCAAATTTTTGATACAGATGCAACGCGATGGGGTTGTCTTTGTTGCACGTTAGAACGACTTTGTCGGATTGTCCAAATGGCTTGGATGCAATGTAATCCAGGCATTTCCTCAGAGCAAGCGCGCCGAATCCCCGGTGCTGATATGCGGCATCAATCATCATGTGCCAGATATTGTACTCTGCCAGATCGTGATCGTAGATTACCATCACATAGCCGACCATAGTATCCTCGTGAAAAATCCCAAAAGGAGTGCACTGGTGATAAAATATATATGCCTGCGCCAGACTGCGGATCGGATGGGAAACAAAGCGTTCCTGTTCCCGGGTCAATTTCAGGTTGAACGCCTGAATGAAGTTGGTTTCGTCGATTCTTGCTAATTCAATATGATTCATTATTCCTCCTGCTTGTTGTGGAGGGATTACAGTGTGAGATATCCCTCCGGGTAAAATGTTGCCATTGCCCTGAAATCATTCGTTCTCTTCATTATGAACAACTCCTTTCATCCTTGAGATATCTATAGAAACGCAAAGGCGGGATTGTATTGCTGCAAAGGCTGCTGATTTACGCTTAGATGCCCAGAATCTTCAGTTCCTTGCTGACGTGGTTGAGCACCTCGCAGCCGTCGGGGGTGACGATGACGAGGTCTTCGATGCGGCAGCCAAAATCACCGGGAAGATAGATGCCGGGCTCAATGGAGAACACATTGTGCTCCTTGGCGGGAGTGTGGTTGGCAATGCTGACATCGCCCTTTTCGTGATCCTCCATGCCGATGAAGTGACCGAGACGGTGGGTGAAGTATTCTCCATAGCCTGCGGCAGCAATATGATCTCTGGCGGCGGCATCCAGCTCGCAGAGAGGAATGCCTGCCTTCACCAGCGCGGTCGCCTTCTCGTTTGCTTCGCGGACGATGTTGTAGAGTTCCACGTGGCGGGGATCTGCCTTCTTCCAGAAATAGGTGCGGGTCATGTCGGAGCAGTAGCGATCCTTCACGCAGCCGATGTCAATGACGATGCAATCGCCTTCCTTTACAACGGTGCCATCAGGGGTATGGTGAGGATCGGCGGCGTTGGCACCGAAGGAGACGATGGGGGTGAAGGCAACGTCCTCGCAGCCGAACTCCTCATAGCACTTGAGGATATAGTCGGCGCATTCCTGCTCGGTTGCGCCGTCGTGGATGTAGGCGGCAGCCTTTTCAATGCAAATGTCGTTGATCTCAGAGGCACGGCGCATGAGCGCACGTTCGGTTTCGTCCTTGCAGGCGCGGACGTTGTCCACGCAGTCAGAGCCGAGCACCATCTTCACGGCAGGAGCGGCTGTCATCAGCGGCAGCAGGAAGCGTGCCTGCAGCACCTTGTCCACGCCGAGTGTGCCATCCAGCAGATGGGGAGCCACGTTGGCTGCCACATCGTCAGTATCGGAAAGGGTCACCACCTGCAGGGGCGTTTCGGGAATGTGGAAGAGCTTGTTGGAGAAAAGCACGTGTTTGCCGTCGCTGCGGATAAGCAGCGCCCAAAAACGCTCAAAGGGGTGGTTTTCGATGCCGGTGAGGTAGAAAATGCCAAGGGGATCGCTGATGAGAAGCTGAGAGAGATCGGTCTGCGCCATCTCTGCGAGAACGCGATCAAAGCGGGATTGAATCATATTCTGTTCCTTTCTGCCCGAAGGCTGTGGATTTCATGGTCTCACATTATTTAGTATAGCACGGTGACGGGCAGATTGCACTATCCAAAGCATCGTGGGGAGCTGCTTTTTGCGCAGAATGGGGAGGGCGAAGATGGGCGCAGAGAACCGCCCGACAGAATGTGGAAAAAAGTCTGAAAAAGTGGAAAAATAGTGTTGACAAGAGGTGGAAGGTGTGGTATTCTAACCAAGCTGTCCGCGAGAACGGTGAGCGTAAATGACGAGTCGAAAAAAGTTTGAAAAAGAACGGAAAAAGTTCTTGACAAACGGGTTCGGTTCTGATATACTCAATAACGTTCCGCTGATGCGGCGTGTACCTTGTAAATTAAACAACGAAACGAACGAAAAGCACCAGACGGTACTTGAAAAAGTACTGACTAAGAGCTTGCCTGATCGCTGTTAAGTCAATTCCAGCGAGAGGGTAAGGATAAAAAGA
>JAFVXA010000024.1 GCA_017501355.1 Oscillospiraceae bacterium
CGCCCCGCTGTGCAAGTTTTTAGAACTTGCAAAAAGTTCTAAAAACTTCTTATTTGAAAGGTGCAGGACACCCTTCCTGGGTTTCCCGCACACACCCTTCCTTCCCGTCGAATCGGATAAAAGGGTTTATCGACAGTCTCATTTCTTTATGCATTCTTAGTCATTCTTCCACTCCTTCCCATCTTGACAATTTTCGAGCCTGCCGCTATCATAAAGTTAACCTACATTTTGTGGTTTTTATTTTTTTGTAGGTTATCAAACAAAAAAGGAGGGTCGCCATGGCATCTGTTCTGGATATGCTCAGTCGAGAACTGGAAACGCTGGAAACACGGCGAACCGCTCTGCTGCAGGAACTGGAAAGCCTTCCCCGCGGCTATGTCTCCAAGAAGGAGATCAAAGGGCGGGATTACTTCTATTTGCAGCACCGCGAGGGACAACAGATCAAGAGCCAGCTCATCAAGCAGGGTGCGCTGGAATCAGTGCTGGAATCCATTCGGCGGAAAAAGCAGCTCAAGCAGGAGATTCGCGAGATCGAGCGCGAGCAGAAGCAAATTCAGCGCATGCTGAAAAAGGAGCAGCGCAAGCCGCTCTTTGCGATCCTGCAGGAAAAAAATACTTAAGTGTGTGGAGAATCGTTTCTATGGTTGGCTTCTATAATTACACGGTCATTCTGACCTATATGAGTCTGGTCTTTTCCGTGATAGGTATGACCTTCGCTCTGGATGGGCGCATCACCGCGGCACTGGTGTGTATGCTGAGCTCGGGTCTGTGCGACTCCTTTGACGGCAAGGTTGCCCGCACCAGAAAGCGCACCGAGGAAGAAAAGCGCTTTGGTATCCAGATCGACTCTCTCTGTGATCTGGTGTGCTTCTGTGTGTTCCCTGCCATCCTCGGCTACTGCGTGGGCATGAAATCCCCCCTGCAGGTAGCAGTGATGGCGCTGTATGTCCTTGCAGGCGTGATCCGTCTCGCCTATTTCAATGTCACCGAGGAGATCCGTCAGGACACCACGGATGCGGTGCGCAGCTCCTATCTGGGTCTGCCCGTCACCATGGCAGCCATGCTGGTTCCCCTTGCCTTCCTCGCGGAGAATCATATGGCAGCAAGCGCCTTCAGCTGGTTCTATACCGTTTATCTTGCCCTGCTTGCCTTCTTCTTCATCGCACCTGTGCGGCTGCCGAAGCCCCACGGCAAGGGCATGTACGTCATGCTCGCAGGCGGTCTTGCCACCTGCGCGTGTCTGTTCCTGCTTCGCTAAAAGGAGGGAAATCTATGATCGCAGCACAGCGTCGTAATACCATCCTCTCTCTTCTTGCGGAAAGTGAGCAGCCCATCAGCGCCTCCGCCCTTGCCCAGCGCTGCGGCGTGACCCGTCAGGTCATCGTGGGTGACATTGCCCTGCTCCGCGCAGGGGGCAGCAATATCTCCGCCACAGCGCGGGGCTATGTTCTGGTGCAGGAAAACAGCGGCACGCTCCGCCGTCTTGCCTGCTGCCACAGCGCCGCCGACACCGCCGCAGAGCTCAACGCCATGGTGGACTGCGGCTGCACCGTGGTGGATGTTTCCGTGGAGCATCCCGTCTATGGGGAGATCACGGTTGCGCTGGGGCTTTCCAGCCGCTATGATGTGGAGCTGTTCCTGCAGCGCATGAGCAGCACCGAGGCTTCCCCCCTGTCCTCCCTCACCGAGGGGGTACATCTGCACAGCATTCTCTGCCCCGACGAGGAGCGTTTTGTGCGTCTGACCGAAAAGCTCTCTTCTCTGGGCTTTCTGATGAACGACAAGGATTGACAAATCAAAAAACGGCAGTATAATGATGTACGCACCTGTCAAGACAGGTGCGTACATTTTGCTTTTTAGGAGTCAGAAATGGAAAAGTTGAAAGCTTTTTTTCGTAAAAAGGACGTGGTGATCTCCGCCCATCGCTACGGCATTGAAGCCCTCAGCGCCATGGCGCAGGGTCTGTTCTGTACGCTGCTGGTGGGAACCATTCTCAACACTCTCGGCACCCAGTTCCACATTGGTTTCCTCGAAGAAGTGCTGGTAACTGTGGGCAAGGAGGAAGCCGCCGTCCATTACCGCATGGGCGATCTCGCCTCTGCCATGGTGGGTCCCGCCATGGCGGCTGCCATCGGCTACGCGCTGAAAGCACCCCCCATGGTGCTGTTTTCTCTGATCCCCGTGGGCTTTGCCACCAACGCCCTCGGCGGCGCAGGCGGTCCTCTCGCCGTGCTGTTTGTGGCGATCTTCGCATCGGAATGCGGCAAGCTGGTGAGCAAGGAAACCAAAGTGGATCTCCTTGTGACCCCCATCACCACCATCCTCGCAGGCGTGGGGCTTGCCTATCTCGTGGCAGCGCCCATCGGCAAGGCTGCCATCGCCCTCGGTCAGATCATCATGTGGGCAACAGAGCAGGAGCCCTTCCTCATGGGCATCATCGTGTCTGTGGTGGTGGGCGTGGCTCTGACCCTGCCCATTTCCTCCGCAGCCATCTGCCAGTCTCTGGGTCTGGTAGGGCTTGCAGGCGGTGCAGCGGTGGCAGGCTGCTCGGCGCAGATGGTGGGCTTCGCGGTGATGAGCTTCCGCGAAAATCGCTGGGGCGGTCTGGTATCTCAGGGTATCGGCACGTCCATGCTGCAGATGAGCAACATCATCCGCAATCCCCGCATCTGGATCCCTCCCACGCTGGCATCTGCCATCACGGGTCCCATCGCCACCTGCCTGTTCAAGCTGCAGATGAACGGTGCTGCCGTTTCCTCCGGCATGGGTACCTGCGGTCTTGTGGGTCAGATCGGTGTGTATACCGGCTGGGTCAACGATGTTGCCAGCGGCACGAAGGCAGCCATCACCGCTTTCGACTGGCTGGGGCTGATCCTGATCTCCTTCGTCCTTCCCGCCGTGCTCTCTGTCTTTTTCTGCGAGATCATGCGGAAAAAGGGCTGGATCAAAGACGGCGACCTCACTCTGTAAACAACAAAACCGACGTCCTCGCGGACGTCGGTTTTATTATTTGAATCATTTTCGACCGCGGCGTGTACGTGGGCGAAAAAACGGCATCCTTCCGGATGCCGTTTTTTATGTATTCGCAATTAGTCAGCCAGCAGCTTCTCAACAGCAGCAAGGCGCAGGCAGATGCACAGCACTGCGATTGCTTCCTTCAGCTCTGCAACGGGAGGCAGGGAGGGAGCGATACGGATGTTGCTGTCCTGAGGATCCTTGCCATAGGGGAAGGTAGCGCCGGCGCCGGTCATCACAACGCCTGCTTCCTTCGCGAGAGCCAGAGTGCGCTTAGCAGTACCGGGCATAGCATTCAGGCTCACGAAGTAGCCGCCCTTGGGACGCTTCCACTCAGCGATGCCGAGAGGTGCGATCTCGCTATCCAGTGCATCCAGCACAGCGTGGAACTTGGGACGGAGAACATCTGCGTGCTTCTTCATCAGCTCCAGAGTGGTCTTCTTGTCCTTCAGATACTTCACATGGCGCAGCTGGTTGAGCTTGTCATAACCGATGGTCTGAACGGTCAGGATGCTCTCCATGTACTTGATGTTCTCCTTGCTGGAAGCCATCACAGCCACACCTGCGCCGGGCAGGGTAACCTTGGAGGTGGAAGCAAACTCGAACACCATGTCGGGGTTGCCAGCCTCGCGGCAGAGGGAGATCATGTCGGGGAAGGGAACATACTCACCCTCGAACTCGTGGATGATGTAAGCGTTATCCCACATCACGAGGAAGTCGGGAGCAGCGGGCTTGAGGTTTGTAATGCGGTTGATGGTCTCGGTGCTGTAGATGATACCATCGGGGTTGGAGTACTTGGGCACGCACCAGATACCCTTGACGGTGGGATCCTTCACCAGCTCTTCCACCATGTCCATATCGGGACCGTCAGCGGTCATGGGAATGGTGATCATCTCGAAGCCGTAGCAGCCGGTGATGGCGAAGTGACGGTCATAGCCGGGAGCGGGGCAGAGCCACTTGACCTTCTCCTCCTTGCACCAGGGGCGCTCGCTGTGGAGCAGACCGTGGGTGTAAGCCTTGGTGATGGTATCGAACATCAGGGTCAGGCTTGCGTTACCGCCGACATAGACCTCGTCTTCCTTCACGTCCAGCAGCTCAGCAAAGTACTTCTTTGCGCAGGGGATACCGGAGAGCTCACCGTAGTTGCGGCAGTCAATACCGGAATCCACACACTCAGCAGGATCTGCCAGAATGGTGAGCAGATCGCTCACGATGTCCAGCTGCTCCTTGCCGGGCTTGCCGCGAGCCATGTTCAGCTTCAGACCGCGAGCCTTCAGATCCTCAAATTCCTTCTGCAGCTGAACCAGTTCCTGCTGCAGCTGCTCTTTGCTCATCTCACAATACTTCATGATTGCTTCTCCCTTGTTTTATGTATTGAAATTGCTTGTGCCATAATTTTTTGTCGCGCTACTTTTATTTTAGCATAAATAAAAATAACTGCAACCGTCTTACCGAATTTTTTCAATCAAATTTTTTATGATTTCTTAATTAAATCAATTGATCCTTTATTTTGACGGACACCTCTCCGCTGCGGAGAGACTCTTCCCTGCCGTCATCATAGCGCACCACCAGTCCGCCTGCGTCATCCACTGCGATCGCCAACGCCTCCAGCGTCTCCGCGCCGCGCTCAAAGCAGACCCGATTTCCCGGCACAAAGGAACGCTCACGATACTGCTCAAGGAAATCACCCTTCCCGCCCGCTTCCCAGATGGTAAGCAGACGATCTGCGATCTCCGCCGCAAGAGCGCCCCGCTCTGCCGCCACAGGCAGCGCTCCCGCCTTTTGCAGCAGTTCCTCGGGGAACTCCCTTGTTGCCACATTCACACCGATGCCCGCAAGAACGGTGACGATACCTTTTTCGTCCGTCACCGCTTCACAAAGGATGCCGCAGACCTTGCGCCGGCGCATATAGATGTCATTGACCCACTTGATGTCGGTCTTTTCCCCCGTGGCGCTTTCAATGGCAAGTGCCGCGGCGGTGGCGGCGGCGATGGTCAGCATGGTGCCGTCCCTGAGGGTCTCCGGCTCGCCGAGGGTCAGCGTCATGTAAAGCCCCGTGTCGGCAGGAGAATAAAAGCTCCGTCCCAAGCGCCCCCGCCCTGCCGTCTGCTGCTGTGCCAGAATCAGACGGCGACTGTGGTCCCCCGCTGCGATGCGGCGCTTTGCCTCGGTATTGGTGGAATCAATGCAGTCATGCACCTCCACCGCCAATTCTCTTCCCCGCTCACGCAGCGCGTCACACAGGGTCTGATGCAGTTCATTTTGACAAATCATAGTCTCTCCCTGTCATTTACAATTCAGAAAACGCATGATAAAATAAAAGGGGAAAAAATCAGACAAAAAATTTCCGCAAGAGTTTCCCAAATATTCATGCTTTTTTAAAATTTACCTGTTATGATGGACATACAGAAAGGAGGAGTGAGTCTTACCGTGAACGCAGCTTTTTTCCTCACACCGAAAAATGATGTCGCTTTTCTGTTCCATGATTGCACCCTGCGGCAGGGGCTTGAAAAAATGCGAAGCTCCGGCTACACTGCTATCCCCGTCATCAAGCGGGACGGTACATACGTGGGCATTGTGCGGGAGGGTGATTTCCTCTGGCACATCATCGAAAAAAGCGACGATGGCGCGATTTGTCTGCGCGATCTTGAAAACGTCCGACTCCCCCAGATTTTGAAGGCAGAAAAGTTCCCCGCAGCCCGCATCACCTCTCCCATGGAAACGCTGGTGGAATATGCACTGCTGCAGAACTTCGTCCCCATTGTGGATGATGAGAATAAGTTCATCGGTCTTGTCACCCGCCACCGCATCATGCGATATCTGACGGATCACAACATTCGTCTGGATGCCGCCGCACGCTGAAGGGTACATCCATCGACCCGCATCCGCAATGGGTGCGGGTTTTTCTATGCAGATGCAGAGAAAAACCTTATGTACCATTTCCTCACACCTTTGGAGCAATCGGAAATGATGCACAAAACAGCGTGTCGAAAAAGTATTTCGCCCCGCTGTGCAAGTTTTTAGAACTTGCAAAAAGTTCTAAAAACTTCTTATTTGAAAGGTGCAGGACACCCTTCCTGGGTTTCCCGCACACACCCTTCCTTCCCGTCGAATCGGATAA
>JAFVXA010000025.1 GCA_017501355.1 Oscillospiraceae bacterium
TATCCGATTCGACGGGAAGGAAGGGTGTGTGCGGGAAACCCAGGAAGGGTGTCCTGCACCTTTCAAATAAGAAGTTTTTAGAACTTTTTGCAAGTTCTAAAAACTTGCACAGCGGGGCGAAATACTTTTTCGACACGCTGAGGCTTCGCTTGCAATAAGCGAAGCCTCTTTTTGCGCGAAAATGAGGATAAAAAAAGGTGTGGGGCGGGGGATTTGACCTGTGAAGCTATCTCTTGCTGAATGGAAATAAGGGTGATATAATCAATAATGCACGGGTATGCCCGTTGATTGTGAATGTTTTTGACGGAGCAAAGTAAGCACCGCCCGGAAAGGATACAGATATGAACAAGAAAACAGATGTTGTGATCATCGGTGCGGGTCCTGCGGGTATTTTTACCGCTATGGAAATGATCCGCAAGGGCAGCCGCCAGAAGATCGTGCTGGTGGAAAAGGGTGCGGCGGTGGAAAAGCGTCACTGCCCCAAGGACAAGGCAAAGAAGTGCCTGAACTGCAAGCCCTACTGTCATATCACCACCGGTTTTTCCGGTGCAGGCGCATTTTCCGACGGTAAGCTTTCCCTCTCCCCGGAGGTGGGCGGCAGCCTGCCGGAACTCATCGGTGACGAGCTTGCGCAGGAGACCATCAACTATGCCGATCAGATTTATCTGGAGTTCGGCGCAGATGAGCATGTGGAAGGTCTCGGCAACGAGGAGGAGAAGAAGGAGATCCGCCTGCGCGCCATCCACGCAGGTCTGAAGCTGGTGGATTGCCCCATCCGTCACATGGGTACGGAAAAAGCGCAGGGGATTTACTACGGCATTGAACAGTATCTTCTGCAGCATGGTGTGGAGATCCTGTTTGGTTATGAGTGCAAGAATCTGATCCTTGAAAATGAGTGTTGCAAGGGTGTTATTCTGCGCAAGGGCGAAGAGGAAATGACCATCGATGCAGAGCGCACGGTGGTTGCCACCGGTCGTCGCGGCGCAGACTGGCTGGAAAAGCTCTGCGAAGAGCACGGCATTGCCCATCAGCCCGGCACTGTGGATATCGGCGTGCGTGTGGAAGTCCGCAACGAGGTCATGGAAAAGGTGAACCGCGTGCTGTATGAGTCCAAGCTTGTGGGTTACCCCAAGCCCTTCTGCAACAAGGTGCGCACCTTCTGCCAGAACCCCGGCGGCTTTGTCAGTCAGGAGAATTACGACAAGAATCTGGCGGTGGTCAACGGTCATTCCTACAAGGAGCTGAAGTCCGAAAATACCAACCTGGCCATCCTTGTTTCCCACAACTTCTCCGTGCCCTTCAATCAGCCCATTGCTTACGCGCAGAAGGTGGGTGAGCTGACCAATATGCTGGGCAACGGTCAGATCCTTGTGCAGCGTTTCGGCGATATTCTCGACGGTAAGCGCACCTGGGAAAAGGAATTGTCCCGCTCCAATATCAAGCCCAGCCTTCCCGATGCGGTGGCAGGCGATATCACTGCCGCTATGCCTTATCGCGCCATGCTGAATATCATCAACTTCATCAAGGCGATGGACGAAGTGGTGCCCGGCTTTGCTGCCGATGAGACCCTGCTGTATTCTCCCGAACTGAAGTTCTACTCCAACCGCGTGAAGATGGATGAACACTTTAACACCAACATTCAGGGTCTCCACTGTCTGGGTGACTCCAGCGGCTGGACGAGAGGCCTGATGATGGCATCCGTCATGGGTGTGCTGATGGGCCGCGAAATCGTGGCACAGGAGCAGCAGGATTAATTCAGCGCAGTCGGAAATTTCCATACATACTTCTGCGGCAGCGTGCCGATGCTACTTTCGACAACGTTTCGGAGGGGGCAGAGGAAATGAACGCTGCCGCACTGTGGCGACTGTTTCAATTGACCGGCGAACCGGGGTACTATGTGTGGTACTGCCGTGTGCGCGCGGATGATACTGCGGGGACGGATTAGAAAGTCCCCGCTACATAAGGAGCGACGCATGGCTGTTTACGAGGTGCTGCGCGGCGTGGTGCTGCGCCAGACCGAAACCAAAGAAGCGGATAAGATCCTCACGGTGCTGACGGCGGAAAAGGGAAAGATCTCCGTCATTGCCCGCGGTGCGCGCCGCAAGGGCAGCCGCCTTGCGGCGGTGAGTCAGCTGCTGACCTATTCAGAGCTGACTGCATACGAAAGCCGCGGCTGGTATATGCTGACAGAGGGAACCACTTTACAGCTGTTTGCGGGGCTCAGAACCGATATGGAGCGCCTTGCCCTTGCAAGCTACTTCGCGGAGCTGACGGAAGCGGTGACACAGGAGGGGGAAAGCGCGGAGGAGATCCTTCCGCTGCTGCTCAATGCCCTCTATGCCCTCGGTGAGCTGAGAAAAGAACCGCTGCTTGTGAAAGTCGCCTTTGAGCTGCGGCTGCTGTCTGTCGCGGGCTTTACCCCCATGCTCGACGGCTGCTGCCGCTGCGGCTGTGACTGCGGCGATGGCTGGCTGGACGCGGGGGAAGGCGGGCTCGTCTGCGGCAATTGCGCATCCGCAGGCTTTGGGCTGCTGCCCCTCGGTGCGGGGGCGCTTGCGGCGGCGCGGCATATTGTCTCCGCAGACCCCAAAAGGCTCTATGCCTTTTCGGTGGGGGAGGAGGAGCTGCGGCAGCTTGCCAAGGTGACAGAGGGCTATGCCCTGACCCAGCTGGAGCGGGGTTTCCGCACGCTGGATTTCTATAAATCCCTGTTGTTTTGATAATTTATTGTAGAATGATGTGTTGATTCTACAAATTGTATTCATTTCTGCCGCGTTTCGGCAGAGTTTGGAGTAGACGATGAGCGATATGTTTACAAAATCCATGGAGAAGCTGGAGTTGCCCCGGGTGCTGGAGATGCTGGCACAGATCGCGGTCAGTGACGCAGCGAAAGCCCGGGCACGAAATCTCCGTCCCGAAACGGAACGGGGCGATGTGCTGCGCCTGCAGGATGAGACCGAGGCGGCACGGGAGCTGATCGGCATCAAGGGCAGCCCCTCGTTTTCCGGCGTGAAGGATGTGGCAGAAGCCCTCGACCGCGCCGACCGCGGCGGTTCGCTGAACACCCGCGAGCTGCTGGACATTGCGGGACTGCTGACAGCGGCACGCCGCGCCAGTGAGTACATCGAAGGGGCGGGCGATCGTAAGACGGTGCTGGATCAGCTGTTTGCGTCCCTGCGTCCCCAACGCTATCTGGAGGAGCACATCCGCTCCTGTATCCTCAGTGAGGATGAGATCGCGGACGGTGCCAGCGCGGAGCTGGCGGACATTCGCCGCCACATGCGTGCGGCTGCCGCCAAGAGTCGTTCCATCCTGCAGAAGATCATTTCCTCTCCCAGTTATGCCCGCATCCTGCAGGAGAATCTGGTCACCGAGCGCAACGGACGCTTCGTGGTGCCGGTAAAGGCGGAGTGCCGCGGTGAAATGCCGGGTCTGGTGCACGATGTGTCCTCCTCCGGCGCGACAGTGTTCATCGAGCCCCTCAGCGTGGTGCAGGCGAACAACGAGCTGCGGGAGCTGGAGAGCAAGGAAAAGAAGGAGATCGAGCGCATCCTTGCCATGCTCAGCGCGGAGGCGGCAAATGCCCGGGAGCAGACCATCTGGAACTATGATATTCTCGTCCATCTCGACCTGATTTTTGCCAAGGGCGAGTTGGCGTACAAAATGAAAGGCATGAAGCCCGAACTCACCGGTGGCAGCAGCATCGTGCTGCGCCGCGCCCGCCACCCGCTGCTGGACAGCGCGAAGGCGGTGCCCATCAGCGTGGAGCTGGGACGGAGTTTTGATACCCTTGTTATCACCGGTCCCAACACCGGCGGTAAGACTGTGACGCTGAAAACCATCGGTCTGCTGACCCTCATGGCGCAGTGCGGTCTGCAGATCCCGGCAGACGAGGGCAGCAGCCTCGGCGTGTTCGAGCGGGTGCTTGCCGATGTGGGCGACGAGCAGAGCATTGAGCAGAGCCTGTCCACCTTCTCTGCCCACATGGTGAACATTGTGCAGATCATGGAGCAGGCGGATGAGCGCAGCTTGGTTCTCTTCGACGAGCTTGGCGCGGGCACTGACCCTGTGGAGGGTGCCGCCCTTGCCATCAGCATCATCGAGAGCATCCGCGACATGGGCGCGAAGGTGGCAGCCACCACCCACTATGCGGAGCTCAAGACCTACGCCATGACCACCATCGGCGTGGAAAACGCCTCCTGCGAGTTTGATGTGGAGACCCTGCGTCCCACCTATCGTCTGCTCATCGGCGTGCCCGGCAAGTCCAATGCCTTTGCCATCTCCCGCAGACTGGGGCTTGCGGAGTATGTCATTGACCGCGCCCGGGAGCAGATGGGAGCAGACAGCCTCCGTTTTGAGGATGTGCTGACAGAGCTGGAGCGCAAGCGTCAGGCGCTGGAGAAGGAGCAGATCGAAGTGGAGCGTCTGCGCCGGCAGCGGGAGGAGGATGCCCGCAAAGCCCGTGAGTTCCGCGAGCAGATGGAAAAAGCCAAGGAGAACGCCCGCAAGAAGGGTGAGAGCGAGGCGAAGCGCCTGCTGCAGGATGCCCGCGATGCCACGGATCAGGTATTCCGTGAGCTGAAGGAGCTGAAAAAGAAGCAGGAAAAGGCGGTGGACTGGCAGAGTGTCAACGAAGGGCGCACGGGTATGCGTGCTCAGCTGAACGCTCTGGAGGAGCGCATCGGTCACCGCGATGACGAGCGCGAGCCCATTCCCGCTCCCAGCCGTCCCATCCGCGCAGGTGACAAGGTGGAGATCCCCGGTGTCCGCACGGCGGCAGAGGTGGTAGCGGTCAAGGGCGATACGCTGGAGCTGAAGGCAGGCGTGATGAAGCTGACTGCCAAGGCAAACGAGGTGCGTCTCATCGAAGAGGCAGAAATGCCGAAGCCCAAGAAGCCCGAGCGCAGCATCGCCAACACCCGCGTCATCGGCAGTGTCCGCGCCGCATCCGAGCTGGATATCCGCGGTATGGACTCTCTTGAAGCGGAAGCGGTGGTGTCGCAGTATCTCGACGGCGCGGTGATGGGACGGCTCAACGTGGTTACCATCATCCACGGCAAGGGTACCGGTGTGCTGCGAAAGACGGTACAGCAGATGCTTCGCCGCGATCCCCGCGTGAAAAGCTTCCGCCTTGGCGCTTACGGCGAAGGTGAAGCTGGTGTGACAGTGGTGGAGCTGAAATAATGCACAGAATTTTTCTGTATAAAAACTGCTTTGAATTGCCATAATTTACTAAAAAAGCGAATCGGCAGACTGGATATTGGGTCTGTTTGGCGGAAACGAATGTTTCTCACACGGCGAAAATGTTGGAATTTGTGAAAAAACGACATTGACGATGCAAGAGGAATCTCGTATATTATATTGTATTAGGGTACCAGAATGTCTGAAAAGGAGAGTTGACACTATGTATACGCAGGAAATCACCGTCACCAACGAAGTTGGTCTTCATGCGAAACCCGCCACTTATTTTATTCAGAAAGCCAATGAGTTCCAGAGCGGTATCTGGGTGGAAAAGGATGAACGGCGCGTCAACGCCAAGAGCCTTCTGGGCGTCCTGTCCCTCGGTATCGTCCAGGGCACCACTGTGACTCTGATCGCAGACGGTTCCGATGAGGAAGCTGCTGTGACCACTCTGGCAGAACTCGTGAACAGCGGTCTGGAAAAGTAAATGACAGAAAAAAGGTTGTCCGCAAGGGCAACCTTTTTTTACAAATCAAAGGAGGTGTGGAAGTGACCAAGGATGAACTGCGGGAAAAAGCCAACGAATTGCCCCTTGCCCCCGGAGTCTATCTGATGATGGACAAGAGCGGCACGGTGATCTACGTGGGTAAGGCGAAAAAACTGAAGAACCGTGTCAGTCAGTATTTCCGCGAGGATGCTTCCCACACCCTCAAAACCCGCCTCATGGTAGAGCAGGTGAGGGAGTTTGACACCATTGTGGTCACCAGCGAGTTTGAAGCGCTGGTGCTGGAAAACTCTCTCATCAAGCGCCATCAGCCGCGGTATAACATTCTGCTGAAGGACGACAAGGGCTATCCCTTTGTGCGGCTCAGCGGCGGGGAATATCCCCGCTTTTCTCTTGTGAATAAGGTGGGGAACGACGGCGCCCGCTATTTCGGTCCCTTTGGCGGGCGGCATGACACCTATGCGGCGCTGGATGCGGTGGCGCAGGCGCTGAAGCTGCCCACCTGCCGTAAGGAGTTTCCCCGCGATATCGGCAGGGAGCGCCCGTGTCTGAACTACCACATGGGGCGCTGTGACGGCTTCTGCCGCCCCTGCATGACAGGGGAGGAGTATCGCCGCCGCATGGAGCAGGCGGTGCTGCTGTTGGAGGGTAAGCTTCGACAGGTGACCAAGCCTCTGGAGGAGGAAATGGAGCGGGAAGCAGAGCTGCTTCACTTTGAGCGCTGTGCCGTCCTGCGGGACACCATTGCCGCCATTGAGGTGCTGGGCAACCGCCAGAAGGTCATTGCGGGCATCTGTGCCGACACCCATATCTGGGGACTGCATCGGGGCGATGTGAAGTGGGCTTATGCGGTGCTGTATATCAAGGATGGCGCGCTGACGGGTAAGGAAGCGCGGGTGTTCGACGTGCCTGTGGAGGACAGCGCGGAGGAGGTGCTGGGGAATATCCTCAACCGCTACTATCTTGACCGCGGGGCGCTGCCGAAGGAGATCCTGCTTCCCCTTGTCCCCGAGGATATGGAGGAGCTTGCCGCTGCTTTTTCCGAAAAGGCGGGGCGAAAAGTCTATGTGCGTACCCCCCTGCGGGGTGAAAAAGCAGAGCTGCTTGCCATGGCAGAGCGGAACGCGCGGGAGGAGGCGGAGCGCGCCGTCAGTGAGACGGAGCGCACGGTGAAAACGCTGGAGCTGCTGGGAAAATACATGGGTTTGGAGGAAGCACCGAAGCGTCTCGAATCCTACGATATTTCCAACATGGGTGCAGACGATATCGTGGCATCCATGGTGGTGTCGGAAAACGGACGCTTTGCGAAGGGCGAATATCGAAAGTTCAAGATCAAGACCGTTCAAGGCGCACCCGATGACTATGCGTCCATGCATGAGGTGCTGCTGCGCCGCTTCCGCAGGGCGCGGGAGGGGGATGAAAAGTTTGCCCGTCTCCCCGATGCCCTGCTCATCGACGGCGGCGAGACCCATGCGGCAGTGGCAGAGGATGTGCTGCGGGAGGTGGGGCTCAGCATCCCTGTTTTTGGCATGGTGAAGGATGAGCATCACCATACCCGCGCCCTCATTACAGCCGAGGGACGGGAGATCTCGATCCGTGGCAATGAAGCGGTGTTCAGCTTCGTCGGGCGCATCCAGGAGGAGACTCACCGCTTTGCCGTGACCTTCCACCATCAGGTCCACGGCAGGCGCAGTATTGCCTCGAAGCTGGATGATATTGAGGGCATCGGTAGACAGCG
Organism: Oscillospiraceae bacterium; assembly: GCA_017501355.1. Taxonomy (GTDB): domain Bacteria; phylum Bacillota; class Clostridia; order Oscillospirales; family Oscillospiraceae; genus RGIG5472. Next base: position 7,425 of record JAFVXA010000025.1, read on the forward strand.
CAAGGCGGCTCTGCTCAAACGCTTTGGAAGCGTGAAAGCCATCGCTGCGGCAGAACTTGCGGAGCTGGAGACCGTGGTGCCGAAAAAAGCGGCGGAGGCGGTCTATCGCAAATTCAGAGAGGGCAAATAAGCCTGCTTTGGTATGAAACGGGAATTTTTGGGGGAAACTCTACTGTCGCCACATGGCGGCAGAAATGGAGGAATACCGATGAAGAAGATCCTGTTGACCCTGCTGATTTTGTCTCTGAGCGTCCTTGCCGCCTGCGGGGCAAACCGAGACGAGCAGCCCATGGAGAATCAGACGGAAAACGGCTCGCAAATGCAAGACGGGCAGAACCAGAGCGGCGGAGAGAACGATCCCATGCAGGACGGACAGAATGACCAGCCCACACAGAACGAGGAGCTGACGGCTGAGGAGGCAGAGCGGCGTGCCCTGTCTCATGCCCAGCGCAAGGCGGAGGAAGTCACGGGACTGCGCAGCGAGTATGACCGCGACGACCGCCTTTACGAGGTGGAGTTCGACTACGATGGCTGGGAGTATGAGTACAAGATCCACGCCATCAGCGGAGCGGTGCTGTCCACCTCGCAGAAACGAATTGGAGAATAAAAAATGGGCGCGTTGCAGAATGAACATTCTGTAACGCGCCCGTTTTCTTATTCCACGGTCTTGTATTTCATTTTGTAGTACGTCCAGTTGCGAAGCTTTTCGATCTGAGGCTGGAGTTCGGCGGGGAGCTCGCGGAAAAGCTCGCCCTCAGCCGTGAGACCGATGCCGCTGCGGTAGGCGGGGAGCGCGCGGCGGAGTTCGTTCACAAAATCGAACCAGGGGCTTTCGCCGCTGCGACCTGTAAGCTCCAGCACTGCCGCACCGAGATAGCTGGCGTTGATGGTTTCACCCCTGCGAAGCTCTGCGGACTGCACAGCGCGGTCAAAGTCGATGGCATTTGCGCCCGCTTCGTTTGCCCAGATGAGATAGGGCGTGCGGTAGGAATCGAGAGGATCGTCTGCAGCGTCACCCTCGGCGATGCCGAGACCAAGCTCTGCATAGCCCTTGCGCTCGTTTCCGAGAGAGGGCAGGTGGTCGCCGTAGAACACCAGCAGCACGGGTTCTTCCGTCTGGGAGAAGTAATCCGTCAGCTCACCCATCATGGCATCCGCATCGCGGATACCTTCGGTGTAGACGGCGAGCATGGTCTCCGTTTCTTCGGAAACGGAGACGTTCAGCTTTGCGGGGGGGATGGGGGTATCGCCATACTTGTCGGCGGTGTAGGACATGTGGTTCTGGATGGTGACGGTGAGATTGCAGAGCATTTCATCTGCGGCAACAGCAGCTTCAAACTCCTGCTTGATCTGCCCGGCAGTATAATGATCCGTGACCCAGCTGCCCTTGTACTCCACATTCTCCATCTGATCGACGAAGAAAGTCTCCTCCGCGCCGAGCCAGCGGTACACATTCTCGCGGTTATAGAACCAGTCGCTGCCGGGATGGATAAAGCTGGTGTGATAACCATCCTCCCGCATGACGCGGAGGACGCTGTCGATATTTCTGGTGAAGGTGCGGAAGGCGGAGGTGTTGGTCTGGCTGAGCATAGTGGTCTGCATACCCGTGAGCACGTCAAACTCAGAGTTGGCAGTGCCCGCTGCGTAGTTCGGGACCACCAGATAGCCGCTGACCGCGTTTTCTGCCTGCTGCAGCGCATGGAAGTTCTGCAGGGGATCATCCGCCTCATCGTAGCCGAACACATCACGGTCGGTGATGTCGGAAAAGGCTTCCATCATAATGAAAATGACGTGGGTGTTGGGAGCGAGGTGGGGCGTTTCTTCCTCGGCTTCCTCATAGGAGGCGGCTTCCGCCTTGTCAAAGCCTTCAGGCTTTGCGATCTGATAGGTGCTGAAATTATAGCAGAAGCAGTAGGGGAAGCCCAGCTCATTGTAGACCACGGTGATGTGGTCGAAGTAGCTGCAGTAGAAGGACTTATAGAGGGTATTCGAAGCGTAGACCGTCATGATCAGACCTGCCAGCACTGCCACCACCGCCGCAAAGCCGCCGAAGCGGCGAATGCGCTCCCGCTTGCTCTTCTCCGCAGGAGTGCGGAGGATATAGCCGAGGGCGACGAATGCCGCCGTGCTCAGCACCACCACGGCGATCTGAAACCACGGGAAGCTGATGTCGTAGCTGCCGGTGGCATCTGCCACTTCCTTGAGCAGGGTGAAATCAGAGGGGTAGACGGGCTCATCGCGGACGGTCATCTTCACACGGTTCGCAACGGAAAGAGCGCCCCAGATGAAATTGCCGAGTGCTGCGCCGTAGCCGATGTTTCGCAGCAGAAAGGCAAGCGCCAGCGTGGTCAGTGCAACGGGGACCCAGTTCAGCACCAGCAGATGGGGCTGCAGGGAGAGCATATTTTTGATGAGGAACAGAAAGCTCACCGGCTGGATCCAAAGGGTCATCACCGTGGTGAAGCCGGAGAGCAGGAGCAGCAGACCAATCTGCATGGAGCGGGAGAGGGATACTCGACGATTCATGGAAAACCTCGCTTTCGCAGAGAAAAATGACGAAAATAAATCAGTTATCATAATATTATACCCAATAGAGCAGGGAAAAGCAAGACAGAGCCGTCCCCAAGGCAATATCTCGGTTTGAATTTGCTGTGCGGATGTGCTGGACGAAGGGGGAAAGTATGATAAAATGGGGAAGAATACTAAGAAACGGGAGGCTTGCGCACGATGAAATTTGATGTGAGCAAACTGCGATGGACGAGAGAACCGAAGTCGTATTCCATCGCTGCCGACAAGATCGAGATCGTGACCCATCCGCATACGGATCTGTGGCAGAGGACCTATTATCATTTCAGAAATGACAATGCACCCGTGCTGCAGATGGAGACGGAGGAAAAGTTCTTTTCCTTTACAGTGAAAACGCAGTTTCAAAGTGAACGAAGATTTGACCAGTGCGGTATTGTGATGTATCTCGACAGCGAAAACTGGCTCAAGGCTTCCGTTGAATATGAGAACGAGCACTTTCAGCATCTTGGCAGCGTTGTTACCAACAACGGATACTCTGACTGGGCGACCACGGAGATCGACGCGGGGATCAAGGCGATGTGGTATCGTTTCAGTCGACGCGAGGACGATTATTGCGTGGAGTGTTCGGCTGATGGCGTGGTTTTCAAACAGATGCGGGTATGCCATATATGGGGCGGCGGAGAAATGATCCGCTTTGGCATTTATGCCTGCAGTCCCGAAGACTCTTCTTTCCGTGCGACCTTCACAGATATGGAGCTTTCTGAATGCAAATGGCAGGCACATGATGGACAGCCGCCGGATGCGGAATAATATAAAAAGAGCCGCTCGGTCGA
>JAFVXA010000026.1 GCA_017501355.1 Oscillospiraceae bacterium
ACGGTCTTTCCGTCGGGATTCAGCTTCATGTAGAAGGCCTTGATGTCCTTGGGGTAATCGGTAACGAAAACGGGCTTCTTGAAGATGACCTCAGTCAGATAACGCTCGTGCTCGGTCTGCAGGTCGCAGCCCCAGCTGACGGGATACTCAAACTTGTCGTTGTGCTTTTCCAGCAGAGCGACGGCATCGGTGTAGGTGATGCGGCCGAAGTCATTGTTCAGAATATTGTTCAGGCGCTCCAGCAGGCCCTTATCCATGAACTGGTTGAAGAATGCCATCTCCTCGGGAGCGTGCTCCAGAACATAGGAGATGATATACTTCAGCATATCCTCTTCCACACGCAGCAGATCGTCCAGGTCGGCGAAAGCCATCTCGGGCTCGATCATCCAGAATTCAGCGGCATGGCGGGTGGTGTTGGAGTTCTCAGCCCGGAAGGTAGGGCCGAAGGTATAGATGTTGCGGAAGGCCATGGCGAAGGTCTCGCCGTTGAGCTGGCCGGAAACGGTCAGGTTGGTGGGCTTGCCGTAGAAGTCCTGGGAGAAATCTACCTTGCCGTCCTCCGTCTTGGGGACATTGTTCAGATCCAGAGTAGTGACCTGGAACATCTCGCCTGCGCCCTCGCAGTCAGAGCCGGTGATGATGGGGGTGTTGACATAGACAAAGCCCTGATCCTGGAAGAAGCAGTGGACTGCGTGTGCTGCCACGCTTCTCACGCGGAAGGCTGCGGAGAACAGGTTGGTGCGGGGGCGCAGGTGCTGGATGGTACGCAGGAACTCAATGCTGTGGCGCTTCTTCTGCAGGGGATAATCGGGAGTAGAGACACCCTCCACGGCGATAGACTCTGCCTTGATCTCAAGAGGCTGCTTTGCCTCGGGAGTCAGCACCATGGTGCCCTTGACAATGAGCGCCGCGCCCACGTTCTGAGATGCGATCTCCTTGTAATTTTCGAGGGTATTGGCATCCATGACCACCTGCAGATTCTTGAAGCAGGAACCGTCATTCAGCTCCACAAAGCCGAAGGTCTTCATGTCGCGGATGGTGCGTGCCCAGCCGCAAACGGTAATGCTCTTGCCGCCAAGGCTCTCACTGTCGGCAAAAACGGCAGCAATTTTTACTCTTTCCATATCTATTTCCTCTCCTTTTCAGGGGTATTTCATAAACGAAAATATTATACAGATAAAATCCCCTTTTGACAAGGGATTCCTTTGACTTTTCCACAGAAACCCGTTAAAATAAAGAAAAATTCCGGGCATTCGACCCACTTCGCCGCTCTGCGGCACATTCCATCACAAGGAGATATCCCCTATGCTGCATCTGCTTTCTCTCGGTGTCATCGGCGGCGCAGACGGTCCCACCGCCGTTTTCGTCACAGGTCCCTCTGACAACTCCCTGCTGCTTCTCTATCTTGTCGCCATCAATGTGGTGGCGTTCCTGCTCTACGGCATCGACAAGTGGAAGGCAAAGCGGGATGCCTACCGCATCAGCGAAAAAACTTTGCTGACTGTTGCCATCCTCGGCGGCAGTGTAGGTGCGATCTGCGGTATGCGCTACTTCCGTCATAAGACCCGCCACTGGTATTTCCGCTACGGTCTGCCCGCCATTCTCGCGGTGCAGGTGGTGTTGTGGGTACTGCTGGGATAAGAGAAAAGAACCTGCGGGGCTGCCCGCAGGTTCTTTGTCTTTCAGATGATCAAGCCATACTTCCGCACAAGGGGAAACAGCACTTCATCGCTGAGACTTCCCTCGTACAGGGCACGTCCCTGATAGAGCCGCAGCGCCTGCTCCAGCAAAGCGGCATCCTCGCAAAGGATGCAGAGGGGCTTACGGATGAGATACTGCACCTCCGCAAAATCGTCAAGATCCGCTTCACTGCGGATAGAAACTGCCAGCAGCTCACCGTCCTCCTGCGCATCCATGAGGTCGTCCTCCAGATCCGCGCTGCATGTCACCACGCCCTCGTATGCAGCAGACGCAGACACATAGCAGACCTCTTTCTCCGTGGCGCAGGGGAGCAATTCACCGTACTTCGGCGCAGGTTCCCGCATAGAAATCCCCTTCACTGCTTCACGGAGCGCCGCAATGTGGCTTGCCTCCGTGCCGCAGCAGCCGCCGAAGATCTGTACGCCTGCTTTTGCCATATCTCCCACGTATTTCACAAACTCCTCTGCACCGCAGTCGTAGACCGTTTCCCCGTCCACCATTCTGGGCACGCCCGCATTGGGCTTGGCGATAAGAGGAATCTCTGCATAGGGAGTAAGGCGGCGCAGCTGCGTCAGCATTTCAGCAGGTCCTGCGCTGCAGTTCAGACCGAAGGCATCCACGCCCATGCCCTGCAGCACCGTGAGCGCTGCGGTCACGTCCGTACCCGTAAGGGTCTTGCCGTTTTCATCGCAGGTCATGGTGACAAAGACAGGCTTGCGGCTCACTTCCTTCACCGCGAGGACTGCCGCGCGGGCTTCAGGCAGGGTCATCATGGTTTCGATGACAAAGAGGTCAACGCCCGCTTCTTCCAGCGCTGCTGCCTGCTCGCGGTAGATCTCCACCAGTTCTTCAAACTGCAGCTCGCCGAGAGGATAGAGAAACTCCCCCGTGGGGGCAATGTCACCTGCCACCAACGCCCGACCTGCCGCTGTCTCCCTGCTCAACGCCGCAAGGCGCAGATTGTAGTCTTTCACTTGATTGAAAATACGGTACTGCTCCAGCTTCACACGGTTCGCGCCGAAGGTAGGCGTGTAGAGCACCTGCGAACCCGCGTCAAGATAGCCCTTCTGAATCTCGCGGATCGCTTCACTGTGGCGCAGCACCCAGCTCTCCGCTGCTTCACTGCCCCCGAAGCCTCTCTTCTGCAGCTCCGTGCCCGTGGCACCGTCCAGCAGCAGGGGAAATCCCAGTTCCATCGTGTTTCCTCCCTTTTCCTTGACAGACTTTCCCTTTGTTCGGTAATATGAGAATAGTCCCTTTTATTTGGATTTACTATTGCATAGGCAGATTTTTTTGTCAAGCCGCAGTTGATCGACAAGGCAGGTGATTCGCAGTGCTTCTCACCCTCGCAAAGGAGATCGGTTTTTCTCATGCTGCGGCGGTAGATCCGTCTTCTCTCAAGGCGCAGCAAGAGGTGCGTGAGCTCTGCGCCGCAGACCGCTGCGGACACTATGGCAGGAACTGGAGCTGCCCGCCCTATGCAGGCGAGCTCACCGCCGCCCAAAAGCAGCTTGCCCGCTGCACCGAAGGTGTGCTGGTGCAGACGACAGGCAACCTTGCGGATGAATTTGACATAGAGGGCATTGGCAGGCTCATGCAGCTCCACAGCCGCCGCTTTGCCACCCTCGCACGGCAGGCACGGCTGCTGTACCCGAAGGTACTGCCCCTGTCGGCAGGTCCCTGCACCGTCTGCCGCCACTGCACCTGTCCCACGCGTCCCTGCCGTTTTCCCCAAAAACGACTCAGCTCCATGGAAGCGTTCGGTCTCATGGTGGGCGATGTCTGCCGTGCCGCGGGACTGCCCTATTCCGATGGCAGCAAAACTATGACCTTTACCTCCTGCATCCTCATCATGCAGTAGGATTAAATAACGAAAGCAGGTACATCACCATGGCAACACCGAAAGAACTGTTTCTGGAACTGCTGAAACCCGACGGCAAGCCCGCACGTCAGCTCATCCAGTATGAGGCACTGGAGTTCGCGCTGCCCGATCCCATCATGCTCTATCTCGGCGCAAACCGCCGCAGAGGTGTCACCGCCCCCGACCGCTGGGGCACTGTCATCATGTTTGAGGAAAACGCCCCCGGTCCCACCCCCATCATCACTGCAGAGAACAAGGTCTGCCCCGATATCACCCGCTGGCGGGAGTTCGTCCACGCCCCCGACCTCAAGGCAAACTGCAGCGAGGGCTGGGAACAGTGGGCGGGCGCAGTCCGTGCACGGGCAGGCGAGGAGAAGCTCGTCACCGCCTTCATGGCAACGGGTATGTTTGAGCAGTGCCACTTCCTCATGGGCTTTGAGGACACCCTCGCGAACTTCTACGAGCATCCCGATGAAATGCATGAGCTCATCGACTACATCACCGATTACCGCATCGAATATGCCAAGATGCTCATTGACGGCTTGCAGCCCGAGGTGATCTTCTCCCACGACGACTGGGGCACCAAGGATGCCCTCTTCATCAAGCCCGAGATGTGGCGGGAGTTCTTCAAGGAGCCCTATCGCCGTCTCTACGGCTACATCCGTTCCCGCGGTGTCCACGTGGTACATCACGCAGACTCCTATCTTGCTCCCATCGTGGAGGATATGGCAGAGATCGGCATCGAATGCTGGCAGGGCGTGCTGCCCGAAAACGACATTCCCGCCCTGCAGGAAAAGCTCCGCGGGCGCATGGTGCTCATGGGCGGTATCGGTGCTGCCATCGACCGCCCCGACGCGGAGGAGGCTGAGATCCGCAGCTATGTGCGCAATGCCCTTGAGACCTATTGTCCCGGCGGACACTTCATCCCCTCCATCACCTACGGTCTCGCAGGCACCATTTACCCCCATGTGGATCCCATCATCAACAGCGAGATCGAAGCCTACAACCGCGAACCCCATCTCGCCACCCGCAAGGCTGCCCCCGCGGTGCGCCGCCGTGCCGCAGTTGCCGCCCCCGCCGCAGCCGCCGCTGAAAGCGCCGTCGCTTCCGCTGATGTGTTTGGGCAGCTTTCCGAAGCCCTCTGCCGCGGGCAGAAGAAGCAGGTGCTCCGTCTGACGGAGGAAGCCCTTGCCGCAGGCGCGGCAGCACAGGATATCCTCGCGAAGGGTCTCATCCCCGGCATGGATGCCCTCGGTGCAGAGTTCTCCGCTGGCAAGGTGTTTGTACCTGAACTCCTCATGGCAGGGCGCTGCATCAGTGCCGCCATGGACGTGCTGAAGCCTCATCTCACCGGCGTTGCCGCCGAAAAGATCGGTCGTGCCTGCATCGGCACGGTGGCGGGCGATATGCACGACATCGGCAAGAACCTTGTGAAGATCATGCTGGAGGGCGCAGGCATTGAAGTCATCGACCTCGGCGTGGGTGTGACGGCGGAGGATTTCGTTGCCGCTGCTGAGGCGCAGCACTGCGACCTCATCGCCTGCTCGTCTCTGCTCACCACCACCATGGCAGAAATGGCAGCGGTTGTGAAGGAAGCGGAGAATGCCGGCATCCGCGACCGCGTTAAGATCATCGTGGGCGGTGCGCCCATCACGGAGGACTTTGCCAAGTCCATCGGCGCGGATGGCTATTCCACCGACGCAGGGCAGGCGGCAAGACTGGCTGTGCAGCTGCTCAGCCGGTAAGCAAGCTCTACCCCCTATGCGGCACAAAATGAAAGCGAATGGGCGGGAGCCCATTCGCTTTTGCTTTATGCGGCGCAGGTGATGCCGGAGGAGAGAAGGACTACCCCCTCTTTCCGCACACAAAAAGCTCCCGCAGTCCTGATTTGACTGCGGGAGCTCTTTTTCAGTTTGCGGAAACCTTGCGGATGAAGTTACCGTTGATGTACACGCCGGGGACGGCGATGATGAAGGCATAGGGATCAATACCCTTGACGATACGCTCGATGCGCTCCCGCTCATAGCGGTTGATGCAGGTGCAAAGCACCTGATTGGCTTCGCCCGTATAGGCACCCTCACCCATCCAGCAGGTCACGCCGCGCCCGGTCTCCTCCATGATGTGGTGCTCGATCTCGCCGTCACGGTGTTTGGTGAACACAAAGACCTGCAGGTTGATGTTCTGCTGATGCATCTTATCCAGCAGGATGTTGGTAAAGACCATGTAGATCAGAGAATACAGCACCACAGAGAAATCAAACAGGAAGAAGCAGGCAACAAACAGCGCAACATTCGCGTAAGTGCCAAAAAGCCCCACAGGGGTGCCGATTTTCTTGGAGAAATAAAGACCCAGCATATCAATGCCGCCCACACTGCAGCCGCAGGTCAGCACCAGACCGTCACCCACGCCCACGCAGATGGCACCGAGGATCACGCAGGTCAGGGGGTCATCCACCACGGGAACGGCGGGCACAGGAATGAGCGCCGTCGCAAGAGAGAACAGAGAGGTATATGCCACCGTCTTGAGGGCAAAGGATCTGCCGAGGGAACGCATGGTCAACAGCATGATGGGGATGTTGATCATGTAGTAGAACACACCCGCAAGGTCGATGGACGTGACCTTGAGACCAAAATACTGATCCAGCACGGTACGCAGCACCTGCGCATAGCCCATGAGACCAGAGGTATAGAGCTGCAGCGGCGTTGTGAAAATGTTGATGCCCGCAGACATGATGATCACACCAATGGCGGCAACCAGAAGCCGTCCCTGACTGGTGCGCATCGTACTGTTAAACACAATACATCCCTCCTTGAGAAACTTCGCTTTTTCTCAAATTCTACTCCGATTTGAACGGAATGCAATAGGCGAAACAAACAGTTCTTTCATCGCCCGCATCGTTTTCATTCTATATTTTACCGATAACAAACATCTTAGTTGTACAAAAGGTCACAGGCAACAGGCGTATAGAAGCGTTTTCTCACCTCTTCAAAGTCCGTGGTCTGCGCAAGAATCCACATGACCTTGGCAACCACTGCTTCCGTTGTCATGTCGTAGGCTTCCAGCACACCCGTCTCGCTCTTGAGGCGGTGTCCCACATGGTACACCGCAAGGTCGCTGCCCTCGTTGCTGACCTGCGTGGTCATAACGACCAGTTTCCCCTTTTTCGTGTGACGACGGATGCAGGCATAGAAGTCCGCGTAGTCATAGCTGGGCAGTCCGCCCACGCCAAAGCTCTCGATGATCACGGCATCGTTCTTCTCCAGCAGATAGTCCAGCACATCCGTCTGCATACCGGGGATCAGCTTCAGTACGCCCACCCTCTCGTTCAGCTGATCATAGAACCGCACAGGCTCCGTGGGTGCATGGCTGATATAGCGCAGCAGCCGTCCATCCTGCAGCACCGCAAGATAGGGATAGTTGATGCTGGAAAATGCCTGAAAGCTCTTGGAATGGGTCTTGCAGGCGCGGCTGCCGATGATGACCTTGCCGTTAAAGACGATCTGCACGCCCGGCATATCCTGCGTGGCACAGAGAAACGCATCGGTCATGTTCATGCGGGAGTCGGTGGTCTCAAAGCCGATGGGCTTCTGCGCACCGGTGAGCACGATGGGCTTACGGGAGTTCTGGATGAGATAGGACAGCGCCGCGGCGGTGTACGCCATGGTGTCCGTGCCGTGGGTGATAACAAAGCCGTCGTAGTTCTCATACTCCCGATGAATGGTGTGCGCCAGCTCCACCCAATGCTTCGGGGTCATGTTGGTGCTGTCGATGGCAAAGAGCTGCCGGCAGTCCACGCGGCAGATCTTGGAGATCCCCGGCACCTGCCGCAGCAGCTCCTCCGAGCTGAGCTCCGGGGCAAGTCCCTCCGCCGTCACGCCGGAGGCAATGGTACCGCCGGTACCGATCAGCAGAATGTTCTTCACAAAGCTCCTCCTTACAGCTCGCGACCGCTCAGTGCCGCAAGCCCCATGCGCAGCGCGTCCTCTGCGATGCGCTTTTCTTCGTCTGTTTCCGCATCTGCGATCTTCTCCCGCATACGCCGCAGAAACAGCCCTCTCAGGGAGTCCTCCCCCGCAGCCGCCGCGAGATCGAGACGCACTGTGGTCTCATCCCGCAGCTCCAGCGCGTAGCACAGCCCGCCGAGCCGCTCCTGCAGGCGATAGAGGTCGACTCCCTTTTCCTCCGTCTCGCCCACAAGGCGCACACGGATGATATCCATGGCGGCAGAGACGGGCAACGCCTGCCGCACCGCTTCCTCCGCATCCCGATCCATCACATCCACCGTGAGGATCTCGTATTTTCTTCTCGCAAGGGGCACGAAGCGAAGCTCTGCGCTCCCCTTCCCGATCTCGCCCGCAAGCACTCCCTTTTCTCCCAACTCATCAAAACCGCGCCCCTCGGGACAGCCGGGATATGCCCAGTGGGTCTGCCCCGCCTTCTGCACAGCGCTTTGCTGATGGATGTGTCCCAGCGCCAGATAGTCAAGCCCGGTGGCGGCGATCTCGCCGGGATGGATCGCACCATAGTGGGATTCACCGCCCGTGACATCACCGTGGAGCACCATCACATGAAGGCGATCATCCTGCGGCACGGAAAAACCCGCAAGGGGACGGTCCATCCGCTCCCCTGCGGTGAAGGCAGCGCCGTAGATCACGGCGTTCTTCTCTGCCCACTCCACCGCTTCGATGGTACTGCTCTTGAAAATATGCACATTGTGAGACCACTTTATCCGCTCATACGCGCCGCCGCTGCGGTAGGGATCGTGGTTGCCGGGGGCGATGAACACCTTTGCATCCAACGCAGCAAAGGCTTCCCTCAAACACTCCAGCGTTTCGGGATAGACCTCCCGCCCGTCAAAGAGATCGCCGCTGAGGAGCAGGGCATCTGCCCCCTCCCGCCGCGTCAGCTCCGCGAGACGCTCCACCAGAAAGCGCCCCTCTCTGCGGCGCTCTCTCGCCTTTTCCACGCCGAGCGCGCCAAAGGCACTGTCGAGATGGAGATCTGCCGCGTGAATGATTTTCAGCATAGTTTCGTCCTTTCTCAAGCAATCCACCGCGCCGCCAGTCCGAACACCAGCAGATGCAGCGGATAATACCAGTAAAACAGCAGGCGCATCGCTCTGCTCTGTCGTCCCTGCCGCCCGTCATAGCGGTGCATCAGATAAAACGCAGGGAATGCCGCCAGTTCCAGACTGCCCGCACCCATCAACAGCCCACCGCCGATGAGATACTTCTCCACTTCCCGCTCCCGCAGGAAATACATCGCCGCAATGAAGGCAACGCCGAAAAAGCCGTAATCCGTCTGCAGCAGCTCTGCTGCGAGGGCAAAGCCCAGCACAATGAAGAACGCCTTCCTCTGCTCTCCCTTTTCATACAAGGGTGCTGCCAGCATCAGCGTCAGCAAGCCAAAGAGCAGGGTAAAAAACACGTTCTGATAGTTCCAGTCCAAAATTGTCCAGCTTGAAGCAAGATCAAAGGGCATTTCGGAAATCAGCGCAAATATACCAAGCCGCAGGGCATAACGCTCACGGCTGCGGGTATGACGGAAGCCCTCCGTCAGCAAAAAACAATAGATAGGAAACGCCAAACGCCCGATGGTACGCAGTGCCATATAGCCCGTGTCTCCCAACATATCCACCCCGTCGCCATAGGCAAGCTGAAAATACAGCCCGCTGGCGGCAAAATGGTCCACGGTCATGGTGATAAGTGCGATCCACTTGAGAGTCGCCGCACTGATGCCCTTGCGGGTATTCACGCCTGCACTTCCTTTGCCTTGCAGACATCCACCCACTTGACAAAGTTGGAGGAATACTTCTCGAGCTCCTCGCAGGTCATTTCGATGGCAGAATTGCTGCTGCCCGCCGCAGGGAACACGGTTGCAAAGCGCTGCATGGACACATCGAGATACACCTTCACATTTTCGGGCAGGGCAAAGGAGCAGACACCGCCGGGGGCGTGACCCGTCATTTCGCAGGCTTCGTCAAAGGTCAGCATCTTTGCCTTCTGCTGAAACTCTGCCTTATACTTGGCATTGTCGATCTTCATATCGCCTGCCACCACCACGATGATGGGCTCTTCACCGAGCTTGAAGCTCATGCTCTTGGCAATGCGGGCACCTTCTACACCCACAGCCACTGCCGCCAGCTCCACCGTCGCGCTGGAGACATCAAATTCCAGAATGCGCTCCGCAATGCCGAAGCCGCCAAAATACTCTCTCACTTTTTCGATAGACATAGCTGTTCTCTCTTTCTGTTTTTATCGGATATCAATGCGCTCCACCTGTTCACAGCGACCGGTTTCGCTGTTGATGGAGAACACCGCGCCCTGCAGCTTGCAGGGACCGTCTGCTGTTTCATAGCGCCCGGGTCTGCCGCCGAGGAAGGTCTCCACCGACTGCTCGGGACGGATGCCGAGAACGCTGCGGATGGGACCCGTCATGCCGAGGTCGCTGATATAGCCCATGCCCTTCGGGAACACCTCTTCATCTGCCGTGGGCACATGGGTATGGGTGCCCCAAAGCGCCGCCACGCGACCGTCGAGATAATACGCCATGGCGAGCTTTTCGCTGCTGGCTTCCGCGTGGAAGTCCACCAGCGTGAAATCGGCACTGCCGTCCCTGAGGAGCTTGTCCATGATCTCAAAGGGACTTGCCGCGTGAAAGTCCAGCTCGCAGCGCCCGATGAGGTTCACCACCCGCACCCGCGCACCGCCGCAGTCGAAGATGCCCACACCGTGACCGGGCGAGCGGGAGGAAATATTCGCAGGGCGCAGCAGGGCAGGCTCATCGTCCATCATACGGAAAAGCTGAGGCTTGCCGAAGCTGTGATTGCCGAGGGTCACCACATCCGCCCCCGCACGGAGCATCTGCTCTACCTGCTGGGGCAGCACGCCCACATTTGCAGCGTTTTCACCATTGACCACGGTGAAGTGGATCTTCTTTTCCCGTTTCAGTGTGCCGAGCTTTCGCACCAGATGGTCAAGACCGCTCTCGCCCACCACATCGCCGATGGCGAGAATGTTGTAAATCATGGAGTTCCTTCTTTCATTCCCTGCTTACCGCAGGCTTCTTATCTGCTTTATTATACCCACTGCCGCGCCGAAGTGCAACGGCGCAGGAAAAGAAAAAGCAGAGTGCCGGTTCAGTCGGCACTCTGCTTCCCTGTTTACTTTGCGTATTCCACAACCTTGGTCTCACGCAGCACGTGGACCTTGATCTGACCGGGATACTCCAGCTCGCTCTCGATCTTCTTGGCAAGCTCGCGGGCAAGGATGATCATCTGATCCTCGTTGACCTGCTCGGGCTTCACCATCACGCGGACCTCGCGACCTGCCTGAATGGCAAACGCGGTGTCGACACCGGGATAGGTACCGGTGATCTCTTCGAGCTTTTCCAGACGCTTGATGTAGTTTTCGAGATTTTCGCGGCGGGCACCGGGACGAGCGGCGGAAATGGCATCCGCTGCCTGCACCAGGCAAGCCACCAGAGTCTGGCACTCCACGTCGCCGTGGTGCGCCTGAATGGCGTGGATGATATCTTCCTTCTCGTGATACTTGCGGGCGAACTCCACACCGAGGGCGATGTGGGTACCTTCCATCTCATGGTCCACAGCCTTACCAAGGTCATGCAGCAGACCTGCGCGCTTGGCAGCCTGCACATCAGCGCCGAGCTCGGCAGCCATGAGACCTGCAATGTGGCTGACCTCAATGGAGTGCTGCAGCACATTCTGACCATAGCTGGTGCGATAGCGCAGACGACCCAGCATCTTCACAAGCTCGGGATGGAGACCGCGCACGCCGGTTTCCATGACCGCACGCTCACCTTCGGACTTGATGACAGCTTCCACCTCGCGGCGAGCCTTCTCCACCATTTCCTCAATGTGGGTGGGATGAATGCGACCGTCCGCAATGAGCTTTTCCAGTGCCATGCGCGCGATCTCGCGGCGGACAGGCTCAAAGCAGGACACGGTAATGGCTTCGGGGGTATCGTCGATGATCAGATCCACACCGGTGAGGGTCTCGATGGTGCGGATGTTGCGGCCTTCGCGACCAATGATGCGACCCTTCATTTCGTCATTGGGCAGGGGAACCACGCTGACGGTAATTTCAGACACATGATCGGCAGCACAGCGCTGGATAGCGGTGGCAACGATCTCTCTTGCGCGGGCATCGGCCTCGTCCTTGGCACGGGTCTCGATCTCGCGGATCTTCATGGCGGTTTCGTGGGTCACTTCGGACTCCACCTGATCGATCAGATACTTCTTGGCTTCTTCCTCGGTGAAGCCGGAAATGCGCTCCAGCATTTCAGTCTGGCTGCGCTTGAGCAGACGGATCTCTTCGTTCTCCTTGTCAAGGGCAGCGATCTTGGAAGCAAGGGTCTCTTCCTTCTTTTCCAGAGCATCGGTCTTGCGGTCCAGGTTTTCTTCCTTCTGCTGCAGACGGTTCTCCTGGCGCTGCAGATCGCTTCTGCGCTCCTTGACTTCCTTCTCATATTCACTTCTCTGCTTCATGATCTCTTCTTTTGCTTCCAGCATCGCTTCACGCTTGCGGCTTTCCGCACTCTTGATCGCATCATTGATGATGCGGCGTGCTTCTTCTTCGGCACTGGAGATCTCTTTTTCAGCAACACGCTTGCGGTAGTAAATACCGAGAAGGAAGGCAGCGATAGACACGACCACACCGCTGAGGGCGGTAATGAGTACAGGTACGTTCACGCTTTACCTCCTAATTTTTTCATACGAATCTATATGATGGGTTTTTTAGATAATCGGGAGGTCCCCTTCCCTCCCAACATAATCCTTTCTTATATTAAACTTTGGCGGCGGCACTGTCAAGGAAAACTCTTCGACGAAGGTCAAAAAAAACTATTTTCGCACAATATATCGTGCAGAAGCATAGCCCGTTCGCCCACGATACTGTACTGTGTACCAGTCATCGAACTGTCCGTAGACCGTGACCTCCGCCCCTGCGGGCAGGTCTGCCGCAAGGCTTGCAGTACTGTTCGGGTAGGTTCTGAGATTCAGCGTACCGTGGGACACATTGACGATTCCGATCCACGGCGTGATAGGTGTGACAAAGGGAATGCCAAAATATTCCGTGAGAGACAGGGCAATGACCTCCGCGATCTCAGGGATATTCCCCTCGATCCAGCGGGCGTCGGCGGTATTATCGTGGTAACCGATCTCCAGCAGCACCGCCGGGAAATCGGACTGGGTCACTTCGCCAAGACTGGTGGTGCTGCGGGTATAGACCTGCTGCGGCAAGGGATAGATGGGCTTGAAATTATCCGCAAAAATCTCCGCGGCACGTCTCCCCTTTTCGCTTGTGGGATAGTAAAAGGCGATGATACCCCGCTGTCGCCCCTCGGTAGAGCCGTCGCCGGAGGCGTTGGAGTGGAGCGCCAGATAGAAGTCATAATAGCCCCGTGCGTTTGCCTGCCGCACAGAGGAGCCCGCTGTCATGTCGGGGGTATTGCGGTCAAAGGCGATGGCAGAGGAGCGAAGATAGGGCTCCAGCGCATCCGCCAGACGGTTCATCCAGTATTCTTCGCTGCCGCTGCCGGTGAAATAGGGATTTCCCTCCTGGGTAGAGGGGCTGAGATAAATGGTGGGCATGGGGGTTCCTCCTGTTCGCTGCATATTCTCTTCAAAATATGCGAAAACAAAAAGCACTATGCCTTTTTCTTTGGCACCGTCAGTCTTGCACTTTCGCAAGTGCAGCCATGTTCCAGCCCCCCATTTTCTTTTTCTTTGGCTTGTCAAAGAAAAAGAAAATGCGCCGCTGGGCGGTGGAAACAACCGAAGCGCCGCCTGTGGCGGATGAAGCGAGGTTGTTTCGAGGCAGCGGCACGATTGGCGGACATGAAATGTCCGGGAATCGTTACGCCGCGACGGTGTTTGAAGAAAAAGAAATCGCTTCGGGTGCTTGTCGACGGATTGGTACGGCACACTAAACGCAGCATTTGCAGAACTACCGCTGCTTGTCGACTTGACTTCCTTCTCTTTCCGCTGCCGCTGCTGCAGTGCAAGTCGTCAGTTCGGCAAAAAATAAAATCCGACCCGTGAACATCACAGGTCGGATTTCATGTTTACAAATTACGCAGCCAGTTCCGCAGTCTTCTTTGCTGCCATGCGGTTGAGGAGGGTCAGACCCAGCACCACCACGAAGCCGATCACATCGGTGACAGTCTCGGGGATCATCAGGCAGAGACCGCCCGCAAGGTAAGCAATGCGGAAGAGCCAGTTGTTGTGGCGGTAGACATAGCCGTTCATGGCGGCTGCCACGCCGTAAATACCGATGAGGGAGGAAGCAATGATCTGCACCACCTGCACGATGCCCTCCACGTTTTCAAAGAGCATAGCAGGGTTGTAGGCGAAGATGTAGGGCACGATGAAGGCGGCGATCGCCAGCTTTGTGGCGTTGACACCGGTCTTCATGGGGTTTGCCTTGGCAATGGCTGCACCTGCGTAGGCGGCAAGTGCCACGGGAGGCGTGATGTCAGCCACGATGCCGAAGTAGAACACGAAGAAGTAGGCTGCCACATCAGGGATACCCATCTTGATGAGGATGGGGGCGCAGGTGGTCGCCATGATGCAGAAGTTCGCAGTGGTGGGCACACCCATACCAAGAACGATGCAGCAGATCATGGTCAGCACCAGTGCGATGATGATGTGATCGCCGGAGATGGCAACCACGCCGGAGATCAGGCTGGAAGCCAGACCGGTAACGGTGATGCAGCCTGCGATCATGCCCGCAATGCCGCAGGCAACTGCCACGGTGATGGCACCCTTGGCACCGGCTTCCAGTGCCTCGATGATCTTGGTGAAGGTCAGGCGCTCATTCTTATTGAGAAAGCCCACCACGATAGCCGCAATGATGGAGATCGCTGCGGAGGACTGCATGGTGCGGGTGTTGGAGGACACCAACGCGATCAGCAGCACCATGGGGAAGAGCAGGTAGATCTGCTTGAGCAGAGGCAGAATGGGGGGCATTTCGTCACGGGACATACCCTTGAGACCCAGCTTCTTCGCTTCGAGGTGCACCGCGATGAAGATACCTGCAAAATACAGCGCTGCGGGCAGGATCGCCTTTGCTGCCACCTGACCGTAGGGTAGCGCCATATACTCTGCCATGAGGAAGGCAGCCGCACCCATGATGGGGGGCATGATCTGACCGCCGGTGGAAGCTGCCGCCTCGACTGCTGCAGCAAACTCGGGCTTATAGCCCAGACGCTTCATCAGGGGAATGGTCACAGAACCGGAGCCCACGGTGTTGGCAACAGAGGAGCCGGAGACCATACCCTCCATGGCAGAGACAATGACCGCCACCTTGGCAGGACCACCGGATGCCCAGCCCGCCACGCGGTTTGCCACCTGCAGGAAGAAGTTTGCAATGCCGGTACGCTCCAGGAACGCGCCGAAGATAATAAACAGAACGATGTACTTATAGCAGACGCTGACAGGCGTACCGATGACACCGGAGGTGGTGTAGAACAGGGTGTAGACCACACGGCGGAGATTCAGACCGGTTGCAAAGCAATACACGATCAGCGCGCTCACCACCACCAGAATGGGAACACCCACACAGCGGCGGCAAAGCTCCATCAGAATCAGAATACCGATGATGCCCACCGCCACTTCCAGCGGTCCGATCAGCACGGACTTCTGAATGATGGACATAGCGTTGAGGGTATAGTAGAAGCAGCTGCCCGCACCCAGCACCATCAGCACGATGTCGTACCAGGGAATGTGATTCACGCGGACACTGCCCTTCTTCGCGGGATAGGTGATAAAGCCCAGCAGCATGATGCAGCCCATGAAAGCGGACAGACGCACTTCCTGAATGGCAGTGCTGCAGAGGGTCATGTAGATGCAGTAGAGAGAGAAGATCGCAGAGATCCAGCGCACAACGATCTTGGGAGTACCTTCCCAGATACGGGTAGCGGACTCGCGGTCATACTTGCGCATGACGGCGTCCACATCGGCAGCAAGCGCCTCTTCCTCCGTCATGGCGGCAGTATCCACTGCGGGCGTGGTGTCCACTTCTGCCTTTTTCTTCTTGAACAGACTCATTTTCGGTTTCCTCCCATTGGACTGATTCTAAGCTGGCTTAGTCCAACGGGAGCATTTTCTTCCATTGGATTAAGCCAACTTACGGCGGGGTTTCTCCCCCGCCGTAAGCGAATTCCTGTTTCGTTTGTGTTAAGGTTCTTACTTGGTGGGAACGGTGATGTTCTGCTCAGCGAAGTACTTGGCAGCGCCGGGATGATAGGGAACTGCGGTGACGCTTGCAGCGAAGTTCAGATCCAGCTCTGCAGCCTTGCCGTGAGCGAGGCTATCCTTGTTGTTGAAGAGGTCGGAGACAAAGTTGTACACAGCGTCCTCGGACACATCGTCACGAGCGATGACCACTGCGCCCACTGCCACGGTGGTGGTGTCGGATGCAAGACCATAAGCATCAGCGGGAATGACAGCCTTGCTGTAGTAAGGAGAGGTCTCCATGAGCTTTGCAATGTGCTCATCGTCGAGGTTGACGAGATAGACATCCTTGCCGGTTGCAAGGGAGGTGATGGCATTGGTGGGAGCACCTGCCACGATGAAAGCTGCGTCAATGGTGCCGTCGGTCAGGCTGTCAGCGCTGTCTGCGAAGTTCTGGAAGTTGGCAACGATGTCGCTCTCAGTCATGCCGTAAGCGCCGAGAATGTCGATGGCATTGAAGTACACGCCGGAGCCTGCTGCGCCGATGGAAACCTTCTTACCCTTGAGGTCGGCAACGGTCTTGATGGAGGGATCGCAGGTCACGATCTGCACCTGCTCCATGTAGAGGTTGGCAACGGTGGAGAAATCCTTGACTGCACCCACATCTGCGAAGGTGGAGGTGCCGTTGTAAGCGTAAGCCATAACGTCAGACTGGCAGAAGCCCAGCTGTGCGTCGCCTGCTGCCAGCAGCAGAACGTTTGCCTTGGAACCGTCACTGCTAACTGCGGTGACAGCGGTGGAGGTGTTGGCGGTCACGCTCTGGGCAATGACACCGCCGAATGCATAGTAAGTACCGGTTTCACCGCCGGTGGTGAAGGTCAGCTTATCGGAAGAAGCGCCCTCTCCGCCGCCGCAGGAGACCATAGCAAACATGGTGGCAAGAGCCAACATCATAGCAAGCATCTTTTTCATAATTCTTACTCCTTTTCATCTTTCATATCCACAGAGGAAAGAGTATCTCCTCTTCGATGGTGCTATTGTACCGCACCGCCCTCTACTTTGCAAGTCATTTTTCTGCATTTTTCATTTTTTGTGGATTTTACCATTCGCAGCAAATCATTTTGCAAGTCTTTACCGCTTTATCCTGCAAATTTTGCAGGATAAAGCGGTTTTTTCGCAGTTTTCTTGCAGGGGGCAGTCTTTCTGCGACTTTTGAAACGACAATTTTTCTTGTTAATTTTTTAATTTTGTGCAAGTTGCTGCATTTCATTTCGCAAATCAATTCGCTTCTGTCACAGTTTCCAAGAGAAGTCGTCCTTGCAGCAAAAACAAAACTGCCGTGGAGCGTCTTTCTCTCCACGGCAGTACAGGGAAAACCTTGTCTTATTTCTTCAGCTTATTGTCCACGACATCCTTCAGCAGGGCAGTGAACTCCTCGAAGCTCATAGCGCCGAGATCCTCACCGCTGCGATGGCGGGGAGACACGGTGCCGTTTTCCATATCGCGGTCGCCCACGACCAGCATATAGGGAACCTTTTCGAGGGTAGCCTCGCGGATCTTCTTGCCGATCTTTTCGTTGCGGTAGTCCACATCCACACGGAAGCCCATGCTCTCGAGGACCTTTGCCTTCTCTGCGCAGTAATCAGCAGCGCGGTCGGTGACAGGCAGGAAGCGGACCTGCTCGGGTGCCATCCAGGTGGGCAGTGCGCCGGCGTAGGTCTCGATCAGATATGCGAGAGTACGCTCATAGCAACCGAGGGAGGTACGGTGAATGATGTAAGGCAGAGCCTTCTCACCGTTCTCATCGATATAGTACATGCCGAACTTCTCAGCCAGCAGCATATCGATCTGGATGGTGACAATGGTATCTTCCTTGCCGAAGACGTTCTTGAACTGGATGTCCAGCTTGGGGCCGTAGAAGGCAGCCTCGTCGATACCGACTTCGTACTTCACACCGAGATCGTCGAGGATCTCGCCCATGACGCGCTGTGCGGTCTCCCACTGCTCCGCAGTACCCTCATACTTGTTGTTGGGGTTAGCGGGATCCCACTGGGAGAAGCGGAAGGTGCAGTTGTCCAGCATACCGACGGTATCGAGGACATACTTAGCGAGGTCAAGGCAGCCCTTGAACTCTTCTTCCAGCTGATCGGGACGGAGAACGAGGTGACCCTCGGAAATGGTGAACTGGCGGACGCGGATCAGACCGTGCATCTCACCACTGTCCTCGTTGCGGAACAGAGTGGAGGTTTCGCCCAGACGCATGGGCAGATCACGGTAGGAGCGCTGGCGGTTCAGATAAGCTTGATACTGGAAGGGGCAGGTCATGGGACGCAGTGCGAAGCACTCCTTGGTCTCATCATCGGCATCGCCCATGATGAACATACCCTCACGATAGTGATCCCAGTGACCGGAGATCTTGTACAGGTCACGCTTTGCCATGAGAGGAGTCTTGGTCAGCAGATAGCCGCGCTTCTGCTCCTCATCCTCGATCCAGCGCTGCAGGGTCTGCACGGTGCGTGCGCCCTTGGGCAGCAGAATGGGAAGACCCTGACCGATGACATCCACAGTAGTGAAGTACTCCAGCTCACGACCGAGCTTGTTGTGGTCGCGCTTGAGTGCCTCAGCCTGCTGCTCGAGGTAAGCATCCAGTTCTTCCTTCTTGGGGAAAGCGACAGCGTAGATACGCTGCAGCATCTTGCGGTTGGAGTCACCGCGCCAGTATGCGCCGCAGCACTGGGTCAGCTTGATGGCATTGCCCTTGATACGACCGGTGCTGTCCACGTGAGGACCTGCGCAGAGGTCCACGAACTCGCCCTGCTTGTAGAAGCTGATGACAGCATCCTCGGGCAGGTCGTTGATGAGCTCCACCTTGTAGGGCTCGCCCTTCTCTTCCATGAACTTGATCGCTTCCTCGCGGGGCAGCTCAAAGCGCTCCAGCTTCAGCTTCTCCTTGCAGATCTTGCGCATTTCGCCCTCGATGGCATCCATGTGCTCCTGGGTGAAGTTGAAGGGTGCGTCAAAGTCATAGTAGAAGCCGTTGTCGATAGCGGGACCGATGGCAAGCTTCACCTCGGGGTACAGGCGCTTGACAGCCTGTGCCAGCACGTGAGAGCAGGTGTGCCAATAGGTATGGCGATATTCGGGGTTTTCAAAGGTGTAGATGTTTTCTTCAGACATGGGAACAAGTCTCCTTTCGTTAGTGCGGGGCAAAGAAAAAACGCTTCACCCCTGAGAATTTCAGGGATGAAGCGCAATAAAGCGTTCCACGGTTCCACCCTGCTTACGGCTTACGCCGTCGCTCGTGACCTCTGTAACGGGAGGACCCGTCCCGGTCATCCCGGGCCGCTCGGAAGTGGTACGGCCGCCGCATATCGCAGAACTCTTCCACCAAATGAGTTCCTCTCTGTGCGCTGCTAACGCGGTTTCTTCTTCGTCATAGCTGTTTAACGAAAGGATTTTATCACTCTGCCGAAAAAAAGTCAAGGGGTATCCCCGTCACTCCCTTTTACCTTTTGGACTGACGAGGTATAACTCCGCAATTTCACCATGCATTGAAAGGAACAAAGAAATATGGTAAAGTGAACTAAACGATAAATCAGAATTTGACGGAGGAATATGAGCATATGAACAGTGCCATATTTTTGTATTTCGTTTTGCCATTTTTGATTGGAACAATTATCAGATTGATGTTCCTAAAATGGAAAAAAGGCTATCTGCTATCAGGCGTTTTTATTCTCATTTCCATCATAGCATGGCTTTGGACCAGTCACCTTGTTAATCATGGAACTGACGGCACTCTTCTGCTTTGGGCGGTGATGGCAACCGAATTTACAGCAGGTTCGTTGATGACCGATGGAATATCTCTGTCGATTAAAAAGGCAAAGCATCGGAAAGCAGACAAGCTCTTTTGAAGCAGTAGATTCCAATTTATCGAGCTGTTGCGGTCTGTAAATACAGGAGCTGTTGCAGAACTTTCCATTCTGCAACAGCTCCTTATCATTTGGTAATATGATTCCGCAGCAGGCGGTCGTCCGTTTCATTCCAGAATTTACAATTTATTTTTAAACCGAAAAGTCTTTTGTGATACACTCATCGGCGAAAGGAGTGGTCTGAATGAAGCTGACAAAACTACTGACCATTACATTGACACTGTCCCTGCTGCTCTCTGCCTGCGGCACAGCCGAAACAGGAGAAGGCAAAAGCTCCGCCTCTCTTGATGCGGTGGAGATCTGCCTGCACGACAGCGAGATCACAGTCGACGGCACCACCGCTGAGACCACAGCAGAAAACGCAGTCTATGTTGGAAGTGACATCGTCTACTACGAGGACGGCAAGGATTTCACTTACGGCGAAGGCACGGTGCAGGACGCGCACAGCGCGGAGACTGCCGCTGCGCACACCGTCGTACACATTGCGCAGCCCGGCACATACCGCATTCAGGGAAGCCTCTCCCGGGGACAGATCGCAGTCGATCTTGGCGAGGATGCAAAGAATGACCCGAATGCAGTGGTCACTTTGATTCTGAACGGAGTGGATATCAGCTGCGAGGTGGCACCTGCCATCATCTTCTATCGCGTGTATGAGTGTGACTCTGCCGATACCGCCACCAAGGATGTGGACACCTCTTCCGCAGGGGCAAATGTCATCATCGCAGATGGCAGCGAAAACACAGTCAACGGAGCCTACGTCGCCCGCATCTACAAGCCCGGAAGCGTCGTTCTGGACGAAAGCGGCACAGAGGTCGCAGATGCCGAGAAGCTCCACAAGTATGACGGCGCTTTTTATTCCAGAATGTCCATGAACATCAACGGCGGTGCGGAAAGCAACGGCATATTGACCATCAATGCGGTGAATGAAGGTCTCGGCAGTGAGCTCCATCTCACCGTCAACGGCGGTATCATCCGCATCAACTCCGGCAACGACGGCATCAACACCAACGAGGACGGAAAATCCGTCACCACCATCAACGGCGGCGAGCTTCATATCACGGTCACAGGCGAAACCGGCGAGGGCGACGGCATCGACTCCAACGGCTGGCTCGTTATCAACGGCGGCACGGTGATCGCGCAGGCATGCTCCTTCAGCGAGGATGCGGGCATCGACTCCGACATGGGGATCCACATCAACGGCGGCACCGTGATCGCCGGCGGACACATGCTGGATCGCATTGAGGACGGCGGGCAGAACTACGCCGTGTTCTCCTTCGCACAGGAGCAGGGCGGCACCGACACCCTCCGTCTCAAAGATGCATCTGATGCCACCGTCGCCCAGTGGTGCTTCAACAACGACTATTCCATCCTCATTTACAGCAGCCCCGAATTGACAGCCGGAAACTACACCCTCTGGTGCGGTGAGACGCAGCTTGCCGGAGCGAGCGGCAGCATGATGGGCAGCCCGATGGACAGAAATCCCAGCGGCATGACACCGCCTGCATTCCCGGAAGGGACAGACCCCGCTGCAGGGAGCGCACCGCCTGATGCTCCTCCCACCGATGGACAGGAACCTCCCGCCCGTCCCGATGGTGCGCAGCCGCCGCAGGGCGGCGACCGTCACGGTGCGCAGGGCGACAGACCCGAGCCCCCAAACGGTACAGACCCGCAGGCGCTTGACCCCAACTTTACCATCACCGCCGGCGGGAATCTGTTCCAAGGCATCTCCCCCATGGCAGGCTGATACAGAAAAAGCAGAGTCTGTTGATAACCTCTGCCATTTCAGTCCAAAAAATGACCGTCCGAAGCTATCGGACGGTCATTTTTTCATTCCATTGCAGCAAAGAAACTGCGCCCCTCTGCCTCGTACCGCTTCACGCGGAGGGTCTGCTCCAGCACGCCGCGGGCAAGGCACTCCTCCCTGCTGCCGCTATACACCACGCATCCTGCGTCCATCACCGCCATACGATCCGCACAGCGCGCCGCTTCCCCGAGGTCATGCATGACCACAAGGATCGTTTTCCCCTGCTGCCGCAAGGTCGAAAGGCTTTGCAGGAATGCCGCACCGCAGGCGGCATCCATGTGGGTGGTGGGTTCGTCCAGAAGCAGCAGCTCCGTCTCCTGCGCAAGGATCATGGCAAGATAGGCACGCTGCCGCTCGCCACCCGAAAGCTCATCCACAAAACGATCTGCAAGCGCTGCGACCCCCGCCGTCTCCATGGCGCGGTGTACTGCCGCAGTGTCTGCCGCCGTAAAGCGGTGGGCAATGTCCACATAGGGGCTCCGTCCCAGTTGCACCAGCTCCTCTGCCGTGATGTGAGGTGTGGCAAGGGTCTGGGGCAGCAGCGCCATGCGCTTCGCCCGCTCACGCAGGGGCAGGCGATGCAGCATTTCCCCGCGCAGCAGAATTTCGCCGCGGTATGCTTTCGTGCCTCCGATGCAGGAAAGGAGCGTGGACTTGCCGCAGCCGTTGCACCCCACAAGCGCCGTCAGGCTTCCCGCAGGCAAATGCAGATTGATCTCCCGCAGGAAATCCCGCCCACCCACGCGGGCTGAAAGCTGTTTGATCTCAAGCATGGCGTTCCCCCTTTCTCAGCAGCAGGAAGAGGAAAAACGGCGCACCGATCAGCGCCATCACAATACCCACAGGCAGCTCCGTGGGAGCAAAGAAGGTGCGCCCCAGCATATCTGCCAGCAGCACCAGCGTGCCGCCCGCAAGGGCGGAGGCAGGCAGCACACGTCCCATGCTGCCGCCCACGAGGCGCCGGGCGATATGGGGCACGATCAGCCCCACAAAGCCCAGCAGTCCCGCAAAGCTCACCACCGCCGCCGCGGAGGCGCTGGCACAGAGCAGACACAGCACCCGCAGACTTTTCACGCGGATACCGAGGGCAGTTGCCGCGGCATCACCGAGACAAAGGGCATCCATACGACGGGCAAGAAGCAGCGACAGCCCAAGGGACAAAGCGATCATCCCGCAGGGAACGGCAAGCTGCTTCAGCTGTACCCCCGCAAGCGTACCGATGGAAAAATAGCGATACATCCCCACCACATCCGCATCCAGCAGGGACACAAAGGAAATTCCCGCATTGAGGACGCTCGTCAGTGCCATACCCGCGAGAACCACCGTGGTCTTGGACATACCGATGCGCCCCGCCGTGAACACAATGATGAGCGTCGCCGCGAATGCGCCGCCAAAAGCGGCAAGGGGCAGCAGGTTCACCGCTTCGGGGCACTCACTCAGCATGAGGATCACCGCGAGACCCGCACCTGCATTGACGCCGATGATATTGGGGCTGGCAAGACCGTTGTCTGTCACCCCCTGCAGCAGCGTCCCCGAAACCGCGAGACCTACCCCCGCCAGTCCTGCCGCCGCCACACGGGGCAGGCGCACATAGCGGGCAATGACGGCGGCATAGTCCTCGCCGCCCTGCAGCCCTACGACCAACTCCCGCAAACTCAGCGAGGCACTGCCAAACAGCAGTGCCAGCACCAGCGCGATCAACAGCGCTGCCGTCAGCGCCATGAACACGGGGAGATAGGTTTTGTTCGGTTTACGCACCATAGAGAACCTCGATCAGATAAGCATAGGCATCGCCCCAGCGGGCATTGGGTTTGAACTGGAACAGTTCCTTCGGAAGATAGATCACGCGACCGTTTTTCACCGCAGAAAGGGACTGCCACGCAGGTTCGGCAAGCACCGTTTCCATGTGCGCTTTTGCCGCAGACTCCTTGCCCATGGTGGAAATGAAGATGAAATCGGGGTCGGCGCGGAGAACCTCCTCCATGCTCAATCCATCCAGCAGCACGGGGGCAGCGTCTGCAATGTTGTGCGCCCCCAACTCCTCCAGCATGGCGGCGGCAAAATGCTGCCCGGCAGTCTTTGCCTTGGTGGCAGAAGCGCTGCTGCCCGCGCGGATAAAGAGAATGTCCGCCGCCCCTTCCCCAGCATCCGCCAGCAGCGTCTCGATACGCGCTGCCACGGCAGCGCCGTGGGTCTCATAGGCAGCAGCATCCCCCGTGATCTCCGTGCAGACGCGAAGCATACGGAGGTAATCCGCAAAGGTCTCCACGCGGAAGCAGGCGACGGGGACAGCTGCCGCGCAAAGCAGCTCCGCTGCCTTCATCTGCGCCTCGATATCCGCCGAGCAGATGACGAAATCGGGCTGCGCCTGTAACAGCAGCTCCATATTGATGGTCTTTCCCGCACCATCGTCCACCAGCACTGCATCGGCATCCGCGAAACCACGCTCCACACTTTCCCCCACGGTAACGGCGACCTCGCCCCCTGCGAGAGTCCAGACCTCCGCAAAGGAGGAAAACAGCACAGCTACGGTCTCGGGGTGCTCAGGCAGGGTCACTTCCCTGCCCATGTCATCGGTGAAGGAATAGAAAACTTCGCCTAAAACCGCTTCGCCGCTGCGGGAACAACCCGCAGCGGTGGTAAGAAGCAATATGGACAGCAAAAAACTGAGGATTTTGCGGGTCATGCCTGCTCACCCAGCAGCTGGGCTTCCACATTCTCGAAGCCCAGACGATTGATGGTATCTGCAAAGCGCTCGCCTGCCTCACCCTGATCGCGGAAGAGAAGGATGGCACGCTCGATCACCTGCATGACCTCTTCCTCGCTGGTAAAGAACTTTCCGAGGCTCTGCGCCTTGGCGCTTTTCTTGCCCCAGCGACCGCCGATGCAGATGCGATAGCCGCTGCGCTCCTTGCCGAACGCCTCAAAGGGGCACTTCGAGAAGCAGCGACCACAGCGGGTGCAAACGTCATAGTCCACGCAGACCTTTCCATCGACAAGCTTTGCCGCCTTCATGGGGCAAGCCTTCTCGATCTGGCAGACCTTGCAGCCGCGGCACTTATCATAGTCGATCTCCACATAGCGCTGCCCGATGATGCCGATGTCATTGAGTTCGGGCTTGACACAGTTGTTGGGGCAGCCGCCCACAGCGATCTTGAACTTGTGGGGCAGGGTCACGTCCCGCATCCCCACAAAAAAACGCTCATGGATCGCAAGGGACAGGGCATAGGTATCCACAAGACCGTACTGGCAGGTGGTACCCTTGCAGGAGACGATGGGACGCACCTTCTTGCCCGTACCGCCCGTGGTCAGACCGTACTGCGCGAGATATTCACGCATAGGTTCGATATTCGCATAGGGCACCCGCTGCACCTCCAT
Organism: Oscillospiraceae bacterium; assembly: GCA_017501355.1. GTDB lineage: Bacteria > Bacillota > Clostridia > Oscillospirales > Oscillospiraceae > RGIG5472. The sequence continues at coordinate 24,867 of JAFVXA010000026.1, forward strand.
GGTCAGACGGGTGGTCATGGCGACCTCTCCGCTGCCGAAGCGGCGGGCAGCCTCCGCCACAGCCTCGCACTCCTCTGCCGTGATCTTGCCGTTGCGGGTGATCACACGGCCGTTGAAGCAGTCCTCGGTGGTCTTATCCCAGAGGAAGCCCAGCGCCTTCACGCGGGTCACATCCTCTGCGGGAACGGTGCACTTGACAGAATCATTCTTAGTCATTCCTTCTTCTCCTTGTCTCTTACTGTAAATTTCTTATGATATCCCAATGATTGTCATGGGAAAGGTATTCCTTTTTTCTAATCATAGCCTTACCCCTACTTTTTGTCAATTCAGGGTTTCTCTGTTTCCCAATTACCCTTTGGACTGATTTAGCCAATAAACAACCTCCCTTCGTCGAAATGATGTACTGCCCCAGATTGTGCGGACAGCACAAAAAAGGCCCCTGGTAGGAAAATATTGAGTTTAAGCGGAGTGGCGCAGCGTTAGCGGCGCCACTCCAGTTTTTAACTGGATTCGCTGGTGATTATAGAAATAGATATAAT
>JAFVXA010000027.1 GCA_017501355.1 Oscillospiraceae bacterium
CAGGTCGAGGGATACAAAGCTTGTGAGGACGCAGTCCCGCCTCGCGCACCAAAACGACAGTCGAAAGACTGTCGTTTTTTGTTGCTTTGAGCAGTTTTTTCTTGTTATGTCAATATGCGATAATAGAACGGCAGATAACAATTGGACAAGCTTTGCAGAAAAAGATACAATACAGTCGTTTAGATGTGAGCTTTTCACACAATAAAAAAGAAAGAAGGAAGAAAAGATGAAGAAAATCATTTCCCTGCTCCTCTCCCTCATCATGGTGTTCAGCCTCGTCGCTTGCGGCGGTGGCAGCAGTGTTGAGACGGATGCTGACGGCAATGTTGCCATGCAGTACATCACCATCGAGGACGCAAAGACCAAGCTGGAAGATGACGGTTATGTATTCTTCGATGTCCGCAAGGCTGCTGACAGCAGCGTGACCTCCATTCCCGGCGCACAGGCTTGGGATATGGACGCTGCCAAGGAAGGCGATGCTGAGGCAGGTAAGGCTACCATGACCGAAGCAACCAAGGGTCTGAAGAAGAACATCATTGTTGTCTGCTACAGCGGCAAGCGCTATGCACAGGCTACCACCAACGCTCTCGCAGCTATCGGCTACGACATGAGCAAGGTTTTCACTCTTGAGGGCGGCTTCACCGCATGGTCCGAGCAGTGCGCTGATCTCGTGGAAGTCAAGTCCACCATCGCGATCGACACCTCCATCGCATTTGCAGGTTCCTCCTCCCTCGCTCCCGTGATCGCTTCCATCGGTGAGGCATTCCGCACCGAGTTCAGCACCTGGAACAAGGTCAACCCCGCGTTCCCCGCTGAAGAGATCGACATCCCCGTTGCATCCGGCGGTTCCGGCGACGGTCCCAAGAGCGTGCTCGACGGCACTGCTGACTTCGGTATGCTGGCTCGCGCTGTGAAGGACAGCGAAAAGGAATCCCTCGGCGCAGGCTACACTGAGTACATGGTGGCATCCGATGCGCTGACCGTTTCCGTTAACGCAAAGAACCCCATCTGCAATCTGATGGATGATATCGACACCGATACCCTCCGCAAGGTCTTCTCCGGCGAGATCGCTTACTGGGACGAGCTGGACGCTTCCCTCGAGCACAAGGAGATCGTTGTTGTCATCCGTGACCTGACCGGCGGCGCTGCTGAAGTGTTCGAGAAGAACGTCATGCAGGGCACTCCCATCTCCGAGAATGCTATCCAGACTCCCTCCATGGGTGCTTTGGCTGCCAAGATCGCTGAGAATGAGTATACCATCGGCTACGCTGGCTTCGGCGTGTACAACCAGAACCTCGAGAGCCTGCACGCATTCAAGTTCAACGGCGTGGAGCCCACCGTGGAGACCATCCTCGATGGCAGCTACACCCTGCAGCGCCCCGTCCTGTTCGTGATCAACCGCGAGCTGGATGCAGCTGAGAAGGCTTTCGTTGATTACATCTTCTCCGACAAGGGTCGCGCCATCGTGGAAGAGAACGGCTACATTCCTGCGTTCTAATTCATGTAATCTATGAAAAATCGGCTGCCACTGCCTTGTGCGGTGGCAGCCTTTTTGCTATGATATAGAAAAATGCAAATGAGAAGGGAGGGGGCTGCATGAGAAAACTGGAGGATAGGATCGTCCATGCGGTAATGGGATTGTTCTGCCTTGTTACGGTGCTGCTCCTGGCGTTTTTGATCTATTTTATCTTTCGGGAAAGTCTGCCCGCGATTCGGGAAGTGGGACTGAAAGGGCTGCTGCTGGGAAACTCGTGGCGCCCTCTGATCTATTCCGACGCGCCGAGCTTCGGTATGCGGAACATGATCCTTTCCACTCTCTATGTCTCGGCGCTGGCGGTGTTGTTTGCCCTCGTTATCGGCGTGGGCTGCGCGCTGTTTCTTGCCTGCTGCGCCAGCGGGCGGCAGCGGGCGCTGGTCATGCCCTATATTGACCTCCTCGCCAGCATCCCCTCGGTGATCTACGGCTTTATCGGTCTGTACATCGTGGTGAAATTCTTCGAGAAGCTCGGCAGAGCCACAGGCGAATCCGTCCTTGCAGGCGGTATTGTACTGTCTGTGATGATCCTGCCCTACATGATCTCCTCCTGCTGTGACACCATGGTGCAGATCTATGAACGCTTCCGTCTCCCGTCCCGTGCCATGGGCGTTTCCCGCTGGTACATGGCATCGCAGCTGGTGCTGCCTGCCTCCACCCGCGGCATCCTCATCAGCATGGCGCTGGCAACAGGTCGCGCCATGGGCGAGACCATGGCGGTGATGATGGTCATGGGCAATGCCATCGGTGTGCCGAAGCTCCTTGGCAAGGGTGAGACCATTTCGGCGCTCATCGCCATGGAAATGGGCATTGCCGAGGTGGGCAGTACCCATTACAGCGCCCTGTACACCGCGGGTCTGGTGCTGATGGTGATGCTCTTTGCCATCAACATCGTTTTCGAGAGACTGAAAAAGAAACTCGCAAAGGAGGGCAAGGCATGAAAGCGAAAGTCTGGCTTGTCAAGTGCTGGGCGATCCTCGCCTGTGCCCTGACCTTCGGTACGATCTTTTTCCTCTTTGCCTATATCTTCGGCAAGGGGGCAAGTGCCATCACATGGGAGTTTCTCACGGAATCCCCCAAGGGCATGATCATCGGCACAGAGGGCGGCATCCTGCCCGCCATTGTGGGCAGCGCGTGGTATACGGGCATTGCCTGTCTCTTCGGCGCGGTGCTTGGCATCTGTACCGCGATCTATCAGGTCTATTACTGCCGCAGCCAAAGGACAGCGGAGAGGATCGCCCTTGTGATGAAGTGTATGGCAGGCGTTCCCTCCATCGTCATGGGACTTTTTGGCTATACACTGCTGGTGCTGACCCTCGGCTGGGGCAAGTGCATCCTTGCGGGCGGTATCACGCAGGGCGTGATGATCCTGCCCTTTATTGAAGTCCGCGCGGAAAAAGCGCTGCGGGAGGTGGAGGGCGATCTTGTCCATGCGTCCTATGCCCTCGGTGTGTCCCGCGCCTATACCCTGCGCCGCATCGTGCTGCCCCGGTGTCTGCCTCAGATCGTCTCCGGCGTGATCCTCGGTGCCTGCTATGCCATGGGTGCGGCAGCACCGCTGATCTTCACGGGCGCGGTGATTATTTCCAAGGTGCCCGAGGATGTGATGAAGCCCGCCATGGCACTGCCCTATCATCTGTATATGCTGCTGACCCAGGGCGTGTCTCCCGAAAATGCCTATGGCACGGCGTTCGTTATGATGATGATCGTTCTCGTCACCAACAGCCTCGCAACCTGGTTTACATGGAGGAAGAAAGTATGAGCGATACTGTGATCAAGCTCTGCGATTTTGGCGCAGCCTATGAAAAGAAAACAGTTCTGGAGGGCGTCAGCACCTCCATTCGCCGCGGACGGATCACTGCCATCATGGGACCCTCCGGCTGTGGAAAATCCACGCTTCTCAAGGCAATGAACCGTATGCTGGAGCTGCAGGGCGGTGCGAGCATACGGGGCAGCATCCATCTGGATGGGCAGGATATTCAGTCCATTCCTGTCGATGAGCTGCGCCGCCGTGTGGGCATGGTGTTCCAGACCCCGACCCCGTTCCCCCTGTCCATCTATAAGAATATGACCTACGCGCCGCTGTATTATGGTGTGCATGGAAAGCAGAAGCTGGATGAGATCGTACGGGAAAATCTGGAGATCACAGGTCTCTGGGACGAGGTGAAGGACGAACTGGACAAGAGCGCACTGAAGCTTTCGGGCGGACAGCAGCAGCGCCTTTGCATCGCAAGAGCCTTGACCGCGGAGCCGGAGATCCTGCTGCTGGATGAGCCGTGCTCTGCACTGGATGTAAAGAGCACGCAGGTCATTGAACAGCTGCTGCTGCAGCTGAAGGAACGCTATACCATTGTCATTGTGACCCACAATCTGTTTCAGGCACGGCGCATTGCGGATGACTGCATCTTTATGCTGGGGGGCGAGCTCTGGGAGCAGAACACCACGGAAGAACTGTTCAGCAATCCCCAGCGCCCCGAAACGAAGGATTATCTGCACGGCGCTTACGCGTAAGGAGATGGAAACGATATGTTGCATATTCAAATTCCCGGCAGGGAGGAGATGACCCTCAGTCATCTGATTCTGGACTATAACGGTACCATCGCCGAGGACGGCGAGATCATCGAGGGCATCCGCCCGAGATTGGCAGAGCTTGCAAAGGAGCTTTCCATCTATGTCATCACTGCCGATACCCACGGCACCGCCGCAAAGAAGTGCGAGGGGCTGCCGCTGCAGGTGCTGACCTTTCCCACCACGGAGGTGGGCAGGATCAAGGCGGACGAGGCGCGGAAGATGGCAGGCGGGGTCATTGCCATCGGCAACGGCTTCAACGACATCCAGATGTCCGATGCGGCAGATCTCTCCATCTGCGTGATCGGCAGGGAGGGCTGCTGCGGTGCGCTGCTGGCGCATACCGATGTGGTGGTGACTTCCATCGAGGATGCGCTGGATCTGCTGCTGAAAAGCGGTCGTCTGCGCGCTACCCTCAGAACCTGAAAAACAACATAAAAGGAAGCGCTGCAGAGCAATGCAACTCTGCAGCGCTTCCTTTCATTTGTTCTTATGCATCACCGCTGCTCAAGGCATCCTGCCATTTGCGGTTGGCAAAGAAATCATCAATATGCTGGACAATGACCTCGGGGGGCAGGGTCTTGAGCAGATAGCCCTCGGGGCGCAGTGCCATCACATTCAGCACGCTTTCTCTGTCGTCCTTGCCGGTGAGGAAAATGACGGGGATATCGCGAGTCTCCATGTCAGAGCGGATCATTTCCAGTACCTGCCTGCCATCGCAGACGGGCATTTCATAGTCCAGCAGGATCAGATCCGGGCGGTGAGAGCCGAGATACTTGATCGCCATCATACCGGAATTGGCAAGGATGACCTGATACTTTTCCTCCAGCCAGCTCTTGGCGCTGCGCAGCATAGCGCCGGAATCGTCCACGATCAGCACCTTTTTGCGGATGCTGTGATTCATCTCGTGGAGACAGCTGCTGACCTCCTGCGTCAGCTTTTTGACATCAATGGGGCGGAGGAAGATTTTGCTTGCCATACTTCTCGGGAAAATCTGTCCCAGTTCGGCGATCTCATCCTCTCCGCCGCACATAAATACGGCGAGATTGTCCTCCACAGCCTTGTCCCGCAGATAGATCAGCGCTTTCTGATTCTCCAGCAGCTCGTCTCCCGCGTAGAGCAGGATCGCGTCCAGCGGTTCGGTGACCTGATTCAGTGCGTCAATGTCCGCTTCGGCAATGAGCACCTTGTGCTCCAACGCCTCCAGCTGCTCCTGCATGGATGCCAACAGGAAATTGCGGGCTTCCGCAACAAGCATGATCGTTCCCATATTTATTCTTCTCCTCCATTTTCTGAAAGCATGTCCATCATTGTTTGGACGGTTTTGAGGACATTCTCCATGGCGACATCTGCCACCAGTGCCCGCAGACGTTCTACCCATTCGCGCAGGTCCTCCCGCCATTCATACGTGCCCAGTTCTGCCATCGCCGCGTCTGCGGCATCAAGATCAAAGCTGTCAATAGCATCTGCAAGCCGCTGCAGGGTTTCCCGCATGGTCTCCACGGAGACAGCCGTGGTGTCACAGTCCACCTCTGCGTAGGGGGCAAGAATGGGCTTGTAGGAGCGGTAGTGAGCAAGGACTGCGGGGGTCTTTTCTGCGGCAGCGGCGGGATCTTCCCGATTGCCGATCTGCTCCAGCTCGTAAAACTCTCTGGAAAGCTCCACGGCACCGATCATGCGGGCGGTGTTTTTCAGCGCGTGGACTTCGATGGTGTAGCTGCGCAGCAGCCCCTCCGCAAGATAGGACTCGATCTCCCGGGACTTCATGTCGATCAGTCGGTGGAAATCCCCCAGGAGACTGTAAAACAATTCACGCGAACCGCAGTTGCGAAGTCCCTCTGCCGTGTCGATCCCCTCAATGGGGGGCAAGGTCTCCGGCGCGGGTGTGTCCTCCGCGGGTTCTTCCGCGTTCTCGATCAGATCGGCGGGGAGCCATCTGCGGAGGATCGCTGCGATTTCCTTGAGCTTGATGGGCTTGGCGGCAAAGTCATTCATGCCCGCGTCAAAGAAGCTCTTCTGCGCTTCGGGAATTACGTTGGCGGTCAGCGCCACCACGGGGACATGGCGGAAATACTCGCCGTCCATTTCACGCAGCGCGCGGGTCGCTTCCACGCCGTCCATCACGGGCATCATGTGATCCATGAAGATAATATCATACTTCTTTTTTGAGATCATCGCAAGGGCTGTCTTGCCGTTTTCTGCAAGGTCGATCTGCATATCGAGGGGTTCCAGCAGCCCCACCGCCACCTTGCGGTTCATTTCATTGTCATCGACGATGAGTACCTGTGCCTTCGGCGCGCGGAAGAACAGTGCTTCGCTGCCGCTGCCTGCAAGGACGATCTGTTCGCCGTTGATGACCTGTGTAAAATTCAGACTGTAAAGCGGCTTGTTGATGAGTTCCATGCCCCTTGGTGCGTCATGCTCCGTCATGGGGTTCTGCAGCAGGGAAATGCGGGTGCCGTGGGCACGCAGATGTTCCTGCTCCTCCTCTGTGAGCTCGCTACACTTGTCTACGAAGAAGTGATCCACCTGCTCTCCCGCAGCGACCTGCGCGGGGGAGAGGTAGCTGAGAGCGTAGGCATTTGCCAGTTTTTCCAGTGTCTCGCCGAGATAGGCGCTGCGGAAGCGACCGCTCACCTTGACGGGAGCGGCAGAGCGGATGTGCGCCGCTGCCTTTTCGCTGCGGAGCTTCTGACGGATGCGGAAGAAGAAGCGGCTGCCTTTGCCGTATTCACTCTCCACCCAAAGCTCGCCGCCCATCAGCTCCACCAGACGCCTGGAAATGGCAAGTCCCAGACCCGTGCCTTCCTTCTGATGGTTTTTCTTGGTGTCCACCTGCTGATACATACCGAAGAGCTTCGGAATATCCTCTGCGCGGATGCCCTGTCCGCTGTCCTCTACGGTGAAGAGCAGCTCTGCGTCGGTTTCAGTGACGGCGGTCATTTCCACGCGGAGCCGCACGAAGCCTTCCACCGTGAATTTGATGGCATTGTTCATCAGATTGATGATGACCTGCCGTACCCGCAGCGCATCGCCATAGAGCTGCGCGGGCAGACGGGTGTCCACATCATAAAGCAGCTCCACGGGCTTTTCTCCGATGCGGTTGAGGAAGATCATGCTCAGATCGTGCAGCAGGGACATGGGGTCATAGTCTCCCTCCACGACCTCCAGTCGGTTGGATTCGATTTTGGAGAAATCCAGAATGTCGTTGATGATAGACAGCAGTGCATTGCCCGAATTGCGGATGCTCTGCAGATAGTTTTTGTCCTGTTCGGGATGGGGCTTGCGCAGCAGGATCTCAGTCATGCCCACAATGGCGTTCATGGGGGTGCGGATCTCATGGGACATATTGGACATGAAGGTGGATTTTGCCTCGTTGGCATCCTCCGCCTTCTGCTTGGCGGCGCGGAGCTCCTCCAGCAGCGTTTCGCGCTCTGTCACGTCCATCAAAAGCAGACCGTAGCCCATCAGGTCGCCGTCCTGCTCAATGGGCTGCAGGGTTTTTTCGTAAGAGCGGTCACCGAAACGGAACAGCTCCTCTTCGGCGCGGAAAACGGACTGCAGCTCCTTGGGGACGGGGCTGTTGCGGATCATGTTCTGCAGGCAGGGAAACATGGCTTTTGCCTCGGTGTTGGCATCAAGATAGCCGTACATGGGGTCCACCACCACGAAGGGATTGCCCATGTGCTCCACTACCCATTCGCGTCCCGTTTCCACCACGCTCAGCAGCTCGCCGCGGATCACGCCCGTGATGATGGTGATGACGCAGATGGAAGCGCAGATGGGCATGATGTCATAGCTGAAGTGGGTGTGAATGGTCACATTCATCGCCACAAGGATCACAAACATGGTGCCCACCAGACGACCGAGATTCTTGCGTTCCACCGTGGCTTTCGTGCGGAACAGGCGACGGGTCATGCAGATGATGCCGCAGAGCAGTGCCAGAGAGATCAGTCCGTAGCGCAGGATCTGCAAAATGCCGAGAGACATATCCATCCGCATGATGCCGAGGGACGGCACATGGGAGAAGTGCAGATCCCGATAAACCAGCTGGCTCAGTCTGCCGTTCCAGAGGCAGAAGAGGTTGGCGAAATCCAGCATCAGCCACAGCGCCATGACGGGTCTTGCCCGTTTCAGGCGGAGATACTCCAGAATGAACAGGGCGAGGAAGAGGAAGCACAGGATATTACCGAGAAACTGCAGTTTCAGCGCCACCAGCGCCTCGCTGGGGGCGGCGGAGTGGAGCATCAGAAGATAGCAGCAGTTGATGAGAAGACAACCGATGTTTGCCAGCATGAGGAACAGCGTCGTGCGGTTCTGCTCCCGACGGATCAGCACAGCGATGCCGACCATGGAGATCATAATGCCGGAGATCTGCGCGCAGGAAAGGATCAGATTCACAATGATTACCTCGTTCCATCCAAACGCGTTCGCGCCTTGATAAGACACGAACGGATGATATTGATATAAAATTTTACAACTTTCATCGGAGGGAATCAAGAGTGAGGCGGGCGGGGGATGGGATTTTGCAAAAAAAGTTCAAAAAAGGCGAGAAAAAGTGAATGCGGCACTTCACAAGAGGAAAGGAAAGGTATATAATAAAACATAATTATGAGTAAAAGTCTGCCCAAACGGCAGTAAGAACGATAGAAAGGGGGAGAGGGCGATGATCGCAAATGTACAGGGCAGCGTGCTGCATACCATCGGCAACAATCAGTATGCGCAGCTGAATCGGGCAAACCGCACGGTGGACACCAATGCCGTTCGGGAAAGCCGCTTTGACGTGATGCCCGTCTCTGATGGTACGGTGCGCACCTCTGTGGACGGCGATGTGCTGACCATTTCTCCCGCAGGCAATGCCTATGCAGATCGGGCGGCAGATGTGACCGCAGGTGTATATGAGCGCGCACGGATCTCTCAGATCTCCGGCACGGCAACCGACGAACGGGTGAAGGCGTTCGTGGCGGCAGAGGAGAACGAGGAGATGGACGAGGTAAAGGCAAGGCGGGAAGAGCGATGGGCAAAGAAGCTGGAGGAGATGATGGAAGATCTGGAGGATAAGGATCTTTCCGGCTACACCGACTCGGAGCTTGCGGGGATGCTGAGCAGAGGAGAGATCTCCAGAGCCGAATATGAGACCGAGACCAGAAACCGCGAGGAGCTTGCGGAGCTGACGGGTCTCGGCGCATAAGGAACGAGCAGAACGTAGGGATATGTTTGAAGGATCGTAAGGAGGCGAGACAATGAACATGACGAATGTGAATCTGACCGGATTTTCGGCAAGCGCTGCTTCTGTGACGGTCAACAGGGAAGACGGCACTGTGACTGCCGCCGCCGTTTCGGTGAGCGTGGTGGAGGGCAAGGCAGATGCCTTTGTAAAGGAAGAGCCTGTCCTTGCAGTGGGTACCTATGAAAAACCCGGGAAACTGTCTGAGGATCTTGTGCAGCAGATGAAGGATCAGATCTACGAGAGCATGAAGGCTCTGGTGGAAAAGACCATCGGCGTGCAGGTGGGTAAGACCATGACTGCAGATGAAATGGCAGATGCACTGCAGCTTGGCAAGACTCCCGAGGAGGCGGCTGCCGCCATCGCGGAGGATGGTGCATGGGGTGTGAATGCGGTGTCGACCCGTCTGATGGATATGGCGATCCGACTTTCCGGCGGCGATGCCGCCAAGGCAGAGCTGCTGCGCGAAGCGGTGCAGAAGGGCTTTGAACAGGTGGGGGCATTGGAAAGCCTGCCTGAGGTTTGTCAGGATACCTATGGGGAGACCATGAAACGCTTCGATTACTGGATCGAGCATGGCACGCTGGAAGGCTATGGCGAGGAAACAGAAGAAGCGGTTTCTGCACCTGCCGAAGTGGAATAAAGTGAATGAACAACAGGGCAGAGCTGCGGCTCTGCCCTGTTATTTTTAGTGCCTGGCTGCTCTTGACAAACTCGATATTCGAGATATAATGAAATCAGAAGAACTCGATTATCGAGAAAGGAGCTGTGACAATGCCGAGAGAAAAATTCAAAACCCTGACAGAGCAGATGTTTTATATCCTGCTGTGTCTCAAGGACGAGTGCTATGGCATCGACATTTTTGACAAGATCACGCAGATGACAGATGGCAAGGTGACCGTCGGCTCCGGAACCATGTACACCCTTTTGGAGCAGTTTCTGGATGCGGAGATGATCCGTGAAGTGAAGGTGGAGGGTCGCCGCAGAAGCTATATTCTCACGAACAAAGGAAAGGAGATGCTGGAAGCGGAAACGCAGCGTCTTCGCACGCAGGTCGCCAATTTTGACGCTTTCTTCGGAAAGGGGGATGCCAGATGAGAGAGACCAAACGAAGACTCGAGGCCGTGTCGCTCTATGACCACACGGGTATTGAGAAACACCTCAAACAGATGGCAGAAAAGGGCTGGATGCTGGAAAAGATCACAAGCCTTGGCTGGATCTATCGCCGCGGAGAGCCGAAGTACGGACAGTTTTCCGTCACTTACTATCCCAAGGCGTCCGAGTTTGACCCCGAGCTGACGGAAGGGCAGCAGCTCTATCAGGAGTTTACCGCCCGCTCCGGCTGGCAGTTTATTTGCAGCAGCGCCCAGATGCAGGTGTTCTATACCGAGCAGGAAAATCCTACTCCTATTGAGACTGACCCGGTGGCACAGGTGGAGAACATCCATAAGGCCGCGAAGAAAAACCATCTGCTGCCGTATGTTCTGTACCTTGTCATCGGTGTGCTGAACGGTGTGCTGTTTGTCTCCCGCTTGCTTGGCGATCCGATCGGGACGCTCGCAAGCTATACCCAGTTGTTTACCGGCGTGGTTTGGACCATGCTGCTGTTTCTCTCTGCGGTGGAGCTCGTGCGGTATTTTCAATGGTATCGCAAAGCGACACGGGCAGCGGAACAGGGCGAGTTTACCGACACACCGAACAATCGTGGCGTGCAGATGTTTGTCCTTTGGACGGTGACGCTTTGCTTTGCCTATTGGATCATCAATGTGATGACGGTGGGCTCCGTCATGACGCGCTGGGTGAGCATCCTGGTATATGGATATATCATTGCGCTGCTCCTTATCGTCAATGGCATGAAGCAGTTTTTGAAGCGCAGGAAGGTTTCCCGTGGGACGAATCTCACTATCACGCTGATCGTGGACTTTGTGCTTGCCTTTGCTATGATGGGTGCCATCACCTTTGGAACACTGCGGGCATCCCGCAATGGTTTCTTTGATCAGGATGCGGAGACCTATGAGTATCATGGCAGTACTTTTATTCTCTATCAGGATCAGCTGCCCCTTGCGGTGGAGGATCTGCTGGATGTAGAATATGACGGCTATGTACGCCAGCGCCGCAGTGAGGAATCCCTCTTCCTCGGTATGTTGGAGGCAAACCAGTGGTCGCGTCTTGATGACGAAGAAGGGCGTATCCATCCGGGACTGAACTATACGGTGGCAGTGATCAAAGCCCCCTTCCTGTACGAGCTGTGTAAGGAGCGGCTTATCAGCGAAAAGGACGAGAGCGCGAACAGCGAGATACCCGAAGGTTTCAAGCGGGTCTATCTCAACGTTGATCCTCAGCCTTGGGGCGCGGTGGAAGCCTATCAGCTTGCCTATCAGGATACCGGAGCTTTGCAGCGGTATCTCATCTGCTATGAGGACAGGATCGTTGAGATCAGTTTCGATTGGGAGCCAACGGCAGAGCATAAAGCTATCGTCGGCGAAAAGCTTGGCGGTAAGTAATACGAAGCAAAAGAGAAAGACCCGCAGGATGATTCCTGCGGGTCTTTCTGTGTGTATGCGGATTTTAGCGAAATAGATATCCGATTCCGTCTTGACAACGGAACTCTACGTTTGTAGAATATAGTTAGTACTACAAATGTAGAGGAGTGGTGACATGAAAGAAACGATTCGACGTTTGCCTGATGCGGAACTGGAAGTGATGCAGGCGATTTGGGCTTGTGCGGCTCCTGTTGCGAGAACTGATATTGAGGAGATTTTGTTCAAGACACATCCCATGGCAATGACCACACTGCTGACGCTGCTCACCCGACTACATGAGAAGGGCTTTATCACGATTGAAAAGAGCGGACGCAGGAGTTATTACACCCCTAAAGTTTCTCAGGAGGACTATCTTGCCTCGCAAAGCAAGAGCTTTGTTGAGAAGCTCTGTGGGGGGAGTATGTCGGCGTTTGCGACAGCGCTGTGCAACAGTGGACTGACAAAGGAGGAACTGGCTGAGCTTCGTGATATGCTGGAAAGGGGGACGCTATGATCTTTCGCGCAATCTGGGCGCTCTTTCTTTCCGGTTTTGTGGGCTTTTCATTTCGCCGCGCATGGAGATGGGAGCATGGCGCTCCCCTGCCGGAGTATCCGTTAAACTTTGATGAACCAAAGACAAAAGAGACTGTCGTCTGGGTGGATGCCCTGTTTCTTCCGGCGCTCTTGCTCGCGCTTTTCCTTCTTTTTGCAGCGATGGATGGAATGGATGGCGTGAAACGATTCCTGTTTCTGTCGTTGGATGTGATGCTTGTGATCAGCATCTATTTCCTGCTGCTGATGTTCCTGCTGCCTGTTTTGCGGAAATTCTTCAGTGCCCGCGCCTGCGCCACCATGTGGGTTTTGCCGGTGTTCCTGTTCTGGCAGGCACACGTTTTGCTTGAGAATGCAGCAGCTCCCATGTTTGCCATTTACATACCCTCGAATATCCTTACCCTCCTGTTTTGGGTGTGGGGCATCGGTTTTGCTGCCGTGTTTGCAGGCAGAACCATTTCTCATATTATCTTTCGCCGCAGGGTGATGTCTGTTTCCTATCCTGTCCACGATCCGGAAGTACAGGCACTCTTTGAGCAGGTGAAGAAGGAGCTTGAATACTACCATCCGGTTGCGCTGGTGATCAGTCCCGCTGCTGCCGCCCCCTTCTCCATGGGGACAGGAAAACGAACTCGCGTTACCGTTTTGCCTGAGCGGGAGTTTTCCCGGCAGGAGCTGCAGTTTATCTTTCTCCATGAGATCCACCATCTTCAAAGAGGCGATGTCAGCACCAAGATTTTCTTCGCCTTCTGTCAGGCGCTGTGCTGGTTCAATCCGCTGATTTGGATCGCTACCCGCAAGGCAAGCGATGATCTGGAACTCTCCTGTGATGAGATCGTTCTGGAGAACATGGATGAAGGGATGCGCAAGCAGTATGCAGAGCTTCTGCTGGACACGGCTGGGCAGGCGGGAGGCTTCACCACCTGCCTGTCGGCTGCAGCGGAAACCATGCGCTATCGCCTGAAACATATTGTGAAGGTACGTGAGCGCTGGACGGGAACCCTGCTGCTTTCCATCGCCATGTTCCTCTGTGTGATGTCCTACGGTACGATAGCCGTCAGCACCGATCGGGGAACGGTGGCAGAGCTGATTACGGGAGACCGAACGGCTGCCGACATCACCTATGTTTCCTATCGTCTCGCAGACAGCGATTACTTCGCTGAAGAGGCACAGACCTGGGACGGGGAAGGCTTATTTTCCTATCTCACATCTCTCGAAGCAGAGAAGCTCAGCGGTCCCAATCAGTATCCTGACATCGACGGACAGGAACTGCATCTGTCAATCGGTCACGATGACCTCTGGTATATTAGTCTCTATGATCGAATGATCGAAGTCTGCTGGATTCGCAATGGTATCAGCATGGAGTATTTCTATCTTCGCTCTGATGTTGACTGGGCGCTGATTGAAAATTCTCTGAATTTTGGTACTTAAAGCAGAGGAGCTGTTGCAGAATGAAAGTTCTGCAACAGCTCCTGCTATGTTTTGAGAGAGTTGTCAGCGGAAGCAGCGCTCCACCTGTTCATATTTGCCGAGTACCAGCAGAGTCTTACCCTGATCGAGCAGGGTGTCGGGGGTGACGGCGGGATTCATCTTGCCGCCTTCCTTGATGGCGAGAATGTTCAAATGATACTCGCGGCGGATGTTCAGCTGACCGACGGTCTTGCCGAGCCATGCGTCGGGGATGTCGATCTCGTAGACGTTGAAATCGCTGTCAAGAGCCACATAGTCCAGAATGTGATCGTTGCTGTAACGGATCGCTGTCCAGATTGCCATCTGCTTCTGGGGATAGACCACCTCATCTGCGCCGTTGCGCAGAAGGAACTTCTTTTCCACATCGCGGGAGGCGCGGGAGACGACTTTTTTTGCGCCTAATTCCTTCAGCAGGGATGTGATTTCCAGCGCACTCTGGAAGTGGTTGCCGATACCCACGATGCAGGCATCGTAGTTGTTGATGCCGAGGGAACGAAGGAACTCCTCGTTGGTGGCATTGCCAATGCGGGCGCTGGTGACGAAGGGTAGCACCTCATTGATGCGCTCCTCGTTCTGATCCACTGCCATGATCTCGAAATCCAGATCATAGAGAGTTTTGGCGATGTGCTTGCCGAAGCGACCGATGCCGATCAAGAGAAAAGATTTCATAGTGTTGTCTCCTTTTATTTGTTTAGCCGATTATTGTTTAGCCGACGGAAATGTTTTCGAGAGGCAGGCGGGAAAGGGTATCCTTGTTGGCGGTGAGGGTGGCGTAGACCATGGTCAGACCGCCGACTCTGCCAAAGAACATCTGCATGATAAGAATGACGCGGGAAGCGCTGCTGAGGGTGGGGGTAGCGCCGAGGCTGCAGCCCACTGTACCCACCGCGGAGGCACTTTCAAACAGACAGGTGACGATGGGGAGATCCTCTATGCGGCTGATGAGCATACCGCCGAGGAGGAACAACACCACGTACAGCAAAAACACGGTGACAGCGTTTTTTACCGTTTCATCCGAGATGCGGCGACCGAAGAGGTGACCGCTGTGCTCGCGGCGAGAGCCTGCGATGGCGGTGGCAAGGAGCACCACAAAGGTGGTGATCTTCATACCGCCGGCAGTGGAGCCGGGGGCACCGCCGATGAGCATGATAAGGGACATCATCATCAGTCCCGATTCGCTGATGGTGGCAAAGTCCACGGTGTTGAAGCCTGCCGTGCGGAGGGTGACGGACTGGAACAGGGATGTCCAGAAGCGTTCCTTGCCGCTGAGGGCATCAAACTCGAAAAAGAAGAAGTACAGCGCGGGGACGAGCAGCAACACGGCGGTGATGAACAGGATGACCTTGCTCTGCATCCGGTAACGGGTAAAGCGGAAGCGGTTGCGGCAGATATCCTCCCAGGTGAGGAAGCCGAGACCGCCGATGACCACCAGCAGGATGATGACAAGGTTCATGTAACCGTGGGCGGCATAGCGGGTGAGGGAAGAGAACTGTGCCTGCTGTCCCATGAGGTCGAAACCCGCGTTGCAGAAGGCGGAAATGGAGTGGAATACTGCCATCCAGAGCCCCTGCGGGAAGTCAAACTCGGGGATGAACACCCATGCAAGGGCAAATGCGCCCACAGCTTCCACCAGAAAAATACCCTTGAGGATGAAGCCTGTGAAGCGGACAATGCCGCCCACCTGCGGCGCGGAAATGGCATCCTGCATGGTGCTGCGATAGCGCAGGGAGATGCGGCTGCCCGATGCCAGCGCCACGGCGGCTGCCACAGTCACAACGCCCATGCCGCCGATCTGGATCAGCAGAATGATGATGCCTTGTCCAAAGATCGTCCAGTGGGTGGCTGTGTCATAGACCACCAGTCCCGTCACGCAGACCGAGGACACGGCGGTAAAAAGCGCTCCGAGAAAGGTGGTGGACGTGCCGTCGCGGCTCGCGACGGGCAGCATCAGCAGCAGTGCACCTGTCAGGATTACCAGAGCGAAGCTGCCCATGATGAGCTGGGCAGAGGATAGTTTTTTGAACATACGCTGCATAGAAAGCCTCCTCTTTTTCTCCGCTCTTGCAAGAGCGGGAAGAAACGGGTAAGATAGAACCATCTGAATGATGCGGGGAAGCGTGCTGCCCCGAACAAAGAAAGGAACTGTCACGATGGATACGAAACAGTCGTTTTTTGAATTTGTGCAAGCTGCCACCACACCCTATCACTGCGCCAGAGCAGGCGTGCAGCTGCTGCAGGCAGCGGGCTTTACCCTGCTTGAGAGCGCCTCGGACTGGGAGATCAAGGCGGGCGGCAAGTATGCGGTGGTGTTTCAGGATCTGTACCTCTTTGCCTTCACTGTGGGCAGTGACTGGACCCGGGGCAGCGGCTACCGCATGGCGGTGTCCCACGGCGATACCCCCGGCTTCCGCGTGAAGGCGGCACCCTGCAAAAAGCAGGGGCAGTATCTGTTCCTCAACACCGAGGTCTATGGTGGTGCGAATCTTGCAAGCTGGGCAGATCGTCCCCTGTCCCTCGCGGGGCGTGTTGCCCTGCGCAGCGCCGATCCCATGCAGCCCAATATGAAGCTGGTGGATCTGCGCCGCCCTGTGGCGATCATCCCTGATGTGGCGGTACACCTTGTGGGCGAGCACAGCGAAAGCAAGCAGAAGAAATCCGTGAAGCTGCCCCTGCTCACCGTGGGTGGGGAGAATTTGGAGCAGGATTACCTGCTGCGCTGCCTTGGGAAGGAACTGAATGTGAAGGAGGAAGACATCCTCGATTACGAGCTGCATGTGTATCACTGTGCGCCCTGCACCGTGGTGGGTATGGAAGAGGAACTTGTCTCCGCTCCTCGACTGGATAATCTCACCAGTGTCTATGCGGTGCTTCGCGCCCTTGCAGACGGCGAAAGACGCAGCGGCGTGAATGTGAGCGTTGTCTTTGACGGTGAGGAGATCGGCAGCCGCACCAAGGGCGGCGCATTCTCCGCCGTGACGGAAGTGTTTATGAAGAAGCTGTATCTGGCACTGGGACTCAATGAGGAGCAGTATCTCGGCGAAATGCTGCAGGGTATGCTCCTGTCCTGCGATGTGGCACATGCATATCATCCCATGTTTGCCTCGGTCTATGACGATAAGAATGCCTGCTATCCCAACGGCGGTGTCTGCATCAAGCAGTCCGCGTCCCAGACCTACGCAACGGACAGCACCATGGGTGCCATGATCCGTCAGCTCTGCGAGAGCAAAGGCATCCCCTGCCAGCGCTTTGCCAACCACACCGATGTCCGCGGCGGCAGCACCCTTGCAAATATGGTCGCCTGCCTGCTGGGGGTGAAGGCGGCAGATGTGGGTCTTGCCCTCTTTGCCATGCACTCCGCCATGGAGACCATGGGCGCGAAGGATGAGCAGTATTTTGTGGACTTCCTCACCGCATTTATGAGCGCGGAGTAAAAATCAATACAGTGCGCCATACTCCCCGCGATAGAAGATCAGCAGCGTGCCATCCTCCACCGCAATGCGGGCGGCATCGCCCGTAAAGGCGTTGCTGACACCGAGGGCGCAGTCACCGGCGAGATCGGCGCGGCAGAGGGTATATTTCAGCCCCTCTTCCGTGACTCCCTTTGCCTTCCCGCCGAAGGGGAAAACGGAGACGTCCCCCTGCATACCTGCGGGGAAGCGGCATTCGCCGTTGTGGATGGCGGTGACGATGGTGCGATCCCCCACCAGAAAACAGCGGCAGCCCGCCTTTGCCGCAGAAGCGGCGAGGGCGAAATTGGCAAAGCTATGGTCGATGCGCTCGCCGCCAAGGGCACCGAAAAGCACGAAGCGGCGGAAGCCCCGTGCCTGCGCGAGGGTGAGGGCGTGGGCGGTATCGGTGTCGTCCTTCTCCACGGGGAGTGTCACCACGTTGTCCCCTGCGGGCACAGCGCCGAGGGAGTCGAAGTCCCCCACGATGAGGTCGGGGACAAGACCTGCCGCGCGGCAGGCATCCAGACCTCCGTCTGCCGCGATGAGCAGATCTGAGGGGCGTTTTTCGATGGTGGGCAGCTGCGCGGGTGCAGCACCCACGATGAAGCAGGTGGGAACGGTCATGGCGATTTCTCCTTGGAGCGAAATTAAAAATATTATACCCTATCCATCCCGCTTTGCAAAGGGGCGGACGGGATTTTGGCAGGCTTTTGTCGGCGAAGAAAGGAAGCAGATCGAATGAAGAAGATCTTGACGGCGGCAGGTGTTTCGGCACTGGCTGTGCTGGGTGCAGGTGCGTATGTGTTTCATACCGCCTGTCCCCGCAAAAAGGAGGATACCCGTCCCGTCGAGGAACGGGTCGATCCCCTGTGGGCAGAGTATAAAGAGGGCGTTTTTGAGGGCATCCGCTGGTTTCACGCCCAGGAGAGAGAGCCTGTGGAGATCCTCTCCCATGACGGGCTGAAGCTCCGCGGCAGCTATCTTGCCCATCCCGAAGCCAAGGGCACGATCCTGCTCTTCCACGGCTACCGCACGGATGGCTTTTTGGATTTCAGCTGCGTGTATTCCTATTATTATGGTTTGGGGTATTCGCTGCTTCATGTATTTCAGCGTTCTCACCGTGAAAGCGAGGGAAAGTTCATCACCTTCGGTGCAAAGGAACGGTTTGACTGTCAGCGTTGGGCGCAGTATGCCTATGAGCGCTTCGGCGCGGAGCATCCTCTGCTGCTGGACGGTATGTCTATGGGCGCATCTACGGTGCTGATGGCGGCGGGACTGGAGCTGCCGCCCACGGTGCGGGGCATCATTGCAGACTGCGGCTTCACCAGTGGCTGGGAGGAGATCCGTTATCTCATCCGCAAAGCCCATGTGCCCTGCGGTGGACTGGTGCTGCGCTCGGCGGATCTGTTTGCAAAGCATATCGCGGGCTTCAGCTTCCGTGAGTGTTCCACGGTGGAAGCCCTTCAAAACTGTAAGATTCCTGTGCTGCTGATCCACGGTGGGGACGATGATTTTGTGCCGCCGCACTTCAGCGAGGAGAATTACTGCGCCTGCGGCAGCAGAAAGGAACTGCACATTGTGCCGAAGGCAAAGCACGGCACGAGTTACATGGTGGATCTGGAACGCTGTCAGACGGCGCTGGAGCGATTCTTGCAGGAATGCACGGAGGGCTGATGGATGGAACTGCTGCATCAGGATAGAGACATGGTGCTCGTCGTAAAGCCCTTCGGCGTGGTGAGCGAGGGGGAGGGCGGTATGCCCGCCCTGCTTGCGGCAGAGCTCGGCTCTGAGATCTATTCCGTCCATCGCCTTGACCGCGAAACGGGCGGATGCATGGTGTTCGCCAGAACGAGGGCTGCTGCGGGCAAGCTCAGCGCCATCGTGTCGGAGCGGAGCATGGAGAAGGAATACCTCGCCGTGGTGCAGGGGCAGATGGAAGAGGAGAGCGCTGTGCTGAAAGACTTGCTGTTCCGTGACGCGGCGAAGAACAAAAGCTTTGTGGTGCAGCGGCAGCGCAAGGGCGTGCGGGAAGCGGAGCTGAGCTACCGCGTGCTGGAGACAAAGGAAACGGAAGAGGGAACGTTTTCCCTCCTCCGCGTGAAGCTCGCAACAGGGCGCACCCATCAGATCCGTGTGCAGTTCTCCCACAGAAAGCATCCTCTGGTGGGGGATCAGCGCTATGGCAGCCGCATCAAGTCTCCCCACATGGCACTGTGGTCGTATCGCCTTGCGTTCCGTCACCCCTTCCGCAAGGAAGAGGTGCGTGTGTCCGCGCTGCCCCCTGCGGAGTATCCGTGGACACTGTTTGAATTGCCGGAGGAATCATGAAAAGCAAAACTTTATGCGCAATGCTGTTTGCGCATAAAGCTTTTGAGACTGTCGATAAACCCTTTTATCCGATTCGACGGGAAGGAAGGGTGTGTGCGGGAAACCCAGGAAGGGTGTCCTGCACCTTTCAAATAAGAAGTTTTTAGAACTTTTTGCAAGTTCTAAAAACTTGCACAGCGGGG
>JAFVXA010000028.1 GCA_017501355.1 Oscillospiraceae bacterium
ACAGACCGTTCAGATACGCGATTCTTCTTTTCATTCGCTCTTCGCGATCCAGTTCCTCAAATTCTTTGACCGTCAATGCGCTGGCAGCATAGTAAGCCAGGGTCTTGTCCTGCCACTTCTCGTAAGATTCCTTATCGTGATAGTAGCTGCGAACATTCTCCCGTTCACGCTCCCAATTTTCCAGGAACAGACACATATCCGCATTATGCTCTGCATCCATGTTCTTACCGTTAAAGGTAAGGGAGCAAGACCAACCATCATGGTGGGGCGGTCTTCTCACATCGATCTGGAAGTCAAGTCCTTCCACCATATCCAGCTTGAAGAACAGCGCCATAATGTCCGCAAGGCTCCGCAGGGGTTCTCTGTCGGTTTCGTAGCCAAGAATGAAGGTGGGTGTGGTATCCAGCAGCTTTGCCAGTTCATTGACAATAGCGATGGATACTTCGATCTCACCGGTTTCATACTTCTGTACGGTTCTCAGAGATTTGCCCAGCAGGTTTGCGAGGTCTTGTTGGTTCAGACCTTTGCTTTTCCGCAGCGTTTTGATCCGCTGACCGATTGCGGAATAATCAAATACATCCATGTTTGATTCACCTCATCCACATTGTATCACAGGATTTTACGAATTGCAAGTACATATTTTGCATTTAATGGACTTGACAAATGTACGCTTCGTTCGTATAATAAAAGCGTACTAAAAGTGCGTATTCTAGAAAGGAGGCGAGAACATGACGCACCAGAGGTTCACAAATCTAAATTTCACTAACAGGAGGTACAATGAAAGCACAAATGAAAGCGCAATTCATCACCGCTGCCGAAGTGGCTGAGATCATGGGTGTCAGCCGCACCAAAGCCTATCAGATCGTTCGGGACATGAACAACGAACTGAAAGAGCAGGGATACCTGACTATCAATGGCAAGTGTCCCCTCCGCTACTTCCAGCAAAAGTTCTATGGCCTTGAAATCGGAGGCGACGCCAAATGATTGAAGGCAAAGAAAAAACGACTGTCCCGATTCCGTCTGTTGGCGCAGACGGGGAACAGCCGATCTCCAATTACACTACCAGCATTATAACAACAGATTCCAATGAAATCAATCCCCAATTTTCCGAGATTGAGGATGATTTCGACGAAATCCAGCGCAGGATCGCCCGAATGAACGATCCCAGCTATCTCAATGCCATCACGATGACCGAGTTATTTGACACGGTATACCACGATGCGGAGCCGATCATAGATAAGCTGCTCTTCCCCGGTCTGTATATCTTCGCAGGCGCACCGAAGAAAGGCAAGTCTTATGTGATGCTCCAAATGGCATATCAAATCTGCACCGGGAGCCCCCTCTGGGGGCATCCTGTGCGGCAGGGGCCGTGTTTATACCTGGCCCTTGAAGATAAGTTTTCCCGGTTGCAGCGCCGCCTATACCAAATGTACGGCACAAATTCCACCGACCAGCTTTATCTCGCAGTTCTGGCGAAGCAGATCGGTGAGGGTTTGGAACAGCAGATCGAAGGTTTTGTCCGGGAGCATCCCGGCACTCAGCTTGTTATCATCGACACACTCCAAAAAGTTCGCTCCGGTAAGAGTTCCGCCCGGAATGAGTATGCCGCCGATTACGAATCTATGGGGCCGCTGAAACAACTGTCTGACCAACTGGGCATCTGCATTATGATGGTACACCACACACGGAAGCAGGAAGCCGACGATCCCTTTGATACGGTATCCGGCACAAACGGTATCCACGGCAGCGTCGATGGAACATTCGTATTCAAGCGATCCCGTGGTCAGACCCCCACAACGGGAACCATCGATGTCACCGGCAGAGATGTGGCAGAGCAGCGAATGTACATGGTCAGGGATGACGCAACTATGCTTTGGAACTTCGACCATGCAGACACCGACTTCTGGGATGATCCTCCCGATCCCATCCTGGAAGCCGTCGCTTCTCTTCTCTCGCCGGAGCGGCCGGAGTGGAGTGGCACAGCCACCGCACTTGTGGATGCTCTGAAAATTGACATGAAGCCCAATGCGCTGAGCATGAAGCTGAATGTCAACGCATCCCGGCTGCACAGAGATTACAGCATTCGCTACAAGTGCAGCCGAAGTCACGCAGGCCGCAGCATCAGCTTGAAGCTGATCGCCAAGGATGCGTGACGATGAGTGACGGCTGTGACGGAGTGACGATAGAGCGAAGCTCCCGTGACGGTAAGAACCCTTACCGTCACATCGTCACCACCGACACGGATCGTCACAATTTCGGAGGGTCACGGGAACCATTATAAAAGGGTTCCTGGGCAGGGTGTTGTCCGCAGACAACGGGGCGGCGCCCCCTCCCCCTCGGAGAGCCCACGGTACTTTGCAGCCACCCTGGATGAAAGTACCATAGTGGGTTATTACACTTTGAAAAAGTGCCGTTCCCCAAATCGTAACCCCAAATTCACCGTTGATATTCAGCAGAAAGGAGCTATATGGCAAGAAACGACGGGATTGACCGTACCCTTGCAAGAAACCGTGATCTGAGCGCCAATGACATTAAAAACGCAC
>JAFVXA010000029.1 GCA_017501355.1 Oscillospiraceae bacterium
GCTATGAGGAGGCATTGGATGACTGTAACAAGGCAGTTGAACTTGCCCCTAATGACGCTGAGTACTATGGGTCGAGATCTGTAGTTCTCCATGCAATGGAACGCTATGAGGAGGCATTGAATGACTGTAACAAGGCAGTTGAACTTGCTCCTGATGACGATAGCCTCTATATGTCGAGAGCTACAACCCTATATGAGGTAAAGCGCTATGAGGAAGCGTTGGCGGATATCGACAAAGCTATCGAATTTGTCCCTGCGAATGCTGACTATTACAATTTGAAAGCTATAACTCTATACGCCGTGGAGCGTTACGAAGAAGCGCTTCTTGCTGTAGATAAAGCTCTCGCAATAATTCCTCAAAATGCGGACTTCTGGAACAGCAGGGGTAAAATTTTGGAGAAACTACACCGTCAAGAAGATGCAACCCAAAGCTTCGCTAAAGCAGAAGAGTTAATGTGAGCTTGTTTTAAGACGGACCTCTGCCCGGATTTAATTAGAATATATGGCTTACTGGCTCGGTTAGTTTTCATCGCTCATTCATCAATTGGTTTTGATTGATGAATGAGCGATGAAGTGCTATAATGAGGATGAGGTGATGTATTATGTACAACAAGAAGCCACCCTTTACAATTACAGCTTCTATTCTCGATAAAATTGCAGAGATTGCAGAATTGGTCGGACAGGTCAATGCAGTTGCAGGATTGACGACGAACCCCATGCTACGCCGCACCAATCGCATTCGCACTATTTACTCGTCTCTCGCAATTGAGCAGAACACTTTGAGTCTGGAACAGGTGACGGCTGTTCTGAACGGCAAACATGTGATTGCACCGCCCAAAGACATTGCTGAGGTGAAAAACGCATACGAGATCTATGAGATGATGGATTCGCTGAATCCGTATTCTGTAGATGATCTGCTGAGTGCCCACGGCGTGATGACCAAAGGATTGACCGCAGAATCCGGTTGCTTCCGCTCCGGTCCCGTGGGAGTAGTGGACAAGCAGGGGAATATCCTGCATTTCGGCACCCTGCCGGATTATGCGCCCGGACTCACAATGGAACTACTGGATTGGGTCAAGAACAGTGATATCCATATGTTGATTAAGAGTTGTGTGTTCCATTATGAACTGGAAGTGATCCATCCCTTTGCTGATGGCAATGGGAGAATTGGGCGCTTGTGGCATACACTGCTGTTGACCCGGTGGAAGCCCATGTTTGCATGGCTTCCGGTGGAGTCCATTATTCATGATCGACAGGGTGAATACTATGCTGCCATCAACCGCTCCAATTACGAAGCTGAGTCTACGGCGTTTATTGAGTTTATGTTGTCTGCGATCCGCGAAGCATTGATGGAAGCTGTGCAGACTTCCGGCGCGGCTGAAAACATGACCACCGATGAACTGCGTTGGTATAAGATTGAGCGATTCTTGAAAAAGAATGATGCCATTACCAATGCGGATGTACGGCAGCTGTTTGATGTATCATCCGCAACGGCGAACCGTATTCTTGCCAAGCTGACCGATGAAGGAAAAATTCAAAAGATTCGTATGGGTAAGTCGTGGGGGTATGATCTGTGCAAAAATGAGGAGATATAATGAGCAGAATCAAATATTTTTTGAAATTTGGGAAAAAGAAAGATGTTAAGTCATTTGCAGACGGTACGTTGTATTGCTCCAATGCACAAACCTTTTGGGGAATTGAGGATAAATTAAAGATTAAGGGACAAGGAGATAAGCTCGAAGCTAGCAGTAGATTCTTTGGACAAAGGATGCTTGTATACGACTGCGATGATAAATGTTTGGTTGCAGAAGTACCTAATTGTAACGCATTGGTCAGATATGAACCGGCTGAGAGAACGCCTGTTTTTTGCCTTTTTTCCGTATATGAAGAAGATTGTGATGCAGATTTTACTGATGGGATAAATATAAAATTATCTGAACAAATCAAACAAACAATTAGAAATCATTTCCCAAATGCGGATGCGGTGGCAATTATTGATGACCCAAACCAATTTTTGCGCGATGTAGAAGATAGTATCGGCACTGAGATTAAGCATGGAGAGGTTCAGTATTTTTATATTGATAAAGGTTTGCCTGCTGACGATGAACAGCGAGCGATGGACATGCAGTATATGAAATATTTGGTTCAGGATGAGCCTCCTGTGGTTGAAAACGGTAAAATGGCATATCGCTTTTTGACTAAACATGTTTATCGTTCGCTGCTTTGTAAAGATGTGTTTTTTAAGGATGAACAAGAGTATAGGATTATTCTTGTGAATGAAAAAATCTCCGAAGGAACAAGCTACCCAGTAAGGTATTCCCGTAAAATTCGAGTGGTAGATTTAGAAAAATTTTTTGAGAACATGTAAAAATCCGCAGGCTGAACTCTTATCAGCCTGCGGATTTTTGTTGGATGGTGGAAGGCTCGTAGTTTTGTCGTCTTATCGAGCCTCGTCCCTTGTGTGTGCTTTCACCCTGCTTTTGGAGAAATACGCCCACAGATTGTTGCGAGAGATCACATCCTCATAGGTGCGGAGTCTATTGCGGAGTCGTTTATTTTCCTGCTCCAATTCCTTGGTGTGGAGCTTGGTGTAGACTGACTTATATTCGGCAAGCTCTTTTGTTGCTGCCGTAAGTTTTTCTTTCAACTCGGCAATGGTGTCTTTCAACTCGGCTATGGTTTTCCTCGCTTCATTCAGAAGCTTTTTCAGTTTGCCCTCTTGCTTCTTCTGTACTACATATTTCTGTGCAGCTGTGACAAGTGTCTGATAATCCTCTCGCGCTATCGCAACCTTAGACGTTAGCGGCAAAGGCTTGGCTTCGATTTGCTCTACAGCTTGAATGGAAAGCTGTTGTTTTTGGACTTGCGCAATGTTTTCCTCCAACTGGGCAAGCTCCTGCGTGCGCTGCTCTCGCTTATACTCCAACACACTTAGGTGTTCGCGGTGCTCGCCTTTCTGATCCCACTCAATGCCGTGTTCCAACATGATTTCTGCGAGTGCTTCTTTTTCTCTTTGTACCCATGCGGCTCGCTCCGTCATAGATCGCCCTTCGCCTGTGATGCCCTGATCGGCAAGAGCCTGTTTGAGAGAGACACGGGTGGATAATCCGCGCTTGCTTCCTGTAGTAAAGGGGATGAAATCAATGTGCAGATGGGGTGTTGCTTCGTCCATGTGAAGGTGTGCAGAGAACACATGGAGGTGTGGATTTCTCACTTGAAAAGACTGCATGAACTCATCTAAAATGGTTTTCGCCAGTTTTTCATTCTCGCTGCCGCTTGCCATATCCTCTTTGTTTCCAATTTGGAAGATGACTTCGTAAAAGGTTTTTTCTTGCTTGCCGCGTTGAATGTATTCGTAGTAAGTTTCGATACGGCGATCTTTGCGCTTTTGCTTTTCGTTGTACTCTGCAAGGGCTTCATCGAAGAGGTGATGATACGCTTCCTCGATAGGTGTGTAGCAGTATTCGATATTCAGTGGCGTTCGTTTAGGGTCAACATTCTCGGCAATATAAGTGCGGCGATTGTGTTCGACGACACCCTTGCCAGACATGGCGCTGATGGTTCGTTTCATCGGTGCTCCTTTCCCCGCCGCAGCGGTGGGTTTTGTTACTTTTGCCAAAAGTAACGCAAAAGCACTTTTGACAGCAAAGCCATCAAAAGTGCATTGCGCTCTACGAGGTGGAGTGCGGCTTCTTCGGAAGCCTCAGCCGCATTTTTCGGTTTGTAAGTAATATCCACACCCTCAAAATCCGGCGTGACCGCCAGCCTTGTCGCAGCTGCATCTGCACCAATGCTGCCGCCCACAGGCAGAGAAGATTTATGAAATCCCCTCTGCCGTCCATCTCCAAATCTTTGGATTTGTAGATGGGGACGGTGGTTGCCGTTGAGATGTTTTGGAAGAGTTCTCGTCTGTCGGGATGAGAACTCTTTTCTTTTTATACGCTATCTGTCTGAAAGTATCCGATCTCTTCCCACACCTTTTTGTCCGGGCAGTAATAGTTGTACTCATTGGAGTTGTCCAGCTTGATGGCATATCCGAATTTCAGGATGCCCTTCTGCAATCCGACGCGTACATATTGAGCGTCCTTGTGCATCGCTGCGGCGATCTCGGTAATGGGTACGTTTCGTCCAGTAAAGGGGGGAAACTCGACGAACAATTTCTTTTCTATAGTGTCACCTCCTTGTGTCAATATTGCGAATTATTAGTTCGCAATCTAATTATAAGTACATGGCTACAAACTGTCAATACGCAATACGAAAAAATAATTCGCATTGCGCTCTTGCAATTCGCAAGACGAGCTGTTACACTTTACTTGAGGTGATGATATATGCGAAGCAACCCGGCTGAAATTGGCGAAAGAATCAAGGCGGCGCGTAAAGCGGCACACTTGAGTCAGACAGAGCTTGCCAATCAGCTTGACAAAACCCTGCGTACCGTTCAAAAGTATGAGAGCGGCGAAATTGAACCATCCATAGCGATGATCAATACGATCTCACGAGTCCTTAATGTATCTCCTGCGGAACTGATTGGCTATAAGATGCCCGAAGTCCGATTGGAGAGCCTTTCTGATGTGATTGCAGTTCTGTATCAACTGAATCGAAAGGCTGGCTTGCGGTTTGAGGTTGATGTGAGAAGACCGCCCCATTACGACGAATGGACGTGCGCGTTGAAATTCAACGGTCACGATCATACGGCAAATTTGAACGCTGATCTGTGCTTGATTTTGGAGAAGTTCCGAGATGAAAGAAATCGGCTGGAAACCTATTGGACGGATCAGACGGCATTCGATCATTGGATCGAAGATGAGCTTGCCTACTACGCCGGAGCAAAGCTGGCTGACAGGGAAGTGGAGGAGCTGACAACAATGGAACGCATTCAGCGCCGCAACGAACTTGATCGCCAAATGTTGGCAGAAATGAAAAAAGCCGCCGAAGAAAACGGCAGCAAGAACTAACGGTGACATGACACACTGGGAGAAAGGATGTTTGATATTATTTGAAATTGCCCAACGGATATGGAACTGTAAAGAAAATGTCCGGAAAACGAAGGAGACCCTATGTAGTGAAGAAAACTGTCGGATGGCGCTATGATGAAGTCAAGGACAAGATGATCCAAGAACAGATGACGATTGGCTATGCCGCTACCAGAGCAGAGGGCTTGCAGATGCTCGCTGAGTATAATAACAATCCCTTTGATCTGAAGGCAGCCAAGGTCACGTTCCAAGAGGTTTACGAGCGCTGGTCTAAGGAGAAGTACCCGACGATATCCCAATCCAATGTGAAAGGGTATGAAGCGTCCTACAAGGTGTGTGGAGCACTCTACGATAAGGTGTTCAAGGAGTTGCGGCTGGCAGATCTCCAGTTTGTGGTGGACACCAGCGGTAAAAACTATCCCACACTACGGAAGCTGAAGAACCTGCTTAGTCAGATGTACGATTATGCGATGAAGCATGACATCTGCAACAAGGATTATTCTGAGTTCGTGGATATCGTCAAGTACAAAGATAAAAATCCAGACAAGCGCGACCGGAATAAGTTTGCCAAGGAGGAGATCAATCGCCTTTGGGAGCTTGCAGAGAATCCATACTATCAGATTGTGTTGATGCTGATTTACAATGGATGCCGTATCTCTGAATTCCTCGATCTCAAAAAGGAAGATGTTCACCTCGATGAACAGTACTTTGATGTGATCGCGAGCAAGACAGAGAATGGTCTGCGAAAAGTCCCCATAGCAGACAAAGTGCTCCCGTTCTACAAGGCGTGGTTTGAAGGTTCACAATGTGAATACCTTTTACATACCCCGGAACAGAAGCACTTTGATTACAGAAACTATTACGACAGTTATTTTACCCCGCTCATGGAGCAGCTTGGATTTGAGCACACGCCCCATGACACAAGACACAGTTGTATCTCTATGCTGACAGAAGCGCATGTAGATCAGACCATGATCAAGAAGATCGTCGGACACGCCGGAGCAATGACGCTGACTGAGCGTGTTTATACCCACTTGGATATTGAAACACTGGTGGAGGCGATCAACAAGATATAAGAGAACACAATGATGAAGACGCTGAAAACAAAAGCAGGAGATGTACTCCTTGCGGATACATCTCCTGCTTGATTGGCTTATGATGCAGTTGCGAACTTTGTGCCTTACTTGCAGCCTACTTGTACCTTACGAGTTCAAGCACAGCACAAGTTTGGAACACGCACAGCTCCAAAACCATTGATAAATCGTGCAAAACAGTGTCCTGAGACGTACTGTAAAGCAACAAAATTTATCTCTTGGAGAACTATGCCAAGCGTGTTGCCCTATTTTAGAGTGTCTGAAATTGTTGAAAATCGTATTTTCAGCGTCTCAATTCGTGTTACTTTGTTGACAGATGTAAAATTGATTGAAACAGCGTATGCGTCAATTTTGCGGCACGGATAATCTATGTTTTCTTCAAACAAATAAAAAGAGCAATCACCTTTGGTAAGACTGTTGTAGCAAAATTGGCGGCTCTTGTCAATGAAGCGAGACTGTTTATAAAGTAAGCGTTATTAGGCTTGGCGTTTATAGTACCTAAATCTAGGGATTAATGCTGTAAACTATATTGCACTTGTTGATAAGTGCCTCCGGAAAACCCATATCAAAGCAATGAGGTTCATATATTGAAATTCCAATTTCAGCAAGGGCTGAGACTAGATTGTCATAATAGCTTGCTGACCATGCATACGGATTCCTGATTTTCTTCTGTCCTTTCGTAAACGCTGTAAAAACACTAAGACCAAGCATATCTACCAAATTGTTGCCTTTAAATTTTTTGATGTAATAGCAAAAGTCCTCGATGGAATCGATACCTGCAATATAATTTAGCTTAATAAAATCAAAGCCAACTTCTCTAGCATTATACAAAAGATTTTCTACATTTTCTAACGGTATTCCTTTATATCTGCTCATTATCCGCTCTCGATTTGTAAATGACTCAAGAGAAAAAGAATACTTATTGTCATCAACAAGATTTTTTAACCGTTTCAATCCAGATTTGGTTTGAACATCAAGGGCACACGCACGAAAACTACAATCTACTCCAACATATCTGAAGAGTTTTGTTTTTAGTTCGTCAATATAATCGAGAAATGTATCCTCACAGCCAAACAACTCAGTAATAACGGAAACGTGATTGATTAGCTTGAGAGAATCTTCGCCGTGTTGATCTATAATCGACCGAATAATCGTATCAACTGGAATAAGCGGAGATATATTCAAGCTGCCTTGGCGATATGATGTTTCTCGATGGCAAAAGACACATCTACCGGGACATTGTCCTGTGTTTTTAGGATTAATTCGTAGTTCATAAAAGGGTGTAGTCGTCTTTAGAAAGGGAAATGTAAAGCCATTTGAGTATTTCTCTTGATCACTGATCGGTGTATGTACCCTTATGACCCTGTCGTTGAATACTTTTTTACCGCTAGGCAGAAACAGGATAGTATCTCCGTCATAATAATACGGTGTTTCATCTATATCCGAAACGGGGATTTTTCTAGGAACATATTCACGCAAGGAGTACTCATACGGGATATCGACATAGACAGATTTAGATACCATCGACTTATTAGGGAAAGACAATCCGTTTAATTGTAGATGTATGCGATGAAATGTCTCTTGATCCATACCAATTTGATTACAACGAATCCAATCTTCTGCAAATCGCATGCTCAAAAGCCCCCCTCTTTTGGCAGTTCAGCGTTTCGCTTTGCTGCGTTTAGACAGTCTGCAGTTCTTTATCCGAAAAATCAGATATACCATAAAAAATATAGATAAAAAATCTAATATGGACATCAATGTTCTTACCAGCGAAGTAAATAATATTTTGCGCGCAATTCCTAAAGAGATAGACGATGAAAGAATAAAAACACTACCCGGTGCAACAACGCTTAATGGAATTCCGTAGAAAAAGCTTCCTTGAGCTTGTACTTCTTTATAGTATTTGGACCAACCAAATTTGCACTTTTTTTCAACGGTGTGTATGTAATCGCACAATTGCAACTCTCGCATTTCGTTTTGTGCCCACATGCAGCAAATGCTCATCGCAATAACAGGATACAACAGAGCAAGTTGTATCATTTGAAGGCTAAAGCTTAACATTGATCCAGCAATCGTTATCGTAAGAGAAACAAGCGCATACCGAATTTCTACACGCTTTAATATTTCTTCGCGCAATGCAACATATTCAGTTTCAATACTCATAGCAAACGCTCCTTCGAAAACCTTTGAATCACCCAATAATAACTGCATCTGCAGTAGTCAGCCACCTTTGCAATTCAGAGCCACGTGCTTCCATTTTCTTACGTCTAAACAAGATGTGGAGCTTATATCTTAATAGATGTTACTATTAATGCTGTTACCAAAAACTCTAATTGACTCATCAGGTACAATTTCAAGAAGATTGCCTCTCGATAAAACAATTCTCTAGAAAGATTGTTAATAACAATTACTACCATCAGCAACCGTAAATCCCTTATTTAATCTACCTGAAAGCAAAATCTTCTTTTGCTTTCGCATACAGCATCTATAATAATTGTAAGTTCTTTTGCTATAGTGTCAAGCACTATTCATTTTTCATGGATAGTAGAAAGCTCGTCTGACTTCTGTTAGAAATCAGGCGAGCTTTCCGCATGTCCCCTGGTATTGTTAGCTAACGGTTGATAGGTGAAGTGTTCCTTATCGCTGTTCAGCCAATGCTTCGAGGGATTGGTTATACTATTTTGTGGCTTAAATTTGTTGATGTAATTCGCGCATATCCCAAGGTATGATGACCCACTCGCCATTTTGCCGCCAAGGAACACCGACACGATCGGTAGTGCTTTCATATGCACAACCAAATGTTAGAGTAGCCTCTTTTTCATCTTTATCTTCTGTCCAAAACACTTTTACCATAACCTTTGACAAAGCACATGCACGTTCTTCAATGTCGATTATTTCAAATGAATTAAGTAATTTTCGTTCGAACATTTTTCGGCATTCACCAGCACGTTTTCCGGGTGAAAGGTGTGCCGAAAACATTTTTTGCAGATGTGTTGATAGGCTACCGTAATTTTTGTTTTTCCATGCTAGCAACATTTCAACTACTTTAGCAATATAAGGGTATTCAGCATAATCCTCTGGCGATCCGGTGACAGGGATGTCCTCGCCGATAACTACTGTCCGTTTTTTCCAAGCCGAAATTTCCTCTCGAATCTTTTTGTTTTCTTGTAACCGTTGAAAAGATTCTCTTAGGGGAGGAGGATTAGCCTCCTTCTCATATTTCGCTTTTCTAACTTCTTCGCTACTTTTCATTTTCATCCAATCAGCTACCGCAAACATGAGGGATACGCATTTACATGACACATACTCGTTTGCGTAATTCAAGTCACGCCCATGTAAGATGCCGTTCCGATATGGAAGAAAAATCATTTCAGTATTTGTTTTTGTGCGATTCTGATTAAATATGCCTTTTAGTTTGGCAAGCCCATCGCTACATCCAACCAAACAATCCCATGCATCGACTGCAGTACCCTCTGCAAAGAAGCCTTTGCTTTTGGTGAAATCGTTCACTGCACCATCTACTATTATCAAGCCAAGAGGAACACTGGCGTGGTAACGTTCTGCAAAATGGTCTTCAAAGAAACGCTGTATCAGACTATCTCTCACAGCAAATGCCTCTGAGCTGTTTTTTATCCAGTGAATGATTTGGCTTACATCCGTTTTGTAGTAGTTTATTAGTGCCCGCTCTCCGGCTTCTATACCACTTTCATCGAAGGCAGCATTAGCACGTTCCAAAAGAGGAACATTCATGCTGTCATAGGCGCACCAACCATAAGAAGAAAAATTATTATTGAAAGCTGTTGTTTGGGTGATCATATTATCAAGTTGCTTTTCTAATTCTTTCAATTGCTTCCGTTGTGCTGGTTTCAGAAATATAGAAATAAATTTCATGGCTTTTATGTCATTTTGTAATTTGTTTATCGAAACAAGATTATCATCCATTCTAATTCACCGCCTTTGCAAATATATTCTAGCACAAAACAACTCCGAACGCATTACACATTCGGAGT
This sequence comes from Oscillospiraceae bacterium, assembly GCA_017501355.1. GTDB lineage: Bacteria > Bacillota > Clostridia > Oscillospirales > Oscillospiraceae > RGIG5472. Next base: position 10,080 of record JAFVXA010000029.1, read on the forward strand.
TGTTTTGTGCATGTTTGCCGTATAACGGGGTTGTTTGGTTACTTGCTATTAGTTCTTCAGAGCAATCGTCCATATTTAACGCAGAACACCAGATATAGTTTGTGTTATTCTTACTTGAACTTCAGACATCAGATGGGCATAAACTCTACTTGTAATATCTGCGGAGGCATGACCCAGATGCTTACTGATGGCATCCAAATTTTCTCCAGCCAATATAAGAAGCGAGGCGTGGGTATGTCGCAAGCCGTGAATGGTAACTTTATTTATTTCCGGATGTCTGTTGATAAAGCGGCGGAACTGGTTGTTCAGGAGCGATCTATCATAAAAATGCCCAGTGACGGAGGTGAACACCGCGTCAGGCTCCAACCACGCCGAGCCAACGATTTCCTTTTGCTTTTCCTGTGCCTCCTTATGGTGCCGAAGCATCTGTACAGTATTATCATCTATGACGATTTTTCGGATGCTCATGGGCGTTTTGGGCGTGGAAAGAAAATAACGACCAGTTACATAGGTCAGGGTCTTATCTACGAAAATGGTCTTACTTTCAAAATCAATCTTGTCCCAAGTGAGCCCTAATGCCTCGCCACTACGAAGTCCTGTCAGCAACAACAGTTTTATGATGGTATTGAATGTGGAATAGGGTTCGACCAATTCCATGAGCTTCTTGGCGTCGGCAGCTGAGAGATAGTTGCTGCACTCTGAGGCAATTGTCTCGACATCCCGTTTCCAAATGGTTCCGACACAGGGATTTTCCGAGATAAATTTCTGTGAGATAGCATATTTCAACATGCTATGCATGATGATTTTATTCTTCCGTACGGTCTGGGGTTTCTTTGTTTTTCCGAGTTCCAATAGAAACTCGGTGATACGGGCAGTTGTGAGATCCTTCAGTCGTGTATTGCCGAACACAGGAAGGATGTTTTTGCGATATGAACCTTCGTAGGTATACGCAGTGATTTCCTTCAGACAATTAGGGGCATATTGGCTGAAATACAGTTCGCCCAATTCAGAGAAACGCATGTTCTCTTTAACAGACTGATTGCTTGTGACCTTGGTGTAAAACGTGTCATAAGCAGCTTCAACAACCTTTTTCAACTGGCGACCAGTTAAGCCAGAAGGAGGTTGATATGTCTGATACCTGCGAACTTGCTTTCCGTTTCCGTCGAAGCCAACAGAAACAATGAACTGGAAACTGTTGCCACGCTGGCGGATTCCGGGCTTATATTGCATGATCTTATGTTCCTTTCGTGCCAGATTTGTATAAGAACGCCCGGTGGTATGGATTAGCTTATACCACCGGGCAGGGGGAAATATCAGGTCATCAGCTGCGGTTCACCAGTCAGGAGTGCAACGACCATATCATAGTTGATATAAGCAGTGCTTCCGCTGTACACAGCTGGGACTTGCTCACTGCGAACCCACTGACGCAGAGCATTTTCAGAGATTCGATAGCCGTCGGCAACCAATGCCCTGTGTACTTGTCGAATGGTTCCTGCTTTGATATTTGGTGTATTTGTGATATGCATGATACATTTCCTTTCTGCAATACGATTGCTGAAATATGCCCAGCCTAGTATCAGGCGATGCGCTTATAATAAATGGTGTTTTTCCCAGAGCCTTTTGATATAATGCGCCTTGAAAAATAGTCTTGAACAATTGGGTTCCGTTTCGCCTCTTTGAACTGAGAAGGGGTTGTCCTGTTACCTCCCGTATTTCCGCAGGTGTTATACCTTGCTTTCCGTCCCATTTCTGTAGATATTCCAGCAGGCGCCCAGCATGGGTCTGATTTCCCATGTGCGTTTTGCCAGTGACCTGAGCGATTGCGCAGCTCTCCGGGAGCCTTGGAATTTCCTCAATGCGGCAGTCTCCGAAGTATGACCGCAGATGCTCCACTGTCCCATTGGGCGGTTGCAGCAGCCACAGTTCGATTGGCTGCGTCTCCCCATGCCTTCGTAGGGCGCTGCGGAATACCAACTGTACGATATCCCGCGCTAGGACAAGGTCTTGCTCTGCCATCACATGAGGAGTGCGGCTAAGCTGTACTGGCTCTCCAACCTCCTGCGCCGTATCAATCTCCGCCTGAAATCTTCTGTCAAAATCCAGTGCCAACGCTCTGCTGATGTAGTCGCGGGGTTCAAAGCGATTCAGCCCTAGACAGATCACGCAGGTGCTTTCGAGATATTGATTTGACCCGTTCATCCCACCGAAGTACGGGAGCTGCTCCTGCGGCTGTCCATCCGAATCAATAAAGGGGATCAGAAGGTGATGCCATTCTTTCAGGGCTAGCCAAAACGCCTCTGACTGCTCTTTGTAAGTTGCCACCAGAATTTTGCTGTGTCTTTGGCTGATTTCGGGCAGCACATATTTCAACCACGCAGTCAGTGCTGCCCGATTTGGACTGCGTTTCATTCCGGTTTTTGAACTGTTGAATGAGTCACCGCGCTGCACATGAATGTGAAGACGTTCAAAGGATTCCAGCTTCGGGTCAGGGAGAGAAATTATGTTCGGATTGCGGGACAATTCTGGAGAGAGTATCGCGGTACCGCTGAAGAGAAAAGTTGCCGGCTGAGATGCACTGTTAAGCCGTCTGAGACGAGGGTAGAAAATGGAGATGTCCTGACCTACCGCATAATAAGCATTTTGGTTGGACAAAAGCTGATCAACCAGCCGGAAAGAAGGGTGATTTTCCGTCCCCAGATAGGATGTGATTTGTTTCTTCAGCGTTTGAAGTTCTTCAGCCGTAAAACCAGCTTTTTTAATCTCTTTGGGATAAACAAGACCATACAGATCAGAGGCTTTGCGCAAAGTGCCGATGAGCTTAAAAAATGGTGTCCGTATTGTTCTGCTCCATGCATACAATAATGCTGCCTTTTCTTTTCCGACCTGTACCATATAGCTTGGCTTATAGTTTGCGAATGCTGTTTCCAGCTCGTTAATCAGGGCGAGATCCAGACCATCATCCTCAATGAGAGGTGGAATTTCATCCACCAACAGGATACTTCTGCTATGTGTCTGTCCATCGGGAGATATCCAACTCATAAACCGCCCCATATCCTCCATGTACATATGGTAGCGGGCGTGCAACAGGATGAGGATTGGGGTATCATGGATCTGCTGAGTGGACTGAGCCAGTGGACATATGCTATATTCGGCACAGCTACGACCGGAACACTCCTTATAGGAAGTGGCACTTCCGTTTGGACATTTGCCCTTTGAGAGATGGTAGTCGTTGGGCGAAGAAATCGCCCTGGCAATCGGGCGGTCTATAGCATGCTTGTTGCAGTGCTGTTCGAGCTCATCTGCTTCGGCTGTTTTCTCAACCACAACAATCACGCCGCTAATTCTTTGGGCTATCGGGGTGTTATCTCTGAATTCCTCAGAAAACACATACAGCAGTGCGCGAATCAGCGTGGACTTACCCAGACCGGGTTGGAAGGGGATTGCGGTCACTGTACCCATAGCAGCGCTCAGAACGGCTTCCGCAGCCTTTTCCAGAGTTTCCCGCTGTCCTGATAAATATGTTAAGCCGTGAATCGAAAAGGAATGGTCGAGCCTTTTCATAACCCTGTGAAGCAATCGCATGGGATCGCTTTTGTTCCTGCATCGAAGCTGATTAAAATCTTCGCTATCTTTCTGTTGCCGATTATCCAAAGCCTTCCGAACTTCCGAAGCGAGGGCTGTAAACTCTGCGTTCATCAGGTTTTCACCGCCTTTCCGGCGTTCGGGAGAGCTTCGGATTTGTTCGGAACAGCGATATCGCTTTTTGGCTGCCCGAACAGGGTTCCGATGTGCTCCTGCAATTCATTTGGAAGTTGACGGATTGGCAGGCCAAAGCAGTTGACCATCGCTCTTGTATTACTGTAAAACTGATATCTCCATGTGCGGGGATTGTTCTTTTCTCCGCGCAGAGGAACCCCTGCGTTTTGGAGCGCGCCTTGGACGGAAGTTTCGCTGCGGGAATTGGAGAGTTCAAAGAACTCGGCGTTCTGTCCGGTCAACCATGTTCTGTACTGCTCCAGAAAAGACCTTCTGGGAGTGATGAGATACTCTGTGTCATCTATCACCCGGATCAGCCCCATCGTTCCCCGCCCGCCGCGCTCGCTTGTAAAGATTTGATTACGGTATGTCGGGATGAAATGTGTTAAAAGAAACTTGTAAAACACATCGGGGTCATCAAAGGTTGCACTGGGGCTGAATTGGACAGTATTTTCCTCAGATGCTGGAGCCGATTCCGGCAGCACTAGACGCCAATAGCGGAGAAGAATCTCCTGCGCTTCTTCTGCGGTAATTGATTCGCTTTTTTCAGAAGCAAAATAGAGATACTGCTCAAACAAAGAAAGTGCAGCACATAAGTAGTCTGTCTTTTCGTCTGTTTTGTATTGGATAAAGCGGCCTTTGTGGGCTACAGGGCGGTATTTGTCTATCCCTTTTTGCCATTGCTGCCGATGCTTTTTTCCTTTTTGGGGCCGACAAAACCACTTCAAAAATGTGATAATTTGCAGATAAATACATCCCGCATATTTCTCAAAGCGGTCAAGCCCTTTCGGATCGTATATATCAAGAGGTCCTTCTTTCAACTCCAAGAGCGGGCGCGAATCATTCTTTTTCCACTTTCCAAAGGTAATGGGCATCGACATAGGGGATATTTCCACCACATATCGGGCAACTGCATCGGGCAGGCCGGGCATCAAAACCATCGAGCAACCGATATAGGGATAACAAAATTCCTGCTCTTCCCCACAGTCACCATGGAAAGATCCTCCGATATAGTCGATAATAGACGGAGAAGGCCTCGTCTCTCCAAGTGACAGTCGAGCTTTTATGACCCATGGGCGTTTAAGTTTCCAGTCGTATCCTTCCCAGTGTTCCTGCCCCTGAATAGCGTGCAGCAGCGTACCCAGTAACAAAGCGGTTGTTTGTGTATTTGCGGAAGAAAGACACAAAACAGGCAAACACGGAACGACGCTTAACAGAAGCGGAGCTATTTGACTGAGCAGAACCAGTAATAATATCATGGAAGCTGTTTGCTCATATTCGGTCAGTGTTGGAAAGTTGCAGAATGCCAGACATGCATCCCTGCCTGAAATCTTTTTTGCTTTTTTGTCTTTGGGAAGATACCGGATCAATTCCTTTTCATCTTCCGGTTCATTTTCTTCCGTGCGTCGCTTCGCATCTTTGCGGACAGGTTCGATTGAGTAGAATGTTCCGCGGATTTTCTCCATAATTATGGATAATGTGACATACAGCTGCAGAATCGTCAGTTTGATTTGCTTTCGTTTTTTCTTCATATGTTTTGTTCTCCTCAATGGTAATTGGATATCCATGAGGGGAGTATAAGCCATCATTTGGTGTCCAGTCCAAGCCCTGGAGTGAACACTTACAAGAATCGCAGATTTCTAACGAAAGTTCATAAGAAAGGCATGTAAAGCGATGAAATACAATGATGATAGACAGTCACACCGAGATTCTGATCTCAATTTGCTTGAACATCCAACAAACAAAAATACAGAGAGCTTTTTCACATTGATACCAAAGGGGATTGGGTATGAACCCCCAAAATTCACTTCAGAAGTCCTTGAAAAGAGTCCATCCCAAAAGACAAGCGAACCGCGAAACCGTCTGTTGCGCGCCTTTAACTATGAGAATACACACCTCAGCGATATAGAACGGGTTCTGTATATGAAATCACTTTTTATTCTGAACAATGATCTTCCGGAGAAAGGGGACTCAGCAAGAGAAGCTTTGATGCTGTTGGTTTCCGATCAGGATATGCTGTTCAAGGATGGGGATGACATTTATCGCAGCAGGTATCAAAACAAAGCCTTTCTTTCTGAAAGAAGATTCTTAAATCGCGCAACGAATTCTGATGCGTTCAGAGAACATCTGATACAGAAAACAATAGTGCGACAATCTAATACAGGTCTTCAGCAAGCAGAAATTCTTTTGCGAACGATTATCCATGCCGCAGCCGAAAACAGGTGCAGTGTTTACGACTGGTTATATTCGGACAGGCATATTGGCATAACGGAGCAGAACCGTGCAGAATATTCCGCAAGAGTTCAGATAGATGGGGATGGATACCTGCAAAACACAAAATCCGAATTGACCAGCCAACGCGCTTGGAAAAGCTTTAATAAGCGTATGCGGGAGAAGAAAAATCCGTGGGACATCTGGCGGCTGGATCTTTCAAAATGCGTAAGCAGCTTTAAGAACTTGTTTCCTCCAAAAATTGATACGTCATTTATAACCTCTGAGTTTTGCGAAAAATTCATCAGAAACTATCTGGCAGAGTACATCCATATGCAACAGTTCTTGAAGCTGGAATTTCCTGATAGTGAAGCTTATTCCGATGAAACAAGAGAGCGTAAAAGTTTTTGTTCTTTTTCAGCACGTTATAATCGCCTGACGGCTTTAGCAGATGCTTTTGGAAATTGGACAAGTGTGAAACTGGATAACAAAACAGAATGGTGGACGATGACAACCGCTGCGAAAGATCCACTTGTAGATGAGGTTGCCCAATGTGTCCAGATATTTTTTGAGAATATCGGGAGACCGCTGCGAGACATAACTGATTCGTCTTTAGCCGGACGAATTTGTTGGGTTATTTATGGAAAAGATACTCAATGTTATCGACATACAGCAAAGCCATTTCTGCTTCTTGCGATGGTTCTCACATGCAGGCAAAGGATTGTGCAAGGGGAAGATTTTCTATTTGATCTTGAGCACATGTTCCCATGTCAATTCAGCCAAATCAGCAAGGCCAAGCAAAGATACGCAGAGATCCAACTGCTCCAGCAATTACACAAAGCCTTTTCTTTTTCATGGGCAGAGCAGACAGAAAGCTGGAATCTATATTTTTCTCATCAGAGAAATGAGATTTTCAGCATAGAAGAAGTTGCTTTCTGGCGAGATCTTCTGAATGGAGAATATGAGAAACTTCCGGTAATTGGATTCCAGCTGTGCTTTCTGGACTATTGGAGCGACTGCATTCCGCTTCACCTTGAAAAGCTCTCCTATAAACCAGCAAGCGATGCCCACTTAGGCGGGTACAAGAGATTCTGGGGTATAAATACAGAGCGGATTCGGCAAGTGGAAGAAAAGATAAGTAAGCAGCATATGTCCCGCTATATTGGCTGCTGGAAAGATCCTGAACAAACAAACGAACATCGTCGTGAAATCCTCGAGGCAATGCTTGATAATTTTGAAGATCGCCATGTGCTAAAGGATTGTCCGGACGATGAATACCGATGTCTGGTAATCGAAACGGCAATTCGGGAAAGGATACGAAAACAAGCTCAAGAGAAGCTTTGTAAATGGTTTAAGCTGGCGTATGGCTGTTCCCTCAAGGGTGCTTTGAAAAAACATATCATCTGAAACTTCTCAGGGGGGATTTTCTATAAGAGGTAGAACCAGACCCCCCTCATAGGAAAAGCTTGGACTCACACTCCGTCGGAGAAGGCGAACGGAGTGTGAGCCTGCGCCGCAGGATGTGTGAGGACAAGGTTTTACTGTGAGAGGGTCAATGAAATGCGGCGCACATACGGTTTCTCCCCTCCTGCCATGATCCTCTTAAAAAGGCTGATCTGCCGCATCCATTGGCAGCACAACAATCCTGCCGTTTATACGGACAAACATCTCCGGCACAGCGAACATTTCTTTGAACCGCTCGATGTGGGCATCATCAAGGGATGAGAAATTCTCCTCTCCCAAGCCCACAATCAAAAATGTGCCGGCGATAATATCGTAGATATCGCCATCCTCGTCCCGAAGCGCACGGTTGAGCGGACTGCCCTTCAGCTTTGCCTCTTCGTCGCAAAGGATGGCGCACGGTTCTACCCATGGATAAAGCGCCTGAATATATCCGCCAACCTCCTGCTGGAGAGAAGCAAGTCCGGCGGGAATCTCTTTGATACAGGGCGGTTTCTCCGGCTCTACAACTATGACATGCATCATCCTGCATCCTTCATCATGTGCAGCTTTCGGCAAACAGAGAAAGGCTCGGTATCCCATGGTCGGGGCGCCGAGCCTTCATGATTGCACTTGGATTAGTTGGCCTCAGCCATTTCAGGAGCAATAGCATCGAGATTGACCATCTCTGTGAACCGTCGGCTAAACTCCCTTGCCAGAGCGGTTTCCTCCGGACTGAGGACATTGACTGCATTGAAATTGAACAAGGCGTAGGGTTTTCCACCTTTGCTGGTGGCCTTCTCCAAAGCGATTTTAGTCACAACACCGCTGATTGGCGTGAGCATCCCTACCAGCCTTGCCATGTACTTGAGGAATCTCGGCTTGCTGGTGACAGGCACACGGACGAGCAGCGGCATGATACTGTTCGGCCTGAGCAGCAACAGCAGGACGCTTTCCTTGCAGGCCTTGGCGTTTGAATCGCCATCTTTGCTGCCGAAATCATTAAAGGGACACATGGCGCAGGGCTTCCCATCGTGAGATACGATGCTGTCTGCGCTCATACAGTCAGGCGGAGTACCCTCAACGGGATCTGCCGAAGTCCAATATGCCCTCGGAGTGGTGTAATCCAGAATGATGCCGACGAGTTCCTTCTCCGCTTCATCCCCAGCCAGACCGGGCACAGAAAAGACGGTAGAGCCACCAGAAGGGGACTTGACCACATCGAACAGGTCATAAGTCATCGGCTGGCTTTTCAGGTTCTCTCGGATGATGTCCAGCGCATTGTGATTCAGAGCAATATAACTGCTGTCCACCGGAGCCAGCGACAGCTTCGCAGTGGCAGCCACAACTCCCATTTCCTGTGTCTCCTGCAAAGTCTGCACCTTATCTCCCAAACGGAATTTGAGTTTCGTATTGTCCATATTCTAACCTCCCTTTTATACAGCTGCTTTGATCGTGAAGCGGCGATATGATGTTTTGTTCGCGTATTTCTGGTACAGCTTCGGATGCTCGGCTTTCAGTGTTTTGCTGTCAAGCCGCTCCTGCGTCACGCTTTTCCATGTGACGATGCGGCTCCCGGCAGTCCCGATCTCGTGTTCGCCAAGCATCTGTTTCAGCTTGTTTTCTGCTTCTGTTCTCTTCTCGGTGATGACTTCCAACTGCTCGCAGGCTTCATCATACTGAGCCAGTAATTCAGCGGCAGTATCGGGCAGCGTGATTTGCGATTTGGGAACGCTATCGGGGAATCTTGCGGCAAGGAATTTCGCTGACGCATTTGAGCCGTCCAGCGGCGGGGGCGTGATCTCCTGCACATGCTTCCAGAAGGCCGATTCCAGCTCGATAAGCATTGTAATCAGCTCCTCATCCCGCTCGACAAACCTCCAGCGGAAGGCGTTGCCGCCGATCAGAACGGCAATGTAAAATCCCTGATATCCAGTGACAGCCATATAGTGTTGGATCTGGAGCTGATACTCATCGGGAATGGCGTTATCCCATTCACCAGCCTTGTAAGCCGAGGCTGTCTTAGCCTCAAAACCGCAGATGCCATATTCGTGATGTTCACAGATACCGTCCAGATTTGCCAGCATGAAAGGGTGTTCCTTGCTCTGCAAAATCTGGCTGACACACTCCACCTCGATGCCGGTGCGCTTGGTAAATTCAGCCCTGACAAGACCTTCAAGCTGCGTACCCCAGTATGCAGCTTCTCCTGCCTCCTGATAGGGAAGCTGTCCCGTCTTTTCCAGCCAAAGCTCGATAGGGGATTTATAGCGGTTAATGCCGCAAACAACAGAGGCGTCCGAGCCGCCGATACCTAGCTTGCGGTATTCCAACCAATCCTCATAGGGCATATTTTCAGTAGATACCAAACCAATTGCTGACATTTTCATTTCACTTCCTCTCAATGCTAAAGCAGGGAGCATAGCCGCAAAGCTGCACGCTCCCTGCCTGTTTTTTTCACGCTACTGCAAGCACCATCTTGTAGGCCCTGTCAATCATGGGGTTACCCTCGATAGTGCGAAGAAACAGGTTCTCGTTGTAGTTTTTAGTCTTGCGGATGGGATCTGCGTGAGTAGCAAAGTCGCTGATGGCGTTGACAAAGCGATAGCCGTTCTTTTCGACATGGGAGAGATCCGGTGCATCAAAGTAACGCCGCTTCATATCCGTCAGCAGACGCAGATTGTTCTTGCGCTGTGCATCGGGCATATCCAGATCAACGGGGAAGAACTCCTGCATAAACTCTATGACCTTTTTATCGCTCAATTTTATCTTGGACAATGCGTCAATACCTTTACCCAACTCCCCCATGTATGTCTCAGCCAGCAACAGGGTTTCTCTGGCTTCGTGGACACGGCTCATAACATTTTCTGTGTGTTTGGTAGTCCAGATACGCTTGGCATTATTCAGAGCAAGGTTCAGAGTATTGGAACAAACTACACGAATCGGGGTCATGGCGACCTTTATGCCGCTGCTACCATCGTGGGAGTTCATTACCACCATATAGGGTGTAATTTCATCCCCGGCGATGATATACCTATGCGGCAGTTTTGCCAACATCCAGACCTTTTTGCCGCCCTGCAAAGAACCAGCGGTTTCGTAGGTGACACCCTCGCCAAGCAAATCATCAGTAAACTGGAACGCATCCTCATTTTGCACCACTTTATAGCGATCTGATACGATGCCAAGAGTAGCACTATCGATATTACGCAGATTGACCTTGTAGCCGGGAATCAAAGCGCCATCCTCGGTATAGACATCCTTCTGCTCTACCAGCCAGTCGAGACCGGCATGAATCAGAGCATCCGAAGAGGTAGGAGCTTCAGATACCATCGTACCGAGGCCGTGCCAGGGCTTTTGTCTTACATAAAACATAGACTCAACATTTGCTGCCATAGGGATTCCTTCTTTCTTTTTGTTTTGTGGTGAGTATATTCTTTACTTGATAAGTGCGTACAAAGAAACAGCGCGGCAGTCCGGGATTGAACTGCTGCGCTGCTTTCGCCTTGTATTATAAAGTTATCAGTCAGCAGAATTAGTTGCAGCATCCGACAGTTTGGGGAGAAGAGTCAGAATTGGCTCAACGATAGATGCCAAAATTTCTTGCTGTATTTGTGCATTGAAACTTCTCTGAAAGTTTTCAAGCCTGTCTCTCATGTCCGTCTCAAGGCTATAGATTGCGTCAAGGCAGTCATATTCATGCCGTGTAAAAGCTTTGGCAACCAACTTTGCAATGCCATCCTCAAAGCGGGAAGGGTCATCGGTGGTGTAGCAAATACCTGATATATAGCTTTCCGTGTTTTGCAATATATATTCAGAATACAGTTGCTCGCTGATTCGCTGAGCAGCTTCGTGGATTTTAGACGCAATCAAATACCGATCCATTTGATCTGTAATACAAGCGGTTTGAGCATTGCGGAATTGGCGCAGATAGTTCTTTAGCACATCCAGCCTTTTGTCGAAATTGTTCTGAAAGGCTTGATATACACTGTTCTTTTCGAAAGGTTTCATCAGCTCGTTCATCTTGGACACTGCTTCGCAATAGGCGTTTTCCAAACGAATTTCAGCTGCTTGGCGACATCTGGCTTTTGTGTGAAAAGCGTTATCATAATCACAGACAATAACATTGTGTGCGGAATGATCTACGCTCATACAGGAGAAAATCTTATATGATGCGCAGCCGACTAGATCGCGTAGCCAAAATTCAAATTCCGTCAGAGCGGATTGTATGCCGTTTGCAGTTTGGTTGCAGGTTTCGTTTGAAGGTGTGGAAATTTCGTTTTTAGGTTCCATATTAAATCCTCACTTTCTCATAGCATAAAGCAATGCAGACACCCCAAAGCGGAGTGTCTGCATTGCTTTTGACCGGGGAATTACCCCGAGGCCGTCATAGATATATTACATGGCTACTTTTACTGCCAAATCGGTTTTGTGTCTATATCGTCCGGTTCTCATCCTGTGTATTTGATAATCTGTTGGACCATGGTTATATGTGATAGCCAAGGGAACGATACTTCTGAAGCAGTTTTACAGCAGTTGCAAAATTCTTTGTTTTCTGCATTTCCGAATACCTGCCGATAAACGCTAAAATGACAAGCACACTGCCGATTATTATCCCTTTACGACCAAAAAAGCAGCCGATTACGAAAATTGCCACACATCCAATCAGATATGAACCAAAGGAAGTAGAGTGCGCCTCGTTATACTCCTTCTCCTGAGCGAACAGAGGTTCAAGACGTTGTGCTGTTCTTTCATCCAACAGTGCAAGCAGCTGTACCTTTGTAGAATCATCTACATCCATTTCGAGAATCCTTTGGCGCAGTCCCAAAAACTCATCCTCACTGCTACACAATTGAAAAAGCTCGTTAATCGTCTGCGTGGGACTTTTTCGTCTTGTGCTTCTCGCATTCGTAGAAAGCGAAGACTCCGTCTCGTTGTCAGCGATATACAAATCAACACACTCTCTAACATTGACCTGATTGCCGCATTTTGAGCAAAATCCTGTTTCTTTTTCATCATTCAAAGGAATAATTTCGCTACAAATAGGACACTTTCCTAATATTTTTGCCACAATGCTCACATCCCTTCACACGATTGATTTAACTTTGCACCACACTCAAAGCAGAAAGCCGCCTCAGGTTCGCACTCCGCGCTACAGTGTGGACAGACATTTTGAGTTTTTTCTGCTGTATTCCCATATAGATTACAGTCCACAGCCAAATCTCCGCTCAACCTCACAGTCTCATTTTTAAGAAAGAGGCAGTAGTTTGCGAAAAACGAAATAAGCTCGCATATGAATCCCCCATCTTCCTCGTTTGTCATTTGAATACGTTTTTCTCCGACACATAGCCAGCGCTTATCCTGCTGATCCCAGTCTGTGCCGATAACACCTTCTGCCACTTCAGTCAGTGGAACTGCATCCGACACCTCAAGTTTCCTCCCGATAAGATAGAACACATTATCCGTCATAAGAAAACCGTTGTCATATGTTCGCCCGACCTTGAACAACAAGAGCATTAGCGGCAGCTCCGGCGGCACCGAAGAACCGGCTGCCCTCAAAACATCGTCCGCTAAATGCTTGATCTCCTCTTTGCTTTTTGGGGTCACAAAGAAGAAACTGCTCGTTTCAAACTCAGAGTATTCTGTTGCCAGAGCGTCAAGAGTTCCGGCAATATTTTCGCTGATAACGTGACTATTTTCCCGGAAGATATCTGATTTAAGAATGGCTGCAGCATGTTTCGGTGCCGCTACTGTTAGTGCCTTTATACGGAGTTCCTCCTGTATTCTTGCCTCCTCAGCTCGGCGTTCTGCCTCCAACCGCTCATCTTCTAGTCGTTTTTCATCTTCGGCTTTATTTAATTTCTCAAATACTCTACCTGCCTCCTCAGATATCTCCGGTGTCTGAAAGAGTTCACAGAGCTTTTCATATTTGCTCCGTAGATCTTCAATATCGTTCTCCGGCAGCTTCTGAATATTGAGAAACGCCTTTTCGCTGTCCAAAATAGTTTTCTTCTTCTTTTGAAGCTTTTGAATATATTTTTCGGCGCTGATGACCGTATCCCATTTTTCTAGCTCGTGATAAGCTTCAATCTTTTTATCAATCTCCTTCACAGTATCGGAGGGTAAGTGCTCAACATCCCTGAGCATCTGCGATATTATTTTTTTCCGCCGGTCAACATATTCATCATAGAAACCTATTGCTTTTGTAAAATCCAGTAATTCCTGCTTATTTGTTCCAGGAAGCAGATAGAGCATCTCGCATACATCCACACCAAAAGCGACGGGGTTGGTTTCCAAAAGCGGAAACAGCTCTTCTATAATTTCATTCTCTGTGTCTGTATTCCCGCTTTTGCTAATGTCTTTCGCACGCCTTTTAGCACTACGAAGGACGGCAGTATACCCAGCTGGCGGCTTCTGTTCCTTTTGCGCACTGATGATACCCCTCTCAAGCAGTACCCCACTGACTATGAACAGTGTGTCTTCAATTTGATTTTCAAGGGCACCGAGCATAAACTCCTTATGATCCTGTTCGCGGTAACAAACACTCACGGCCTCGAGCATCTTCTTTTTGTATTTTCTCTCGACCGAAGAATCTCCTATGCTGTGAAAAACACCAGAGACAGCATTAAGTGCTCCGGCAGTCATGGCTCCCTTGATTGCACCACTCAGACCAAATCCGCCACCGCTCCAATGGGAGTGGCTGCCCTTCCTGACTGCCAACTCTTTGTCCATTTGCTCAGCTAGATAATACAGGTGATTATTCCGCTCTGTGTAGTAGTTTACAATGTCATTATGGATTTTAGGGTCTGCAAGGATCTCAATGTCCCGCGCTCGATACTGAGGAAGTCCAAAATGATGAAGTATGGATGCGCTGAAAAGAAAGCATTTTTGAATATGGTTCTCAAAGGTATCCATACCATTATTCACCAAAGAATCCCAGTTACTTACCTGAGCCTGATATTCCTCTGTAAAACTTTGCCTTATGCTTCCTGCAAATTTTTGATATTCTTTTTTAAGCTCATTAAAGCGAATTGCCGTTATATCAAGTAGCAGAGTTCTCCCTAAAAAGAAGTATTCCAGCACTTTATCGGTTGTAGAAACACTCCCTTTGCGCAGTTTCTTTTCAGCAATTACAGCAGAATTCTCGATGTGCTCAGATTGTAGAGGTTCGCCTTGTGCGGAGTCTAAAGTGCTTCCGGAAGCAGAGGATACCTCCATCTCTGTAAGTTGGATCTTTTTCCCACATTGAAAACAAAACTGCGCACCAGTCACCAGCTTTGTTCCGCAATATGGACAGAAATTAAGCGCCATTGTGGTACTCACTCCCTTCATCAAAAATGTATAGTAATTTTCTGTTGTACGGAAAAGACGAAGAAACATCTTGTAGTTCATATTATAGGTGAGATGCCGCCGCATTTCAACCTCTTTTCTCGCATATTATACTTGTGATAAGAGGTGATAAGTTTGACGGATGTGGTAAAGTCCCAAATTGGGAAGCGACTTCGGGAGAAGCGTGAACATGCCGGATACACACGGGAAAAACTGGGAGAGTTGTGTTCCTTGAGTCCTCGGTTTATTGCGAACATCGAATTGGGAGATTCCACATTTAGTCTTGACTCCCTAATGACTGTTTGCCGGGTACTGTCATGCAGCAGTGACTATCTGCTGTTCGGTGATAGCATTGATGGCGAAATGTGGGAGGATACTTTTGCGAAACTTCGACAACTGGATTTAAAATATCGGGAGCCAGTGGACAAAACTCTGCAAGGATTGCTGGAAGCAATCATAAAAGCAGAACAGTAAGACCGCATACACCAATTTGGGTGTATGCGGCCTTTTCGTTTGCTATGTTGGTTTTCGCTGATAGTATTCAAGCATCAGTTCTACCGCTGTCCAAAATCCATCCGCAAAAGCATCCGACAGTATTATTGTTTGCTGCCGGATGTAAGTATCGGAAAGTTGTTGCAACAGTTGTTGGTTTTCGGGGCCAAGTTTGCCATTGAGGATTTGCAGTAGACCGTTAATCTGTTCTCCCAGTTGGCTGTATTGGGGTTCTCCGTAAGGTTGTTCTGGGTCCATAAGACGCTCTAGCATACGATCACCTTCTATATAAAGATAGCACCAAAAGCATACACTTCCGGTGCGTTACCAATATAATATATATCTGAATTTACAATCTGCGGTGGTACGATTTGCGAAAGTATAACACGCTGTTTTGCCCGTACTCATGTATCAGATGCATTTGATAAATTCACAGGTTTTGCGTCAAATTTGCGTCAAATACAAAAAAGAAAACCCTGCAACCATTGCGGTTGCAGGGTTTTGTAGATAAAGTACTTATCTCTTGGAGAACTGGGGTGCGCGACGTGCAGCCTTCAGACCGTACTTCTTGCGCTCCTTCATTCTGGGGTCGCGGGTCAGCAGACCTTCCTTCTTCAGCAGGGGGCGATACTCGTCGCCAGCGAGGAGCATAGCGCGAGAAATGCCGTGGCGCAGAGCGCCAGCCTGACCGGACACACCACCGCCGCAGACGGTAGCGACCACGTCGAACTTACCCTCGGTGCCGGTGACGCCGAAGGGCTGGCGAACCAGCATCTTCAGGGTCTCGAGACCGAAATACTCATCAATGCTCTTGCCGTTGATGGTGATGACGCCGGTGCCGTTGGGGATCAGATGCACGCGAGCGACGGAGGACTTTCTGCGGCCGGTGCCGTACAGATAGGGCTTCTTAGACTGATACATTCTTCGTTTCCTCCTTACTTAACTTCCCAGAGCTCGGGCTTCTGAGCCTGGTGCTCGTGAGTAGCGCCAGCGTAGATGTGCAGACGCTTCAGAGAATCCTTAGCAACGGTGTTGCGGGGCAGCATGCCCTTGACAGCAACGTGCATAGCCAGCTCGGGCTTTTCCTTCATCAGGATGCGGTACTTGGTCTCCTTCAGACCGCCAACCCAACCGGAGTGGGTGCGATAGACCTTCTGCTCAGCCTTCTTGCCGGTCAGAACAGCCTGTGCTGCGTTGATGATGATAACGTTATCACCGCAGTCAGCGTGGGGGGTGTAGGTGACCTTCACCTTGCCGCGAAGCAGGTCAGCAGCGGCGACAGCGGTCTTGCCGAGGGGCTTGCCAGCTGCGTCGATAACGTACCACTTGCGCTCGATGTTGGCCTTGTTAGCCATAAAAGTGGACATGGTTTCTTCCTCCATTTTATTTTAAATATGTTATATTTGCTTTACAAAAGTTGCGTCCCTTGCTAAAATCGGAACAGCAGAATTATTTATATCATAAGGCTTTTTGTTTGTCAACGACAAAATGATTTACGATACAAACATCTCGGAAAAACTCGTTTTTTCTCGCGTTTGCTCTTGTTTTCTAAAAACGCAAATGCGAATTTTCTTTTTGAGGAGGGTTGACAGGGCTTATGCAGCGTATTCTGGGGCTTGTCCGCCGCTGTGTAGAGGACTACAATATGATTGAGGCAGGGGAGCACATTGCGGTCGGTGTCAGCGGCGGCAAGGATTCCATGCTGACGCTGGCAGCGCTGGCGCGGCTGCGGGAATTTTATCCGAAGCCCTTTACTCTCACTGCCATTACCCTTGAGATGGGCTTTCCCGGCATGGACTTTACGCCTGTGGCGGAATACTGCGAAACACTGCGTGTGTCCTATGTGCGCATCGAAGCGCCTGTGTATGAGGTGGTGTTTCAGGAGCGACAGGAGAAGAATCCCTGCTCCCTCTGTGCAAAATTCCGCCGCGGTGCGCTGAACACCGCCATGGTGGAGCGGGGCATCCGTAAGATCGCCCTCGGACACCATTATGATGACGCGGTAGAGACGCTCTTGATGAACCTGCTGTTTGAGGGACGCATCGGCTGCTTCCAGCCGGTGACCTATTTGGACCGCATGGATGTGACCCAGATCCGTCCGCTGCTGTATGTGGAGGAAAAAGAGGTGGCAAACGCGGTCAGCCGCCTGCAGCTGCCCACAGTGGAAAACACCTGCCCTGCCGACGGTGGAACGCGCCGGGAGGAGATCAAGCAGCTGCTGCAGACCCTTGAAAAGCAGTATCCGGGGCTTCGCACCAAGCTCTTCGGTGCCATCCGCCGCTATCCCCTCTACGGTTGGGATACGGAGACCATGCAGAGATAAAAGGAGAAGCGACATGAACAAAGCAAAATTGAGCGGGCGGACATGGCTGTCCCTCGTTCTGATCGGTCTTGTGGGACAGTTTGCGTGGACCATCGAGAATATGTATTTTAATGTATTCCTCTATCAGACCATTTCCACCGATCCCCGCTACATCGCGGACATGGTGGCGTGGAGTGCTGCTTCCGCAACCTTGACCACCCTCCTCATGGGTGCCCTCAGCGACCGTATCGGCAAGCGCAAGGCGCTGGTGGTGGGCGGCTATCTCCTGTGGGGTCTTGCGACGGCAGCCTTTGGTCTGGTGACGGTGGACAACGCGGGGAAGCTTTTCGGCGCGGCAGATGCCGTGGCAGCGGCAGCGACCCTTGTGATCGTACTGGACTGTCTGATGACCTTCTTCGGCTCGACTGCCAACGATGCCGCCTTCAATGCGTGGGTCACAGATGTGACGGAGGAGAGCAACCGTGGTCGGGCGGAAAGTGTGCTGGCGATTTTGCCGCTGATCTCCATGCTGGTGATTTTTGGTCTCTTCGACGGGATGACCCAGCGGGGCGAATGGCAGAAATTCTTCTTTACCTTCGGCGGTCTTGTGACGGCAGTGGGCGTGCTGAGCCTTTTCATTATGAAAGAACCGCCCCTTACGCCGAGAAAGGACAACTATTTTGGCAATCTCCTCTACGGTTTGCGCCCGTCTGTGGTGGCGAAGAATCGGGAGCTGTACCTTTCCTTTGCGGCGTTTGCCCTGTTTTCCATCGCCGTGCAGGTGTTCTTCCCCTACCTTATTATTTATATGCAGAATTATCTGCATTTCGATAACTATGCCATTGTTCTCGGTGTTGTGCTGCTGTTTGCCTCCCTTGTGAGCGTAGCGGCGGGGCGCTTTATCGACAGCGCGGGTAAGCTGAACCTTGTTCTTCCTGCAGCTGGTGTGATGTTTCAGGGGCTGATCGCCATGTATTTTGTCCGAAACATGACGGCGGTCATCATTGCGGGCTGCGTGATGATGAGCGGTTATATGCTGGTGACGGCGATCTTGAACGCACTGATCCGTGACCATACGCCCGAGGGCAAGGCAGGACATTTTCAGGGCATCCGCATGATTTTTGCGGTGCTGATCCCCATGCTCATCGGTCCCCGCATCGGCGCGCTTGCCATTCGCGGCAGTGACAGCACCTATGTGGAGCTGGGCGTGACCAAAACCGTACCTACCCCTGCGATCTATCTGGCGGCAGCGCTGGTGCTGCTGACGGTCATTGTACCGGTGATTTTTCTGCGGCGTGAACGCGCCGGAAAGGAGCACAAATGAATCGACTGTTGACTGTTTGGGGCGAAACGCTGGATCGGGAGCATCCGCTGCAGGAGTATCCCCGTCCCCAGATGCGGCGCGAGAGCTATCTGAATCTGAATGGCGTGTGGAGCTATGCCATCCGTCCCGGCGATCAGGTGCCCCTGCGCTATGACGGTGAGATCGTGGTGCCCTTTGCGCCGGAAAGCATCCTTTCCGGCGTGGAGCGTCAGCTGCAGCCCGGTGAGACCCTTTGGTATGAACGCAAGGTCGTTCTGCCCGAAGGCTTCCGCGGTGAGAGCGAGAGCTTCCGCCGTGATTACCGTGACGGCGGCTGGGTGGAGACCTCCGAGGGAATGCAGAGCGATCGCGTGCTGCTGCACTTCGGCGCGGTGGATCAGATCGCGGATGTGTACTGGAACGGCGTACACGTTGCCCATCACGAGGGCGGCTATCTGCCTTTCACCGCCGATGTGACCAACGCCCTCAGCGAGGGGGAGAATGTCCTCTGCGTCAAGGTGACGGACAGTCTTGTGAATACCCCCCATGGCTATGGCAAGCAGAAGTATAAGCGCGGCGGCATCTGGTACACCGCCACCAGCGGCATCTGGCAGACGGTGTGGATGGAGTCTGTGCCGCAGAACTATATCGAGAGCGTGGAAATCACCCCCGACTTTGATCTCCACCGCATTTACTGGCGCGTCCGCTCGCCCAAGCCTGTGAACGCCAAGGTGGTGGTGCGGGTGAATGGACAGTGCATTGCCGAGGACTGGGAGGAGGAGAACGGCAAGGGCTGGTCGCTGATCCTGCCCGAGTATTTCCGCCCCTGGTCTCCCGAAGATCCCTATCTCTACGATCTGGAGATCACCATGGGCAGCGACACGGTGAAGAGCTATGTCGCCATGCGCAAGTTCGGCACGGTGGAGCATGAGGGACACAAGGTCCTCGCCCTCAACGGCAGACCCTATTTCCACAACGGTTTGCTGGATCAGGGCTATTGGAGCGATGGTCTCTACACCGCGCCCTCTGATGCGGCGCTGATCTATGATATTACCACCATGAAGAGCCTTGGCTTCAATATGCTGCGCAAGCACATCAAGATCGAGCCCTTGCGCTGGTACTATCACTGTGATCGTCTGGGTATGCTGGTGTGGCAGGATATGGTCAGTGGCGGCGGACCCTACAATCCCCTTGTCATCAGCTCGCCCCTTGTTACGGGCATTCACTTCCGTGACAACAAATACCGCGCCTTTGGCAGAGCCAACGACGCGGGTCGCATCCAGTTTGAGGAGGATATGGCGGCAACGGTGAAGCACCTGTATAACTGCCCCTGTATCGCCCTGTGGGTGCCCTTCAACGAGGGCTGGGGTCAGTTCGATGCCCTGCGCGTCACCATCGCCCTGCGCCGTCTGGATTCCACCCGACTTGTGGATCATGCCAGCGGTTGGCATGATCAGGGCGGCGGAGATCTGCGCAGCTACCACATCTATTTCAAACCCCTCAAGATGAAGAACGACGGTCGCCGCGCACTGGCACTGACGGAGTTCGGCGGCTACAGCCTGCCTGTGGATGGGCATATCCACGGCAAGAAATTCGGCTATCGTATGTATAAAAAGGCAGGGGATTGGCTCAGCGCCTATGTGAAGCTCTATGAAAATGAGCTGATCCCCCTGATCAAGTCCGAGGGTCTTTCTGCCTCCGTCTATACGGAGCTCAGCGACGTGGAGGATGAGATCAACGGTCTGCTGACCTTTGACCGCCGCGTGCTGAAGGCAGACGGCGACACCATCCGCGCGGTGAACCGCAAGGTGCGCTTCTAAACCACCAGCACCCATTTGAGGAGCAGAAGCAGAACAAAGCCCGGGAAGCCCAGCACCCCCAAAACGGATGCATTGAAGAGGTTGCAGCCGAGGGTGATGCCTGTCAGCGGCTGCAGTGCGCGCAGCAGGAACAGGGCGAAAAAGCCTGCAAGGGTGTTCAGCAGCAGCTTCAGCGTCAGTCCCAGCGGCTTTGCGAAGATACGCAGCAGCACCGCGATGAGCAGCAGACTCAGCGCTGCGGCGACGGCACCCTGACTTATACCCATGCCTTTGCCCCCTCCGTCTTGGCAGCGGCGAGCGCTTCGGCGCTTTGCTCCTTGATGGCGCGGTACAGAAAGGCAAAGCGGGCGTTGATGGACTTGATCTCATAGATGCATGCTTCCACCAGTTCCGGCTCCCGCGCTTCATTGAAGCGGTCGTAGGCGAGAGAAAGCTCCCGCTGGGTGTGGCGCAGTTCCTCCTGCAAAAGCTGCAGCTCCGTGGGTGGGGTGACATGATGAGCCATAGTTGACCTCCGTGTTCCGATGTCTTACTGTTATCTTACGGAGATTTTGGACAAATATGCCGCGGGGTAAACCAAAAGAGGAAAATTTTGCGAGGGGAGCGATGAGCGATGGATCATGAATTTTATATGGCGCAGGCGCTGGCTCTCGCAAAAGAGGCGGCAGCGGCGGGAGAAGTACCTGTGGGCTGCGTGATCGTGGTCGGCGGCGAGATCGTGGGTCGCGGGCGGAATCGGCGGGAGGAAAAGCAGGAAGTTTTTTCCCACGCGGAGATGGAAGCCATCACCGATGCCAACCATCGGCTCGGCAGCTGGCGGCTGGAGGATGCGAGCCTTTATGTAACGCTGGAACCCTGCCCCATGTGTGCGGGTGCGATCCTCAATGCCCGCATCCCCAAGGTGTTTTACGGCGCAAGGGATGAGGTCATGGGTGCCTGCGGCGGCGTGCTGAACCTGTTTATGGAGAATTTTCCCGTGCGCCCCGCCCTTGTGGGGGGGATTCTTGCGGAAGAGTGCCGCGCTGTGCTGCGGGAGTTCTTTGCGGGATTGAGAAAAGACTGAAAAGATTTAATACTTTTGTAACAACTTGTGGATTGTTTTGTAACAGCTCTGCTGTATGATCATACTTGCAAGAGACAAATAGCTTCTTTTCATCAATCTTCCAAAACATAGCAAAAGTCGGTCGAGAGACCGACTTTTTGCAGTTTATGAGAGCAAGTTGTTGGAAAATACGGAAAAGCCCTGCGGATGAGACGTGCATCCGCAGGGCTTTTGTTGTTGAAAAAATCAATGATCCCGCTCGTTTTCCAGTTCCTGCAGCAGACGATCCACGCGGGCAAGATCAAAGTCATCGTTTTTTTTCACAGGCAGGGGAGCGCTTTCTTCCGCAGGGGAAGCTTCGGCGGGAGCAGGCTCCGCAACTTCGGCGGGGGCGGGGCGGCGTACACGTCCCGTGGAAAACGGGTCGTCCACCACTTCATAGCTGACGGTGCTGTGGTGGTCGAAACCGAACAGCAGGGCGATGAGGTAGCCGAGGGCGGTGAATGCCGTGCCCATCACGGCGAGCAGACGGGGGAGAGACTCGACGGCGGGAAGAAGAGTGGGTGCAAGGGTTACGGTGAGGGAGAGGAATACGAGGGTCAGGCGGCGCTTGCCGTCTGTAAAGACGAAGTCGGTCAGCAGTCCCATGCTGATGGCAGCTGCGGCAAGGAAGAGAATGTGCATATCATAGTTCCGCAGATGGGGATCGCGGGCAGTTTCCTGATAGACCATGATCAGCTGCAGGGCGGAAGCGCAGAGGGGGAGCAGGAGAAGCGTACCTGCTCTGCTGTCCCGCTTGCAGCACGCTGCCAAGCCGCCGAAGAGTCCGAAACCGCCAAGGAGCAGCGCGGCGGCGGAGATGGCGGCAAGGGAGCGGAGACTTGGATAGAGCAGATAGAGCTGCCATGCAGCAGAGATGGTGATGAGCAGTGCGCCGCTGCCCTGCAGCGCCGAAGCGGGAACATTCGGGCGAAGCTCGGACAGGGTCCAGCCGCTTCTTTCGGGGATAACGAGGAGCGCGGCGAACAGCACCGTTCCACCCAGCAGCGCCCAGAGGGCGATGCCGTAGGGGTTCAAAGAAAACGACGGGGAAAGCTGGCGGGTGCGGAGAAAATATGCCCCCACCGCGGCGGCGAGGGTCCAAAGGGAAAGCAGGATGCGTCTGAACATGATCCGTCCTCCTCGAAGCGTTCTGCTGCTATCATAGCACGGCGGCGGAGACTTGTCACGGGCGGGAACGCATATTTCTTGTTCTGCCGCATAGAATGGGGCAAGCAATGATACGGAGGGACAAGATGGTAAAGCAAAGTATTGCGTTGACGGCGGTGCTGGGGCTGCTGCTGTTTGGGATGCCACTGCAGGGGCTGTCTGCCCCTGCAGTGGAGGAGAGCGATCCCCCTGTGGAGAAAACGGACAGCCCTTTGCCTGCCTTTGACGGGGAAAAGACCCTGCGGGTGGAGATCGGGGGAGCGGTGGTGGAGCTGCGGCTCAGTGACTATCTGACAGGCGTGGTGGCAGCAGAAATGCCCGCGTCCTTTGAGATGGAGGCACTGAAAGCCCAGACGGTGGCAGCGCGGACCTATACCCTCTATCAGATGGCACACGGCAGTGCGGGCAAGCATGAAAGCGGTGCGGATCTTTGCGACGATCCCGGCTGCTGTCAGGCATATCTTGGGGAAGAAGCGCTTCGACAAAACTGGGGGGAGGCGGCAGAGGAAAACCTGTTGAAAATCCTTGCGGCAGAACGGGAGACGGATGGCATGGCGATCCTCTACGGCGGCGAGCCCATCCTGGCGGCATTCCACTCCTCCTCTGCTGACGGCACGGAGGATGCTGCCGCCGCATGGAGCTCCTCTGTGCCCTATCTCAGCCGCGTGGAAAGCCCCGAGGGGGAGGAGAGCGTGCCCAACTACCGGGTGAGCGTCCGCTTTACTGCGGAGGAATTTCGCGCCCTTTTTGCTGCGGCATATCCCGCGGGGAAGCTTACGGGAAGCTGCGGAAGCTGGGTGGGGGACATCACGCGGGATGCCTCGGGCTATGTGACCACTCTGCGGGTGGGGGATCAGACCCTGCGGGGGGTGGAGCTGCGGCGTATGCTGTCCCTGCGCTCTGCCTGCTTTGAGGTGGCGGTGCGGGATGATGTGCTGACCTTTACCACCCGCGGCTACGGGCACGGCGTGGGCATGAGCCAGTATGGGGCAAATGTCCTTGCAGCCGAAGGCAAGACCTGGGAGGAGATCCTGCGCTGGTATTACAGCGGCGTGAGCATCGAACAATATACGCAATGAAAAACGCCTGCCGCGGCTGCGGCAGGCGTTTGACTATGTAGCAGAGAAATCAGTCGCTTTCCACCATGCGATACCCGACACCGACCTTGGTGAAGATGTAAACGGGCTCAGCAGGGTTCTTCTCGATCTTGCGGCGAATATTTGCCATATTCACACGGAGGATCTGGTTGCTGCACTTGGCGTTGGGACCCTACAGCTCCTTGATGATGTAATCATAGGTCAGCACCTTGCCTGCGTGGCGTGCCAGCAGGGAGACGATACGGTATTCGTTGGAGGTGAGATGGGCATCCTCGCCGCTGTGGGCGATCATGGCATCGTAGCCGCTGCCGTTGTCCTGTATGCGGACGAGAGCCGAGGATTTGTGCTGTGCCACGGTGATTTGGATCTTTGTGGCAGCACCGTGGCGAACGGAATTTTCCATCAGATTCAACAGCACCTGCTCGACCAGAATGGCATCCATGGGAACAAGAAGAATATCCTGCGGCACTTGTACATCCACGGTGATATCAGAGCTTTTTCGGAACTTTTGGATGGACTCCGCGATCACGTCCTCCAGCAGCTCGGCATCCTTGCGGATATCGGTCTCTCCGCTGATGCGGGTGATGGAAAGAAGATTTTCCACTACGCGAATCAACCAGTGGGCATCCTCGTTGATGTCGCCCAGAAGCTGGCGACAGTTCTCCTCGCTGAGCTGATTGCCGTGCTCCAACAGTGCGGAGGATGCGCCCACAATGGAAGTCAGCGGGGTGCGGATGTCGTGGGATACCGCCCGCAGCAGATTGGCGCGCAGGACTTCCTGCTCTGCCTTGGCGCGGATGGCTTCCTGTTGCTTGATCTGGGTAGTGGCAGCGCTGATGATCAGCGAGACTGCAAGCAGGGAAACGAAGGTCAGCGGATAGCCTGAAATGGTGAAGTTGAATGCCCAATAGGGATAGGTGAAATAATAATTGACGAAAAAAACACTGATCAGAGATCCCAACACGCCGAACAGGTAGCCGTCGGTCGTGCGGGAGATCAGCGCCACCGCAAGGACAAAAATCAGCGGCACGTGCCCGCTGTCCGCGCTTTCTGCCGAGCTTTGATTGATGATGATGCAGCAGGCGATGGCGGCAAGAAAAATGACGGTGGAAACGATCAGATCCCGCAGCAGGAATTTACGGGTTCTTGGGAAAAAATGTCCGATTTTCATAAATAACCTCCGGATGCGACCGCCAACGGAGAGCGGCGTAGAGAGGACGCTTTAACAATTAGTATAGCATATTCAATTTTGACTGTGCGCAAAGAACCCGTTAAGAAACTATTGCGAATGCCTGGTTTCCCGCAGCAGACCAAGTGCCGCAGCGAGCAGCAGGATGCCGAAGGGGCGGCGGAGAAGCTCGGTATCCAGCAAAGCCGAAAGGAGCGTGGCGGTGATGGCGGCGATGACACCGAGCGGGATCAGTGCGCGGAGCAGCTCCGGCTTCAGATAGCCGTTTTTGCGGTGATAAAACAGGGCAACGGCGGCGCTTGGCAGGAAAAAGAGCAGGTTGATGCTCTGGGCGGTGGCGGGAGGTACATCCAGCAGCAGGGTCATCACCAGCAGCAGAAGGGTGCCGCCGCCGACACCCCATGCGGCAAGGATCCCTGCGAAAAGGCTGACGAAAAAAGGGAGGAAGAAGTTCATAGCAGATACCTGATGCCTGCGTAGATGAGAAACAGCGCGAACAGCCGCTTCAGCCAGAAGGGGGACACACGGTCAAAAAAGCGCCCGCCCAGCACCGCGCCGAGAGTGCCGCCCGCAAGATAGGGCAGCGCCTGCGCGAGGGGCAGGGGCGCGGAGAGAAAGGACGCGGCAAGACTTGCCATGGAGATGGGCAGCATGATGGCAATGGAATTGGCGAAGAGGACGCGACCCTGCAAAGACTGCTCGCGGCTGAGCAGGGGCAGAAGTGCCATGCCGCCGCCTCCGCCGTAGAGCCCGTTCAGCGTGCCCGCAAGGACAGCGGCAAGACGAAGCCGGAGGTTTTTCTGTTTCATGGACATCCCTCCCGGAAGAATATGTAAGACCGGCAGAGCCGGTCTTTCCTTACTTGCGCTTGAAGCTCTGGCAGTCCACACACTTCTGCTCGGTGGGGTTGCTCTCGTGGGTGCCGATCTGCACGGTGGACAGAGCACAGTACTGCTTGTCGCCGCAATGATGAGCGCACTGTTCAACGGTGCAGTGGATGGCGGTGTTGGGATTGTTGTTCATAGAAGGAGGTCTCCTTTGAAAAAGATTTGGCTGATGCCGAGGATAGTTTGTGCGTTTGTCGGCGGGATATACATGGAAACGCAAAAAAGTCACCGTGGTCATCCACGGTGACTTTTTGTCAAAATCATCAAAGACCAAGCAAAAGGTTTGCGAAACGGAAATAGACCAACAGGGACAGTGCGTCCACGATGGTGGAAATGAAGGGGCTTGCCATCACCGCGGGGTCGAGGTGAAGCTTTTTGGCGAGAAGGGGCAGAATGCTGCCCACAAGCTTTGCCATAAAGACCACCAGCACCAGTGTGAGACTGACCACCGCTGCCACGGGAACGGTCACGGCGGGGTTGCCGAGGATCAGATGATCCAGCAGCAGCATCTTGCCGAAGTTGACTGCGCCCAGCACCAGACCGCAGAGCAGACCCACGCGGCATTCCTTCCAGATGACCTCGAGGATGTCACCAAACTCCACCTCGCCCAGAGACAGGGCGCGGATCACGGCGACGGATGCCTGCGTGCCGCTGTTACCGCCGGTACCGGTCAGCATGGGGATATAGGAGTTGAGCACGATGCAGGCGGCAAGTGCCGCTTCAAAGTGGGAAATGATCATGCCTGTGAAGGTGGCGGAAAGCATCAGGATCATCAGCCAGGGGAAACGGGCTTTCCAGGTTTCCAGCGCGCCTGTGCGAAGATAGGGCTTGTCCGTAGGGACGATAGCTGCCATCTTCTCGATATCCTCGGTGGTCTCTTCTTCGATGACGTCGATTGCGTCGTCCACGGTGACGATGCCCACGAGGCGGTTTTCCTTGTCAACAACAGGGATCGCCATGAAGCCGTATTTACCGAGGGCACGGGCGACCTCTTCCTGGTCGGCGGTGGTTTCTACGGAGATGGTATCTTCCTCCATGATATCCCCGATGATATCATCCTCCGCGGCAAGGAGCAGGGTGCGGACGGAGACGAAGCCCAACAGATGACGGCGCTCGTCGGTGACGTAACAGATATAAATGGTCTCACGATCCACGCCGATGCGGCGGATGCGCTTGAAAGCATCCTCCACCGTCATGTCTGCGTGAAGATCCACATATTCGGGGGTCATGATAGAGCCGGCAGAATCTTTGGGATAGCGGAGAAGCTCATTGATGGCGCGGCGGCTCTCGGGATCGGACTGGCGGAGAATACGCTTGACAACGGTGGCGGGCATCTCCTCGATGATGTCAACGGTATCGTCGAGGTACAGCTCTTCCAGCACCTCGCGCAGCTCCGTATCGGAGAAGCCGCGGATCAGCATCTCCTGCACCTCGCCGTCCATTTCGACGAAGGTCTCTGCCGCCAGCTCCTTCGGCAGCAGACGGAAAACGATGGACTGCTGGCGCTCGGTCAGATCCTCCAGCAGCTGATAGATATCCGGCGCTTCCATTTCCACAAGGAGGTCGCGGAGCTTGGCGTACTGCTTGGTTTCCAGCAGATCCTCGATCTGTTCGGACTGGGTCAGCTCCTCCAGCTGTTCCAGTGCGGCGAGTTCCTCGGCACTGGGATCTTCGTCATCCTCGGTGAAGTGCTTGAGCACCGCTTCAAAGATGTTGTCATCATCCTCGTCGGGAAGCTCGGGTACTTCGTCCTCCACCACATCGGGTTCCTTGGGATCCAGCTCCAGATCCAGAAGATCCAGAATGCTTTCTTCAAATTCTTCCAGATCTTCCTCTTCGTCCGGATAGAAATCCTCTCTCAGATCGTCCATTATATGACCTCCTTTCCTTGCAATATGTAAAAATGCCCACAAGTGATGTCTGTCGGCATCTCTCGTGAGCGAAAGTTGGCGGCAGCTTGACCCGCCGGACAGCAGATAATTTCTATATATCAATATAAAACAATTATAAAGCTGATGGAGGAATTTTGTCAACGGGCGGGGGAGCTTTTTGCACAGATGCCCGATGTCGAAAAACTTTTTCTTCGGAAAACTCTGCTTGTGAGATGGGAACGTTTGTGCTATAATATACTATCCGAGATTATGCGAAAAAACAGGAGAGGGGGCGTGTGAGAGATGAGTGTGCATGACGGGCATCGGCAGAGAAAGAGAAGTCAGTTTTTAGAAAACGGATTGGACGCATTTCAGGAGCATGAAGTGCTGGAACTGCTGCTGTATTACGCCATCCCCCGAAAGGACACCAATCCCATCGCCCATGCGCTGCTGAAAAAGTTCGGCTCTTTGGATGCGGTCTTTGCTGCCCCTGTGGAAGAGCTGATGCGGGTGGAGGGCGTAGGTGAAAATGCTGCCGCGCTGATCCGTCTGATCCAGCCTCTTTATCGCCGTATCCGCATTTCTGCCACGGAGGAGGAGACCATCCTCAACTCGGTGGAAAAAGCGGGAGAGTTCTTTGTGGGACGCTTTGCGGGTGAGCGGACGGAGAGCATGTATCAGGCGTGCCTCGATGCCAAAGGGAAGCTGCTGAATGTGCAGCGGCTTTCCGCGGGCGATGTGAACTTTGTGCACGCGGACATTCGCAGCATCGTGCAGAACGCGCTGCTTTGCCGCGCCAGTGCGGTGATCCTTGCCCACAACCACCCCAGCGGTGTGGCGCTGCCCTCCGATGCGGACAATGCGGTGACACTGCAGATCCATCGGGTGCTGCAGAGCGTGGGTGTGACCCTGTTTGATCATATTATTGTTGCGGACGATGACTTTGTATCCCTGCGGCAGAACGGTCTGCTGCTGGAATGATGCGCCGCGCCGCGAAGAAAGGATCGAAATGGCAGAATTTCGTGTTGTTGCCCCCTTTGAGCCCACCGGCGACCAGCCTGCCGCCATTGCGGCGCTGAGTGAGGGTGTGAAAAACGGTCTGGATGAACAGGTGCTGCTGGGTGTCACCGGCAGCGGCAAGACCTATACCATGGCAAAGGTCATTGAGCAGGTGCAGCGCCCGACGCTGGTGCTTGCCCACAACAAGACCCTTGCCGCCCAGCTTTGCAGTGAGTTCAAGGAGTTTTTCCCGGATAACGCCGTGGAATACTTCGTCTCCTATTACGACTACTATCAGCCAGAAGCCTATATTCCCCATACGGATACCTTTATCGAAAAGGATGCCTCCACCAATCAGGAGATCGACCGCCTGCGCCACAGCGCCACCTCGTCGCTGTACGAGCGAAAGGATGTCATCGTGGTGGCATCCGTCTCCTGCATCTATGGCTTGGGCGACCCTGTGGACTATGCCAACATGGTCATTTCCTTGCGCGTGGGACAGGAGTATGAGCGGGATGAGCTGCTGCGCCGCCTGGTGAATATCCGCTATGACCGCAACGATCTTGCCTTTGAGCGCGATAAGTTCCGTGTCCGCGGTGACACGGTGGAGATTTTCCCCGCCTATGCCCAGAGCGCAGCCATCCGCGTGGAATTTTTTGGCGACGAGATCGACCGCATCAGTGAGTTCCACCCCGTCACGGGGCAGGTGCTGCGCACCATGAGCCACATTGCCATTTATCCCGCAAGCCACTATGTCACCGCCCCCGAGAAGATGGAGAAGGCGATCGCCACCATCGAAAGGGAGCTGGAGGAGCGGCTGAAATATTTTGAAGAAAACGATATGCTGGTGGAAGCCCAGCGGCTGAAGCAGCGCACCATGTACGATATCGAAATGCTGCGGGAGTTGGGACATTGCAGCGGTATTGAGAACTACTCCCGTGTGCTGTCCGATCGTCCTGTGGGCTCTGCCCCCATGACGCTGATCGACTATTTTCCTGATGATTTTCTCCTCCTCATCGACGAGAGTCATGTGACGCTGCCGCAGGTCCATGCCATGTACAACGGCGATAGAGCGAGAAAGGAATCGCTGGTGCGCTATGGCTTCCGCCTGCCTTGCGCCTTTGACAACCGTCCCCTGACCTTTGAGGAGTTTGAGCAGCGTGTCCATCAGCGCATCTATGTCTCCGCCACCCCGGGCGAGTATGAGCGCACCCGGGCGGGACAGATCGTGGAGCAGGTCATCCGCCCCACGGGTCTGCTCGATCCTGTTGTGGAAGTCCGTCCCGTGGATGGGCAGATCGACGATCTGATGGAGGAGATCCGCCTGCGGGGCGAAAAGAACGAGCGTACTCTTGTGACCACCCTCACCAAGAAAATGGCGGAGGACCTCACGGATTATCTTGTTTCCATGGGTGTCCGCACCCGCTATATGCACAGCGATGTGGGAACGCTGGAGCGCATGGAGCTGATCCGCGATCTGCGCCTTGGCGAGTTCGATGTTCTTGTGGGCATCAACCTGCTGCGTGAGGGTCTCGATATGCCCGAGGTGTCCCTTGTGGCAGTGCTGGACGCGGATAAGGAGGGTTTTCTCCGCAGTGAGACTTCCCTCATTCAGACCATGGGACGTGCCGCAAGAAATGCCGAGGGTAAGGTCATCCTCTATGCTGACCGCATCACCGACAGTATGCGCCGCGCCATGAAGGAGACTGAGCGCCGCCGCAGACTGCAGAATGAGTATAACGAAGCTCACGGTATCGTACCCAAGACCATCCGCAAGGATGTGCGCGAGATTCTGGAAATCTCCCGCAGCGCGGAGGATGCCCAGAAGCGCACGGGTAAGCGTAAGCTCAGCGATGCGGAGCGGGAAGCCACCATCCAGCGTTTGGAGAAGCAGATGAAAGAGGCTGCCAAAATGCTGGAGTTCGAGCTGGCGGCGCAGCTGCGTGATCAGATCATCGAACTGAGAAATCAGACGAAATAAACCGCAACGCAAATTTAAAAAAAAGAGAGAAGGAAACGAAAATGGAAGGTATCAAGAAGTATATGCCCTATCTCTGCATCCTCGGTGCAGGAACGAGCTGGGGCTTCATGGGTCTGTTCAGTAAGATCATTCTGGCGGGGGGCTACTCCTCCTTCACCGTGGTGCTGATCCGCAATTTCGGCGCGCTGCTGGTGTTGACGCTGCTGTTTCTCATCTTTGACAGGGGTGTATTCAAAATTCAGTTGAAACATTTGCCGATTTTTGCATTTACAGGCATCATCAGCGTGTATCTCTTCGGTATCTGCTACTTTACCGGCATCAAGTATCACTCTGCGGCGGTGGCAAGCGTACTGCTCTATACCGCGCCCGGCTTTGTGATCCTCGGCAGCCGCTTTGTCTGGAAAGTACCCATCACCAAAAAGCGCCTGCTGGCGCTGATGATGACGGTCTTTGGCTGCATCTGCATCTCCGGCGCCCTTGCGGGTGAGTTTTCTACCACTGCCCTCGGCTTTGCCCTCGGTATCGGCAGCTCTATCACCTACGCAAGCTACAGTGTGGTGAGCCCCTTTGCCCTCAAGCACTATCCCTCCATGACCTGCACCTACTATACCTTTGTCTTTGCAGGTCTCGCATCCCTGTTCACCCTGCTGGATGTGGAGGAGATGCAGGGCATCATCGCCGATCCCAAGATGCTTGCAAGCGGCATTGCCTTTGTGTTCCTCTCCACCGTCATTCCCTACATTCTCTATACGAGAGGTCTTTCCCGTGTGGACCCCGGCAAGGCATCCATCATGGTGAGCGTAGAGCCTGTGGTGGCAGCCATCGCAGGTGCGCTGTTCCTTGCAGAGCCCATCACGCTGATGGTGGCGCTCGGCATTGCCTGCGTGCTGGCGGCTGTTGTGATTCTGAAATAACGGGAGGAAAAGCGTCGTGGCAAAAAAGGACGACAAGACCAACGTCATGCGGACGCTGGAGCAGAAAAATATTCCCTATACCGCCCACGGCTATCCCCATGAGGACGGCGCGGTGGACGGCGTGACGGTCGCAGGGCTCATTGGCAGAGACCCGGGACAGGTGTTCAAGACCCTTGTCACGCGTGGCGCGAGCGGCGGATACTATGTGTTCGATATCCCGGTTGCGGATTCTCTCGACCTGAAAAAAGCCGCCAGGGCGGTGGGGGAGAAGTCCATTGCCATGATCAAAAGTGCGGAGCTGCTGCCGCTGACGGGCTATATCCACGGCGGCTGCAGTCCTGTGGGTATGAAAAAGCCCTTCCCCACGGTGTTTGACGAAACGGCGGAGCTGTGGGATACCATCGTGGTCAGCGCCGGCAGGATCGGCGCACAGGTGGAGCTTACTCCTGCCGATTTGATCGAGCTGGTGGGCGCAAGCACCGCCGACCTTGTGATGGAGGGCTGATATGATTCTGAGCATTGATGAGGTGGGGGAGATCCTCGACTGCATCGTGAGTGAATTGCCGAAGGAGATTCTCGAAGGTCTCAACGGCGGTGTGTGCCTGCTCGAAGACGAGATGCGACCTGCAGGAAAAGCAGGGGACTATTCGTTGCTGTTGGGACAGTATTTTGCGAGCAGCGCCCTTGGACGCAGGGTGGAGCTGTACTACGGGTCATTCCTTGCGTCTTTCCGCACCTCACCCCGAGAGGCGTGGGAGGAGCAGCTGAAAAAGACGCTCTACCATGAACTGACCCACCATCTGGAGCACCAAGCCGGCTGCCGCGACCTCGAAGTGGAAGACGAACAGCAGAAACAACAGCTTCGTGAAGAGGAGGAGCGGCGCGCTGCTCTTCGGATGCGGCGGCGGAAGGACCGCGGCGCGGAATAAGGAGAAAAAATGACAGAACTTTCTCGCAAGATTTTGGAAGAATATCAAATCAGAAAAAGCGCAAAGCAGAAGGAAGAATTTCGCTCCTTCTTCTGCGATCGACTGCGCACCATGGGCTACGAGGTGAAAATCGAGGGGAAGTCCTCGAAAAATATCGTGGTGGGAGATCCCGAAACGGCAAAGGTGATCTACACCGCCCACTACGACACCTGCCCCGTGCTGCCCATCCCGAACTTCATTACCCCGCGCAACATGATTTGGTATCTTCTCTATCAGCTGCTGCTTTGTGTACCGATGTTCGTGCTGGCGATCGGCGCGGAAGTGGGGACGATGCTGCTGTGGGAGAAGGTAACGGGCGAGATTTGCCCTCTCGCGGTGGCGATGCTTGCCCTGTACGCGGTGCTGCTGTTTTTCCTCTGGTGGATCTATGCAGGTCCTGCGAATAAGCACACGGTCAATGATAACACCAGCGGTGTTCTGACACTGGTGGAGATTGCCGAGAGCCTCCCCGAGGAGCTGCGAAGTGAGGTTGCTCTGATCTTTTTCGACAACGAAGAGAAGGGCTTGCTGGGATCTTCTGCCTTTGCGAAGAAGCATAGGAGCGTGCGGAAGAATGGTCTCGTGGTGAACTTTGACTGCGTCAGCGACGGCGATTCCATCCAGTTTTTCCCCTCGAAGCGACTGAAGAAAGCGGGAGAGGAGACCCTTGCGAAACTGGAGCAGACATTTTTGCCCACGGAGGAAAAGTCTGTGGAAGTGGTGCGCGGCTTTGGCTTCTATCCCTCGGATCAGGCGAAGTTTAAGCGGGGCGTCGGTGTCTGTGCGCTGAAAAAGAGCCCCGTGTTCGGCTGGTATATGGATCGCATCCATACGAAGAAGGATACCGTTCTGATGGAGGGGAACATCCATCTGCTGCGGGAGGGGGCGCTGCGACTTGCAGTAAGCCTTGCCGAAAAAGGGCAGAAGATAGGTTGACATAACTCTGGCGCGAAAGCGCCATTCCCAATACAGGAGAAACCCATGCAGGATAAAATCGTAATCAAAGGCGCAAGAGAAAACAATCTGAAAAATATTGACGTGGAAATTCCCCGCGGCAGTCTCACGGTGGTGACGGGTATCAGCGGCAGCGGCAAATCCAGCCTTGCCTTTGACACCATCTATGCCGAGGGGCAGCGCCGCTATGTGGAGAGCCTCAGCTCCTATGCCCGTATGTTCCTCGGACAGATGGAAAAGCCCGACGTGGACTCCATTGACGGTCTCTCTCCCGCCATTTCCATTGACCAGAAAACTACGGGACGCAATCCCCGCTCTACCGTGGGCACGGTGACGGAGATCTATGACTATCTGCGTCTGCTCTGGGCAAGAGTGGGCGTGCCCCACTGCCCCAAATGCGGCAAGGAGATCCGCCAGCAGACCGTAGACCAGATCGTGGATCAGGTCCTCGCGCTGGAGGAGGGGACAAGGGTGCAGATCCTTGCGCCTGTTATCCGCGGCAAAAAGGGCGAGCATCTGAAGATTTTTGACGATGCCCGCCGCAGCGGCTATGTCCGCGTGCGGGTGGATGGCATTCTCTATGATCTCGGCGAAGACGAGATCAAGCCCGAAAAGAACAAGAAGCACAACGTCGAGGTGGTGGTGGATCGACTGGTGATCCGCCCTGACATCACCCAGCGCCTCACCGACAGTATCGAGACCGCCTCTGCCCTCTCGGGGGGCATGGTGGTGGTGAACCTTGTGCGTGAGGAGCAGGATCTGCTCTTCAGTCAGAACTATGCCTGCGAGGACTGCGGCATTTCCATCGAAGAGCTGGAGCCCCGCCTGTTTTCCTTCAACAATCCCTACGGTGCCTGCCCCAAGTGCTCGGGTCTCGGCTATCAGATGGAGATGGACCCTGCGCTGATCGTGCCCGATGAGAGTCTCAGCATTTTGGACGGTGCCATTACTGCCAGCGGCTGGAGCAATATCCGCGGCGACGGCATCTCCCGTATGTATTTCGAGGCCCTTGCGAAGAAGTATCATTTCAGCCTGCGCACCCCCTTTGCAGAGCTGCCGCAGGACATTCGCGATATCATTTTCTACGGCACGGGGGGCGAAAAGCTGGAGCTGGAATACGATCAGCCGAGAGGGAAGGGAACACTTTATCAAGCCTTTGAGGGCATCTGCAACAACCTCAAACGCCGCTATCACGAGACCCAGAGCGACAGCGTGAAGAAGGAGCTGGAGGAGGCCATGGCAGAGTGCCCCTGCGTCGAGTGTCAGGGCAAGCGTCTGAACCGCTCTGCCCTTGCGGTGACGGTGGGCGGCATGGACATCGACAGCTATACGCGAAAGCCCGTGACGGAAGCCCTCGCCTTTGCGGAGGAGCTGCAGTTCAACGAAACGCAGCAGCTCATCGCAGGTCCTATCCTCAAGGAAGTGAAGGAGCGCCTCGGCTTTTTGCGCAGTGTGGGTCTCGATTATCTGACCCTCAGCCGCGGCGCAGCCACCCTCAGCGGCGGTGAGAGCCAGCGCATCCGTCTTGCCACCCAGATCGGCAGCAGTCTCATGGGAGTGCTGTACATTCTGGACGAGCCCTCCATTGGTCTGCATCAGCGGGACAATGACAAGCTGCTTGAGACCCTGCGCAGCCTTCGTGACATCGGCAACACCCTTGTGGTGGTGGAGCATGATGAGGATACCATGCGCGCGGCGGACTATCTCATCGACATCGGTCCCGGTGCGGGTGTCCATGGCGGCGAGGTGGTGGCGGCAGGTACCCCCGAAGAGGTGGCGGCAAATCCCAGGTCCCTTACGGGTATGTACCTTTCCCGCAAGAAGCGGATCCACATCCCTGCCGAGCGCCGTAAGGGCAACGGCAATTTTCTCACTGTCCGCGGCGCAAGGGAGAATAATCTGAAAAACATTGACGTGTCCATCCCCCTTGGCACCTTTACCTGTGTCACGGGTGTCAGCGGCAGCGGCAAGAGCTCTCTTGTCAACGAGATCATTTTCAAGCGTCTCGGCGCAGACCTCAACCGCATGAAGACCCGCCCCGGTGCCCATGAGCGCATTGAGGGTGAGGAGCATCTTGATAAGATCATCGACATTGATCAGAGCCCCATCGGGCGTACGCCCCGCAGCAATCCTGCGACCTATACAGGCTTGTTCAACGACATCCGTGACCTCTTTGCCTCCACGCAGGAGGCGAAGAGCCGCGGCTACGGTCCGGGACGCTTCAGCTTCAATGTCCGCGGCGGCCGCTGCGAAGCCTGCGGCGGTGACGGTCTAATCAAGATCGAAATGCACTTCCTGCCTGACCTCTATGTACCCTGTGAGGTCTGCCATGGTGCACGGTATAACCGCGAAACGCTGGAGGTGCGCTATAAGGGGAAGAACATCGCCGAGGTGCTGAACATGACGGCGGAGGAAGCGCGGGAGTTCTTCGCCCCCGTGCCCCAGATTGCCCGCAGGGTGGAGACTCTCTGCGACGTGGGTCTTGGCTATGTGAAGCTGGGGCAGTCCTCTACCACCCTCAGCGGCGGCGAGACCCAGCGTGTGAAGCTGGCAACGGAGCTGTCCCGCCGCTCCACAGGACGCACCATCTATGTGCTGGACGAGCCCACCACGGGTCTCCACACCGACGATGTGCGCCGCCTGCTGGAGGTGCTGCAGCGACTGGTGGACGAGGGCAACACCGTCCTTGTCATTGAACACAATCTGGATGTGATCAAGTGCGCCGACTGGCTCATCGACCTTGGTCCCGAGGGTGGTGACGGCGGCGGCACGCTGGTGGCAGCGGGTACACCCGAGGAGATCGCGGCGTGCGATGCATCCTACACGGGACAATATTTGAAAGCGGTACTGAACCATGGTTGAACTGACTGAATTTCTCAATAATACCGTGGGCGGCGAAATGCTGCTGACCCTGTTGGTGTCCATGATCCCTATTATCGAACTGCGCGGCGGCGTACCCTTTGGCGTGGCGCTGGGATTGCCGGTGCAGAAGGCGTTTTTTGCGGCGCTCATCGGCAATCTTATCCCTGTACCTTTCATCATCCTGTTTGTGCGGCGCGTGTTTCAGTGGATCCGCGCTCGCATTCCGAAACTTGGCAGTATGGTGGATCGCTTGGAGCAGAAAGCGTGGGCAAAGAGTGATAAGGTGCAGAAATATGAGCTTTGGGGTTTGCTGCTGTTTGTGGCGATCCCTCTGCCGGGAACAGGGGCATGGACCGGCTCGCTCATTGCGGCGCTGATGGATATGAAGCTCAAGCGCTGTGTGCCGGTGATCGTTTTGGGTGTGGTGATCGCGGGTGTGATCGTGACGAGCCTGACCTATGGCGTGGTGAGCCTTCTCGGCTGACGTGAAAAACCCCGCTGCATATACTGCAGTGAGGTGAAACGGTATGGCACTGTTCAGAGATTCGCTGATCGCATTATTGGCAGCTACAGGACTCATCACGGTATTCTTTTTGGCAGTCAAAGCGCTGTTTGGCAAAGAAAAGGATCTCTGCTCGCCGGTCTATCTGGTGCTGCCGGTGGGCGAAAAGACAAAGGATATGGAGCGGGCAGTGAGTGTGCTGCAGCATTTTCGGCGGGAGTACGGCGGCGCAGCGCGGGCTGTGGTGCTGGACTGCGGCATGCAAGAGGAGCAGCGCCGTATGGTGCGGATCCTGCAGAGGGAAGATCCTCTGCTGGAGGTTTTGCAGGAGCAAGCGCTGCTTGCGGAAATGAAAGAATAAAAGGAGCGAATGATGGAAGAGCGCAGCAGAGTCGAAGGAACGGTGATGCAGGTTGTTTTCTGCAACGAGGAGAACGGCTATGCTGTGCTGCGCCTTGTGGAGGAAACGGGAGAACTGACGACAGTGGTGGGCTGCATTCCGGGCGTTGTGCAGGGAGAGCGGCTTGCCGCTGTCGGCGTTTGGGAGGAGCATCCCCAGCACGGTCCTCAGTTCAAAGCGGAGGAGGCGGAGTGCCTTCTGCCGGAGGAGGAAGAGGAGATCGAGCATTACCTTGCCTCCGGTGCCATCAAGGGCATCGGTCCCGCCACGGCGGAGAAGATCGTTGCCCGCTTCGGCGTCGAGAGCTTTGCCGTCATTGCGGAAGAGCCGGAGCGCCTCACCTGCATCAAGGGCATCACTGCCAAGCGGGCGCGGGAGATCGCAGAGAGCTTTCGGAGCCGCATGGGCGTGAAGCGGCTGATGGAATTTCTCGGTCGCTACGAGCTGCCTGTGACGGTGGGTGTGCAGCTGTATAAACGCTTCGGCGCGGATGCGCTGGAGCGGGTGCAGGATAACCCCTACCTGCTGGCGACGGAGGATTGCGGCGTGGATTTTGCCCGCAGCGATGAGATTGCCCTTGCCCTCGGCTTCCCCGGGGATGCGGAGCAGCGGCTGCGCGGCGCGGTGTTGTTTGAGCTCAGTCATAATCAGAACAACGGACACGTATTCTTGCCACGGGAGAAGCTCATCGCGGCAGCTGCCCAGCTCATTGACATGGGGCGGGAACAGATGGAGCTGGCACTGGATACTCTCATCGAGCGGCATCAGGTGATCCAGCGGCAGGTGGCAAATGTGAGCGCCTGCTATCTCTATAAGATGTTTGAGGCGGAGACCTATGTGGCGGAGAAGTTGCGCTTGCTGCTCAGCAGCGCGGCGGCTGCGGGAAAGAATGTGGACCGCATCCTTGCGCAGGTGGAAAAGGAGCAGGGCATAGCCTATGCCCCCGCCCAGAAGGAAGCAGTGGCGCTGGCGGCGCAGGAGGGTGTATTGCTGCTGACGGGCGGTCCCGGCACGGGCAAGACCACCGCTGTCTGCGGCGTTCTCGCGGTGCTGGAGCGCATGGGACTGGATGCGCTGCTGCTGGCGCCCACGGGTCGCGCTGCCAAGCGCATGAGTGAGGTGACGGGCAGAGATGCCCAGACCATCCATCGCTGCCTTGGCATGAGCTGGAACGAGCAGACGGGCACCGCCACCTTCCAGAAGGGGGAGAAAGAACCGCTGGAGGCAGATGCTGTCATCGTGGACGAGATGTCCATGGTGGATCTGCAGCTCATGCGGGCGCTGCTGGCGGCGCTCCGCCCGGGCACCCGCCTTGTCATGGTGGGCGATCCCGATCAGCTTCCCTCGGTGGGGGCGGGCAATGTGTTCGGCGATCTGATCCGCAGCGAGATCATTCCCGTCATCGCCCTCAGGGAGGTGTTCCGACAGGCAGAGCAGTCTGCCATCATCCGCAATGCCCACGCAGTCAACAGCGGCGAGTGCCCCGATCTCGGCAATAAGCAGGGGGACTGCTTTTTCCTTGCCAGACGGGATGCTGTGCGCCTTGCAGACACCATCGTGGAGCTTTGCGGCACACGGCTGCCGAACAACATGGGCATTCCTGCCACGGAAATTCAGGTGCTCAGTCCCACCCGTAAGGGAGCTGCGGGCACAGAGGAGCTGAACCGTGCGCTGCAGGCGGCGCTGAATCCGCCGCAGAAACACAAGGGCGAAGTGATTTTCGGTAAGTGGACCTTCCGTCTCGGTGACCGTGTGATGCAAAACCGCAACAACTATGATGCGGTCTGGGAAAAGCCGGACGGCAGTGCGGGCACGGGCGTGTTCAACGGTGACGTGGGGCAGATCACGGAGGTGGCGGAAAACAGCGAGTATCTTGTGGTCTGCTTTGATGAACGCTATGTGATCTATGACAAGGAAATGCTGAAGGATTTGGAACTTGCCTATGCCATGACGGTACATAAGTCGCAGGGCAGCGAATATCGTGCGGTGATCTTTGCCGCCATGAACGCCGCGCCCTCACTCATGGTGCGGGGCGTGCTCTATACCGCCATCACCCGCGCAAGAGAGCTGCTGGTCATGGTGGGCGATGATGCGGCGGTGCGGAATATGACGATGAATGACCGTCAGCAGCGGCGGTACAGCGGTCTGAAATGGCGGCTGAGAAACGGAGCGTAAACGAAAGAAACGGAGCGTAAACGAAAGAAACGGAGCATGAACCAATGACATGGAAGCGAGTAGCGCTGGATCTGCTGTTTCCGCCGAAGTGCGTTTTCTGCCAAAAGCTTATGGAGCGGGGTGAAATTTGCCCCGATTGTGAGAAGAAGCTTCGCGCCATGGAGCAGCCGAAGAACCGTACTCTCCCGGGTGGAACGTTCTGCGTCTCCGCTCTGCCGTATGAGGACATCGTGCGGGAATCCATTCTTCGCTTCAAGTTTGAAGGGCGGGACTTTTATGCTGCGGTCTACGGAGAGAGCATGGCGCGGACGGCGGCACTGGAGCTGGCAGATCGCTTCGATCTTGTCACATGGGTACCCGTGAGCAAAAGGCGAAAGCGGGAGCGGGGCTACGATCAGGCGGAGCTGCTGGCAAAGGAAGTGTGCAGACTCTGGGGTGCAGAGCCTGTGCGGACACTCGAAAAGAAGAGAGACAATCCCGCGCAGTCGGGACTGACTTCCGCAGAGGAGCGGCGGGCAAATGTGCTGGGGGTTTACGAAGCGGTAAATCGGGAACAATTGACAGGGAAGCGGGTGCTTCTGGTGGATGATATCCTCACCACGGGCAGCACGGCTTCGGAAGCGGCACGGGTGCTGCGTTTTGCAGGCGCTCTGGACGTGATGGTGCTGACCCTTGCGGCGGCAGAACAGAAAGGTAACTGAGAGAACAAAAACGGCAAAAAAGTCGGTTTTTGGTGTATCATGGACAAGATTTTGACCTGTATTGCCCATAAAATGCGTCAAAGAATGATATTGCAAAACAGAAAAAGTGTTTGTATAATGCAAAATAGGATAGTATGCGATGGAGTGTCCATCGTATTGGATAAAGATTTTTGAGAAAAATGAGGTAATACTATGTGCGCTTTGAGCAAGGATATTGGCATTGACCTCGGCACGGCTTCCGTGCTGGTTTATGTAAAGGGTAAGGGCATTGTGCTGAACGAACCCGCTGTGGTGGCAATGGACAAGAACACCGGTAAGCTGCTGAAGGTGGGCGGTGAAGCACAGGCTATGCTGGGTCGTACCCCCGGCAACATCGTGGCGATCCGTCCTCTCCGTGACGGTGTCATCTCCGACTACGACATGACCGAGCGTATGCTGAAGGAATTTATCCACAAGGTGGGCGAGTTCCGCTTCATCAAGCCCAGACTCATCATCTGTGTGCCCTCCGGCATCACCGAAGTCGAAGAGCGTGCGGTGATCGATGCAGGTATTCAGGCAGGTGCCCGCAAGGTCTATCTGATCGAGGAGCCCGTGGCTGCAGCCATTGGTGCCGGCATTGACATCACCAAGCCCGACGGTCACATGGTGGTGGATATCGGCGGCGGTACCGCTGATATCGCAGTCATTTCCCTCTCCGGCGTGGTGGAGTCCTGCTCCATCAAGGTGGCAGGCGACAAGATGAACGAAGCCATCGTCAAGTATATGCGCCGCAAGTACAACCTCCTCATCGGTGAGCGCACCGCAGAGGAGATGAAGATCAAGATCGGCTGCGTCTACCCCAAGGAGGAAGAGGCGTATCTGGAGATCAAGGGTCGCTGCCTGATGACGGGTCTGCCCAAGGTGGCTCGCGTGTCCTCCTCTGAAATGATGGAGGCATTCGAGGAGCCTGTGGAGCGCATCATGGAAGCCATTCACTCCGTTCTGGAGCGTACGCCCCCCGAGCTCGTGGCAGATATCTCTGCCAACGGCATCGTGATGACCGGCGGTGGCTCCCTTGTGGACGGCTTTGACAAGCTGGTGGAAGCACGCACCGGCATCCACACCGAGGTGGCAGAGGATGCCATCTCCTGCGTCGCCATCGGTACCGGCAAGAGCCTCGATTCCATCGGCGCTATGCAGGATGGCACCATGAACCTCTCCAGAAGAAAGCAGATGTAAAAAATCGGCGTCCGTTTCGGACGCCGATTTTCTTTTATATCAGATGTTCCATTGGAGCTTTGTGGCATCCATGGCACGGAACAGCAGCGCCGAGAGTGCGCCTGTCACGCTGCCCGATGCCACCGACAGCACCAGCAGCACGGGAAGATAGCCGATCACCGCGCTGTTTCCGAGGACGATGAGCGCCGCACCGATCTGACCGATGTTGTGCGCCGCTGCGCCGAGGATGGACACACCGTAGAGGGAGAGTCGCTTGCTGCGGATGAAAAGCGCCATGACGATGAGTGCCAGAAAGCCACCCATGGCAGAATAGAGCAGGGCAGAGAAGTTGCCCGCAAAAAGTGCGCCGAGGAAGATGCGCGCTGCCAGAATGGTGAACGCCATGGTGCGCCCGAGGTAGCACAGGGCGAACAGGGTCACCACATTCGCAAGTCCCAGCTTTACGCCGGGCAGGGGTACCAGCAGGGGCAGGGGGAACATACGCTCGGTATAGTTCAGCGCGAGAGCCAGCGCCGTGAGCAGGGCGGCGAGTGCCAGCCGTTTTGTCTGTTTCATGGCTGTCCCTCCCTTAGCCGATGACGGCATCTATGCCGTCGCCGCTGCCGCCGGAAAGACGGATGACCAGCTTGTTGGGGAGGCAGATGATGCTTTCGCCGCTGCGGTGGATATGCCCCGTGTGCTGACAATCGAGGGTGGGGCAGGTGCTTTCAATGACCTCTGCCCCGTCAGATGTGAGACGGATGGTGAGAGGATAAGAGAGACCCTCCGGGGTCAGCAGCAGTTCTTCTCCCATCGTTGCGAGGGGATAAACGCCGATGGTCTCCCCATCGAGAGTGACCGTGGCGGTGAGAGGACCGTCGCTGCCGCCTTGCCCGTAGAAGCCGAAAGCGACCAAAGCTGCCAGCACCAGTACAAAGGCTGCCGCCAGTGCATCGAAGAAGCCAAAGCTTCGCTTAATGGATGATTTCGTAGACATAGGGATTGGCTGCGGAGGAGGAGTCGAAGCTCCCCTCCAATCCTTCCGTGATCAGGACGCGTCCGTCCGCTGTAACAAGAACCAGATCAAATCCGCCGATCTTCCGCCAAAGGGCAAGTGCATCCTCCTCGCCCAGCACATAGCAGGCGGTGGAAAGAGCATCGCAGAGCGTGCCGCTGTTGTGGGAAACCACAGTGACAGAAGTAAGACCGCTGTCTGCGGGATAGCCTGTGGCGGGGTCGATGATGTGGTGATAGAATTTGCCGTTTTCGGTGAAGTTGCGCTCATACGCGCCGGAGGTCACCGCAAAAGCATCGCTGAGGGAGAGGATACCCACATAGGCGGCAGGATCATTCGGGTCCTGCACGCTGACGCGCCAGAGACTGCCGTCTGTCTTGGTGCCGCGGCAGTAAATGTTGCCGCCGAGGGCGGCGAGACCCCGCTCCACACCTGCCTCTGCCCAGATCTCTGCCACACGGTCGGAGGCGTAGCCCTTGGCAATGCCGCCGAGGTCGATCATGGCACCCTCTGCGAGGGTGACACTGTCGCCATGGATGCTGATTTGCTCACCGCCCACCTGCGCCAGCAGCGCGGCAAGCTCGTCGGCGGCAGGGACGCGGTAGCTGTCCCCCGTAAAGCCCCACGCGGAAACCACGGGGGCGATGGTGACATCAAAAGCGCCGTCGGTTGCGGCGGTGTAGGCCAGACTCTTGTGAAGCAGTGCCGCAAGCTCCGTATCCTCCACGGCTTCACCCCGGTTCAGCGCCGAGACGAGACTATCGTCCTTTGTGCGGGAGAGAAGGGCTTCCAATCGCAGGATCTCCTCCTTTGCGGCGAGACCGGCGTTATCGTACAGAGTAAAGCGCATGGA
Source organism: Oscillospiraceae bacterium (assembly GCA_017501355.1). GTDB lineage: Bacteria > Bacillota > Clostridia > Oscillospirales > Oscillospiraceae > RGIG5472. Next base: position 53,543 of record JAFVXA010000029.1, read on the forward strand.
GGTATCCATGGCAAAAAAGTCGGTATAGCTTGCATCCTTGCTGCCGCAGCCGCAGAGCAGGAGCAGTGCCGCTGCAAGGCAGGGGATCAGTCGGTGCAGTTTGTGCATGGGGAAAGACCTCCTGTGGAAATTCGCTTTACAGCATACCATACCGAGGGCGCGAGCGCAACAAAAACGGTGGAAAACTACGGGATTTAAAAGTTGAACCGGTTAATTTTTGTGGAAAAAAAGAAAGAAAGTGCAGAAATAGTCCTTGCAAACGGGAATACTCTCTGATAAAATAGAAAGGCTTATTGGATGTACAGGGGACAAGTGCCCTTTTTTCAGGAGGAACGATAGATGGCAAAGACCAAAAAGAATTTGAAGAAGATTCAGGCAAAGAGCAAGCAGAAGATGGACAAGCTGACCGGTCTCTTTGGAATTGGCTGTGTAGCTGAGCTGGTCCTGTTTGTGGTGCATCAGTTCTATACCCGGGGCACCGGCGCACAGATGATGGGTGCAGCGCGTGTGTTGGGGATCATGCCTGTGGTGGGTATTGTTCTGCTGGTCACAGGCGTGGTGATCCACCGCGGCGAGATGACAGGCATTCGTCCTGCCGGTGTGTATGTGTCGGGTTTTGGTGCGTTCCTTGCCCTGCTCGGTCCTCTCTGCCTCAAGGTGAACTCCGGTGCCGCAGGTCTGCTGGCTGCTGTGGTGCCCGCAGTGATGCTGCTGGCTGTGGTGTTCGTGCTGTACAGCCGCGACTTCTTCTGGCTGGCTCTCAATGCGGCAGTTGCCATGGATGCGATCTGGTACTGGAACCGTTTCGGCGCGATCGATTATCTGCGCCTCAGTGCGCTGGTGCTGATGGCTCTGGCACTGATCGTTGCCATCGCTGTTCTGGCATTGACGGTGCTTTCCAAAAAGAACAAGGGTGTGGCAACCGTCCGTGGTCGTGAGATCCGCATGATGGAAAGCGGCGAGGTCAAGGTCGCTATGCTGGCAGGTCATGTGCTGGTGCTCGCTGCCATCGCAGTGGCACTGGTGAGCGGCTTCTCTGTCTACTGCCTGATGGCGTTGGGCGTGATGCTGTTTGTCTCCGCAGCCTACTTCACCGTGACTGCCCTGTAATTGGCGCTCTGTAATTCATGAATAGAAAACGCCCGGCTGAGCCGGGCGTTTTTTGCTGCCGATAAAGCGATCTGTTTACGATAACGGGAAGGAAGGGTGTGTGCGGGAAACCCAGGAAGGGTGTCCTGCACCTTTCAAATGAGAAGTTTTTAGAACTTCCTCAAGTTCTAAAAACTTGCACAGCGAGGCGAAAAAATGCTTCGCCTCGCTGAAGCGCCCGGCTGAGCCGGGCGTTTTTTGCTGCAAAAAATCCGTGAGATGGAAGCCATCTCACGGACTGATCGTTTCTCTTACAGACCGAGGTTGCCGAGACCAAGACCGCTGGTGAAGGAGTTCATCGCGGTGTTCATTGCGCTGTCTGCCTGACGGATGGCTTCGTTGACAGCAGAGAGGATCAGATCCTCCAGCATTTCCACGTCCTGCGGATCCACTGCGTCGGGCTGGATGGAAAGCTTGGTGAGCTCCTTCTTGCCGTTCACGGTTGCGCTTACCACACCGCCGCCTGCGCTGGCAGTGAACTCCTGTGCCTCCACGTTCTGCTGCTTTTCTTCCATCTGCTTCTGCAGCTCCATGATGCGCTGCATCTGTGCCTGCTGCTTCTGCGCAGCGTTCATGCCGAAACCGCCGCGTGCCGAATACTTAGCCATAATTCAAATTCCTTTCCGGTATATTTTACTTGATGGTGAAGCCGCCGAACTGATTGCCAAGGGCGATCAGATCATTGACATCCCCTTTTTTTGTTTCCATTTTGCCCACCGCAAAGGCGAGGCGGATCTCCCGTCCGGTGTGGGTGGAGGTGACCTCCCGCAGCACCGTTGCCACGGCATCGCTCTTGAGCTTTTCCATGGCGAGGTCGGTCTGGCAGACCACCGTCAGCAGATCCCCCTCCAGTCTGCCCTGCGCCACATTGAGGAAGGCGCGGTACATGGGGGAAATGCGGTTCTTATAATGCTCCAGCAGCTCCTGCCAAACGGTGCTGTCGCCGCCGCTTGCCACTGCGGATGCCGCAGGCTTCGCGGGACGGACGGCAAAGACGGGTGCCGCAGGCTCTGAGATGGGGAACACAGGTTCGCTCTGCAGAGGGGGTTCCTCGGGCAGGGGCGGTTCCTCCATGGGGAGCGGGGGAGCATCCACAGGCAGAGGCGGCTCGTCCATCGGGAAGGGGGGCTCCTCCGGCAGGGGGGGCGCGTCCAACTCCCAGGGGGGCAGGTCGTCCTGTTTGGGCTTTGCGGTCTTTGGCGGTGTCACAGAGAACGCCGGGGCGCTCTCCTGCATGGGAGCGGGCTCTTTCATGGGAGCAGCTTCTGTAACAGGTGCAGCCTTCGCTGCGGGGACAGGTCTGCTCATGGGGGCGGCTGCACCAACCGCTGAAACGCTGATGCCCTTTTTCACCTGCTCTTCCAGTCGGTCGATGCGGGCAGCAAGGGCGGCGCTGTCGCCCATGAGGCTTTCGTCCGAGAGCTGCAGCAGGCAAAGCTCCGCGTCAAGACGCTTGCTGCCGCTGCGGGAGACCAGGTTGGCATAGTCCTGCAGAACATTTGCCATTGCCAGAAGGCGGCGGGGGGAAACACCCGCGCTGAGTTCATCCATGGTTCTGGTATCATAACCGCCGCTGAGCAGAATGCCTGCGCCCTTCGGCGTTGTCATGCGAATAAGAAGATCGCGGACAAGGGTGGTCAGTTCGCCCATCACGGCGGAAACGTCCTTGCCGGCGCTGTAAAGCTTATCCAGCAGCACCAGTGCCGCGCCGCTGTCACGGCGAAGAATATGTCCCATCAGCTCTGCGGTCTGCACGCGACCTGCAAGACCCAGAGTGGCAAGAATGGTTTCCTCGTCCACCGCGCCGCCGCCGGCGGCACACTGGTCGAGCAGGGACAGCGCGTCACGCAGCGCACCGTCGCTGAGACGGCTGAGCAGGTCTGCGCCGCCGTCACTGAGGGCAATATTCTCCTGCTTTGCCACCTCCAGCAAGCGCCCCACGATATCCTCGGGAGTGATGCGCTTGAAGGAAAAGCGCTGACAGCGGGAGAGGATGGTGGCAGGAACCTTATGCAGCTCCGTGGTGGCAAGAATGAACACCAGATGCTCGGGGGGTTCCTCCAAAATTTTCAGCAGGGCATTGAAGGCGGCGGTGGAGAGCATGTGTACCTCGTCGACGATGTACACGCGCTTGCGCACATGAGCGGGGGAGTAGATCGCTTCATCCCGCAGGGCGCGGACCTGATCGACACCGTTGTTGGAGGCGGCGTCCAGCTCCAGCACATCCAGAAACGTGCCGCTCTCAATGCCGAGGCAGGAGGGGCAGCAGTTGCAGGGATCGCCGTTTACGGGATGCTCGCAGTTGACGGCTTTGGCAAGGATCTTGGCGCAGGTGGTCTTGCCGGTGCCGCGGGTGCCGGTAAAGAGATAGGCGTGACTCGTCCGATTTTCCGCCACCTGACGGCGCAGGGTGTCGGTGATATGTCCCTGACCCACTACGTCGGCAAAGGTGCGGGGACGAAACTTGCGGTACAGTGCCTGATACATGAGCCCCTCTCCTTCCGATCGCCCGACTTTTGCCGGACTAAAAAAATAAACCTCCTCCGTGCGCATCTGCGAAGCCGGGTGGGTCGCGGCACATGAGTGTTCCCGCTTAATGCTGCTCGGTTCCCCGCCTGACATGGTTCACGGCACTCATTGCGCGAGCCCGGCTCCGCAGATGCCCGCGGAGGAAGTTCGTATGGTATTCTACCACTATCTTTTGCAATTAGCAAGCTTTTTGTTCATCTGTTTGGAAAAAAGGAGACAGGAAGTGTTTTCTTCCCTGCCTGTCGGTGTTATAATGAGTGCGAAAATACGAAATGCCCCCGCAGCTGCGGGAGGAGAAAGAGTGGCACAGATGGCAGAGATCTTTTTGTTTTCTCTCAGAGTGGTCATGCCCATTTTGCTGTTGATGGCGCTGGGGTGGCTGACTGCCCGGTGGGGACGCTGGGAGCGCAGTTTTTTTGAAAGCCTGAATGCCCTGTGTTTTCGCCTGTTTTTGCCTGTGCAGCTGTTTATGAACGTATATGAAATGGAGTCCTTCCGCGATGTGAACTGGCGGGTGCTGCTCTATCTTGTGGGGGGTATCCTGTTTGCACTGGGACTGGGCGTGGTGGCGGCGCGCTTCTGCGTGTCTGATCCCCGCCAGCGGGGTGTCATCGCCATGGCATCCTTCCGCTCCAATCAGGTGGTGCTGGGTCTGCCTATGGCAGAGGCGTTGGGCGGGCAGGCAGCGATGGGCTTCGCGTCGGTGGCAAGCTCCTTCTGCGTACCTGTGTTCAATGCCCTCGCGGTGCTGACCCTCAGTGCCTACAGCGAGCAGGACGGAAAGAAGCCCTCTGTTGCCGCGGTGCTGAAAAAGACCCTCCGCAATCCTCTGATCCTCGGCGCGCTGACGGGCTTTGCAGCCCTCGGGGTGCGAAAGCTCCTGCCCACGGTGGATGGTGCGGTGATCTTCTCCTTTCGGGAGGATCTGCCGTCGCTGTATAAGGCGATGAAGGACGTAGCAAAGGTCGCCTCGCCCCTGATGATCTTTGCTCTGGGCGCGAAGCTTGATCTCAAGGCGGCAGGGCGGCTGAAAAAGCTGTTGGCGCTGGGCACGGTGCTGCGTTTGCTGGTGTCGCCTGCGATCCTCATCGGCACGGCGCTGCTGCTGCGCGATGCGCTGCAGCTCACAGCGGCGGAGATCCCGGCGCTTGTGGCGGTGTTCGCTTCTCCTGCGGCGGTGAGCGGTCCTGTGATGGTGCAGGAGATCGGCGGCGATGAGCAGCTTGCAAGTCAGGTCGTCATGTGGACCACGGTCTTTTCCATGCTGAGCGTGTTCACCTTTGCCTTTGTGCTGAGAAGCTGCGCACTGTTGTGAGAAAAGATGTGCCAAAAGTGCCGAAAATTTCTCTAAAACCCAGATGGCTATGGACTTTCCCTGTTAAGATGGTATAATTATTCTGATAGTGAAACACAGAAGATGATTGAGGTATATGTATGAAAGAAATGCATCAGCAGTTCCATTTGCGAGTTGGTCTGCGTAATCTGAAAACGGCCTTTGCGGCGACGCTTTGCGCGATCTTGTACTTCCCCTTTGGCAGAAACCCCACCTTTGCCTGCATCGGCGCCATCTTTGGCCTTGGCAACGACATGGGTCACTCCTGGCTCAGCGGCGGCAACCGTTTCTTCGGCACCATTATCGGCGGCTTTATCGGCATGGCTTGTTTTAGAGCGTACATTTGCTTCTATCCCGAAGGCGGGTACCACCCGCTGCTGTTTTTGTTCCTGTTTATCGGTGTTGTGGTGCTGATCCTTGCCTGCCAGTTCTTCAAGTGGCCCGGCGGTGTGCAGCCTGGCGGTGTGGTGCTGTGCATCATTCTGTTCAACACCCCGGTGGCGACTTACATTACTTATTCCCTCAACCGTATGCTGGATACCGGTGTCGGCTTTGCTGTTGCACTGCTGGTGAACCTGCTGCTGCCGAGAGAGCGGCTGCTGAGGTGGCTTGGCAAGAGCGACAGATATGTGGTGGCAGCCGCCGACGACGGCTCGGAGGATGATTTGGACATCGAACTCGATGTGGATGTCGAGGATCATCACCTTCATGCGCACATGGAGGCTCATCTGGAATCTCATGTGGAAGAGACGGAAAGCAAGTAAATAACAAAAGCGGCACGCTTGAGCGTGCCGCTTTTGCTTTAGTTTTCAAACTTTGCTTTGTGCGCCCAGAGACCGAGGGCGGGATTGCTGATGTAGAAGAAACGCTCACCATCGGGCAGGGTATGCCAGCCATCGGTGAGGGTCGCGGGATTGTAGCGCTTGATCGCTTCGCTGTAGGGCTCATAGCCGAAGCAGACACCTTCGATATCTTCCTTCGTTGCCTTCTCTGTGCAGTAGGTGATGGAGAAGCGCCCGTCGGAGCTGCCGTGGATGAGGTGAGCGGCGGCGGACATATTTGCCTGCAGCTCGGGCTCGGTCTCGCAAAGCTGGATGATTTTCTCGCGCCCGCAGTAGCCGTACTTGCGGATGAGGCGGTCGATCTCCTTGTCCTCGCCGAAGGTCTCCACGCCCGGGGCGAGAACGATGAGTTCGCCGCCGTCAGCGATTGCCATGCGGGTGCGGTAGACGGACTTGTTGCCAAGCCACGTGCTCTTGAACTCCTCGGCGTTGAGGTAGACGACGACTTTCTTCATGGGCTCGTCCACAAGGGTGAGGTTGGTTTTCTGGGCAAGAGCGACAGCGTCCTCGAAGAAGCTGCGCTCAGCGCCGATAAAGAGTCCGTGGGTATGGATCTCGCCGCCGGGAGCGGTGTTGACGGTGAGGATAAAGTGCAGGGGCAGATCCGCAAGGAAATGCTCCTTGGCGTAATCAAAGACCTGACGCACGGGGGTCTTGTCGCGTCCCATCATGCGCTCCATGCCGTAAAACGCGCCGAGGGAATGGGAGGAATTGATCATGCTGGCACCGCCCACGCCCACAAAGATATTCTTGCTCTGATTTGCCATGCCCACTACTTCGTGGGGCACGACCTGACCGATGGAGAGGATCAGATCATAGCCGCCGTCCACCAGCAGGTGGTTCACCTCCACGTCGATGGGGGTGTTCCAGAGCCCCTCGGAAACCTCGCTGATGAACTCTGCGGGCACCTGACCGAGCTTCACGATGTCGCTGCGCCAGTTGTGGGGGATGAAGCGGGCAAAGGGGATGTCGCCATACATATCGGCGCACTCTGCCTCTGTCATGGGGAAGTGGGTGCCGAGCGCCTGCAGCAGATCCACGTGGCAGCCGCCTTCCAGCGTGTGGTAAATGGTGTTGGCGATGAGACCTGCGTTGGAGTGGTAGCGGGTATAGTCGGGGATGACCAGCAGGATCTTTTTGCCGCTGCCCACATATTCGCGGACGCTTTCCGCTGCCGCAGCGGACACCTCCTCGCGGGAGAGCCACTGCCCCTCGGGTGCAGTCAGACGAAATTCTTTCATAGGGAAACTCCTTTCGGATCATTTGTTCTGCTGACAGCATAGCACAGGATTTTCTTTTTTTCCATACTGAGTACAAACAGATGGGAGAAAAGTGCATAAAAATATATATTTTCGACGAAAGGACAATAATGTTGCGGGGAAAAGGCTTGTGAAGTCGTTGACAGTATTTTGCCGAAATGTTATCATTTTATATAATCGTGGAGTATGCGCAGCTTTGCGCAGTCTGCGTGAAATGTGAGAAAACCGTACTTTGAAAGACGGATAGAAGGGAGCCATTCTTATGCAGCTCAGACCCAACAGCAAGTACCAGATCATCACCCCCACCAGCATGGGCGTTCGCATCATCCCCAAGGATCGCCAGCCCGTTCATGTCAGCCGTGACTACACCATGTTTGCCACCAGCGCAGAGAGCAACGTGCTGAATGTGGCAGCGTCCCTCGGTATGCGTACCAAGGTGCTGACCGCTTTCGTCAAGGATAGTCCCATTGCGGACTTCATCCGTGCCGAGCTTCGCTTCCGCAACATCGAATATGAGGGACCCGAGGTGCCTCAGGGCGGTGCGTGGGGTTATCGCCATCAGTTCAACATTGCTGACAGCGGCTATGGTATGCGCGGCGCTCGCGTGCTGAATGACCGTGCGGGTGAAGTGGGTCGTACTCTGAACGTGAAGGATTTTGATCTGCACCGCATCTTCGTGGAAGAGGGCTGCCAGATCATGCACATCTCCGGTCTGATCGCAGCACTGTCTGAGGATACCAGCCGCTTCTGTCTGGAGCTGGCTCGTGTTGCCAAGGAAAACGGCACCATCATCACCTTTGACCTGAACTACCGCGCATCCTTCTGGAAGGATCGTGAGGAAGAACTGCGTGCCTGCTTCACGGAGATCGCGTCTCTGGCAGACGTTCTCATCGGCAACGAGGAGGACTTCCAGCTGGCTCTCGGCATTCAGGGTCCCGAGGCAGGCGGCAAGGAGATCGGCGACAAGATCAACGGCTTCAAGGAGATGATCGGTCGTGTGAGAGAGGCATTCCCGAATGCCAAGATCTTTGCCACCACCCTGCGCGAAGTCATCAGCGCCAACCGCAACCTCTGGGGTGCGATCCTGCTGGTGGGCGATGAGTGGCAGGTGGAGATGCCCCGCGAGATCGACATTCTCGACCGCATCGGCGGCGGTGACGGCTTCGTGGCAGGTCTGCTGTACAGCATCCTCAAGGGTTGGGAGCCTGCCAAGATGATCGGCTTCGGTTGGGCAACCGGCGCTCTTGCCACCACCATGCTGGGTGACTATGCGACCCCCGTGGACGAGGATCAGGTTTGGAACATCTATCAGGGCAATGCCCGCGTGAAGCGATAAAAGGGGAGGAACTATGAAGAAAGCTGATATTGGTTTGATCGGTCTCGCCGTCATGGGCGAGAATCTCGTGATGAATATGGAGTCCAAGGGCTTCACCGTGGCAGTGTATAACCGCACCACGGAGAAGGTGGACAAGTTTGTTGCCGGTCGCGCTGCCGGCAAGAACATCATTGGCTGCCACACCATGGAAGAGCTGGTGGCAAACCTCGAAAAGCCCCGCAAGATCTTTATGATGGTCAAGGCAGGCGCCGCTGTGGATGCGCTGATCGAACAGTTGCTGCCCCTTCTCGAAGAGGGGGATATCCTCATCGACGGCGGCAACAGCCACTTCCCCGACACCATCCGCCGCACCGCTTATGTGGAGAGCAAGGGTCTGCTGTATGTGGGCTGCGGTGTCTCCGGCGGTGAAGAGGGTGCGCTGAACGGTCCCTCCATGATGCCCGGCGGTTCTCCCGCTGCATGGGAGCACGTCAAGCCCATTTTCCAGGGCATCTGCGCCAAGGTGGAGGACGGCTCTGCCTGCTGCGACTGGGTGGGCGAAAACGGTGCCGGTCACTTCGTCAAGATGGTGCACAACGGCATTGAGTACGGTGATATGCAGCTCATCTGCGAGGCATATCATCTGATGCGCGATCTCCTCGGCATGAGCGATGATGAAATGCATGAGGTGTTCAAGCAGTGGAACGAGACCGAGCTCGACAGCTACCTCATCGAGATCACCCGCGATATCCTTGCCTACAAGGATACCGACGGTGAGCCCATTGTGGAGAAGATCCTCGACACCGCCGGTCAGAAGGGTACCGGCAAGTGGACCGGTATCTCCGCGCTGGATGAGGGTGTGCCTCTGACCCTCATCGGCGAGGCTGTGTTCGCACGCTGCCTCTCCGCCATGAAGGATGAGCGCGTGCTGGCTGCCAAGACCTTCGGTCGCACCGTTGCCAAGTATGACGGTGACAAGGCTGAGTTCATCGAAGCCATCCGTCAGGCACTGTTTGCTTCCAAGATCATCTCCTACGCACAGGGCTATACCCTGATGCGTACCGCAGCCAAGACCTATGGCTGGAATCTGAACTACGGCGGCATCGCACTGATGTGGCGCGGCGGCTGCATCATCCGCAGCGTTTTCCTCGGCAAGATCAAGGAAGCCTATGACAACAACCCCGAGCTGAGCAACCTGCTGCTGGATCCCTATTTCAAGGAGACCATGCTTTCTCTCGTGCCCGCATGGCGCAAGGTCGCTGCTGCTGCTGTCAGCTGCGGTGTGCCTGCTCCCGCTATGACCTCCGCTCTGAGCTACTTCGACGGCTACACCTGCGAGCGCCTGCCTGCAAACCTGCTGCAGGCACAGCGTGACTACTTCGGCGCACACACCTATGAGCGTCTGGATCACGAGCGCGGTCAGTTCTTCCACACCAACTGGACCGGTCACGGCGGCGATACCTCTGCGTCCACCTACGTGGTCTAAAAATAACAAAAGTAAGCGAAAAGCTGCCCAAACAGGGCAGCTTTTCTTTATTTTGGTAAAGAACTAAAATGATTTGTTGGTCAAAACATCCAATTACCGATGAAAAAAATGGGCGGTTCGCCAAAAAAGATTGTGACGGATTGACAAAAGATGGACGAATTGTTACCATACTTTTTGTAAGGAACTGAAAACGTTACCGGGAACGTTGCCGGGAATTTCTGGAACGGAGGTGCGGCATGACGATTAAGGATATCGCAAGAGAATGCGGCGTCAGCATTAGCACCGTCTCCCGCGTGCTCAATGGTCGACCCGATGTGCGGGAAGAGGTTCGCCAGCGGGTGCTGAGTTGTATGCAGCGTCACAACTACATTCCCAACAATACGGCGCGTGATCTGGTCAAGACCAGCTCCGATACCGTGGGACTGGTGGTGCGCGGCGTATCCAACCCCTTTTATGCCAACATCATCAAGACCATTCAGCAGGAAATTGACCTTGCAGGCTATACGCTGGTGATGCAGCAGATCCACAGTGGCGAGGATGAGATCAAATGCGGTGCCATCATGGAGCGGGAGAAAAAGCTCCGTGGCGTGATTTTCCTCGGCGGACGAAGCGACTATACTGACGCTGAGATCGCACTGGTGAATGTGCCCTTTGTCTGTTGTTCCTATACCAACAGCTATGGCAATCTCTCTGCTAACCGGTATTCCTCCGTCTCCATCGAGGACGAGGAGACTGCCTTCCGCGCGGTGGAAGCCCTGTATCACATGGGACATCGCCGCATTGCGGCACTGATTTCCGAGAAGGATGATCGCTCTGTCAGCGAGCTGCGTTACGGCGGTTATCTCAGAGCATTGAAAACCTATGGCGTAGAGCAGGATGATGACCTTGTTGTCTGTGCGGGCAACTACGATATGCCGGGGGCTTACCACGCAGTACGGGAGCTGCTGCAGCGGGAGAAGGAATTTACCGCCCTGTTCTGCATTTCCGACAGTATGGCGATCGCTGCCATGCGCGCGCTGAAGGATGGCGGCGTTTCCGTGCCGGAAAGCTGCAGCGTCTTCAGTATCGACGGACTGGAAATGGCAGAGTATACCGATCCCCGTCTAACGACCCTCTCTCAGCCCACGGAGCTGATGGGACAGGAGAGCGTGCGGACACTGCTGGGGCTGATCGAGGGAAACAGCGCCCACAAGCAGGTCATCGTGCAGGCGGCGCTGAAAGCAGGCGGCTCTGTGCGTCCGATCTGAAAAACTGTTTTTCCCACCCATAGTGGTGCGAAAATAAAAACATCTTATTAAAAGAGGAGATTTTATCATGAAGAAGTATCTTGCACTGATCCTTGCTCTCGTCATGTCTCTGTCCCTCGTCGCTTGCGGCGGTGGCGAAGACGCTGCTGACGATGGCGCAGGCGATGCCGCTACCGAAACCGGCAGAGTCTACTATCTGAACTTCAAGCCCGAGTTCGACGCTGCTCTGCAGCAGCTGGCTGCTGACTACACTGCTGAGACCGGCGTGGAAGTCAAGGTCGTCACCGCTGCATCCGGCACCTACTCCGACACCCTGACCGCTGAGATGGCGAAGGACGAGGCTCCCACCATCTACAACATCGGTAACATGTCCGGTCTGAAGGACTGGGATGAGTATGCTATCGACCTGAAGGACACTGCTCTCGCAGGCGAGCTGAACACCGACGCTTTCAACCTGTATAACGATGCAGGCGAGCTGAAGGCTATGGGTCACTGCTTCGAGTCCTTCGGTATCATCGTCAACGTTGATCTGCTGAAGGAAGCTGGCTATGAGCTGAGCGACATCACCAACTTCGAGACCCTGAAGGCTTGCGCTGACGACATCCACGCTCGCGCTGGTGAGCTGGGCTTCGACGCCTTCACCGCAGCTGGTCTGGACGGTTCTTCCTCCTGGCGTTTCTCCGGCCACCTGGTCAACCTGCCCCTGTTCTATGAGTTCCGCGACGACGGCGTGACCGAGCAGCCCGCTACCGTCACCGGCGCTTACCTGGATAACTTCCGCAACATCTGGGATCTGTACATCACCGACACCTCTGCTGACGCTAAGACCCTGTCCACCTCCACCGGCGACGAGTCCAAGGCTATGCTGACCGAGAAGAAGGCAGTGTTCTATCAGAACGGTTCTTGGGAGTATGCTTCCCTGGCTGAGGCTGGTCTGAACGTTGCTATGATCCCCATCTACTGCGGCGTTGAGGGCGAAGAGAAGGCAGGCCTCTGCTCCGGTACCGAGAACTGCTGGGCTGTCAACTCCAAGGTTTCCGAGGCTGATCAGAAGGCATCTCTGGACTTCCTGTACTGGCTGGTGACCGACGCTGAGGCTGCTCAGGTCGTGGTCGACAACCTGGGTGCTATCCCCTTCAAGTCCGCTCCCGCTTCCTCCAACGCATTCTTGGCAAACGGCAACGATCTGGCTGCTGCCGGCAACTACACCCTCACTTGGGCGTTCAACCACACTCCCAACGTGGATAGCTTCCGCGCTACCCTCGTTACCGCTCTGACCGCTTACTCCGCTGATCCCACCGACGCTAACTGGGACGCTGTCGTCTCCGCTTACGTGGATGGCTGGGCTATCGAGTACGCTACCGTCAACGGCTAATTTCTGAACATTGAAAACAAAAATAGGGGCGGGCGCTTGCCCGCCCCTATGTCCAATCCGGCGTTCTGAGCGGGGCAAAGGCACCGGGTTTTCGATCCGGGCTTTTGGCTTGCCCAGAACATACTGAATAAAGAGAGGAAGATCGATTTGGCTAAGAAATCAGCGGCAAAAGTGAATCTGGTGCAGCGTCCCATCAAGAAGTGGGCTCCGCTGTTCATTCTGCCGACCTTCGCTGCCTTCTGCATCGGCTTTGTGTGGCCGTTCCTGCAGGGCATTTACCTGTCCTTCTGCAGCTTCAACACCCCCAAGGATGCCACTTGGAAGGGTATCGAGAACTATACCAAGGTTTTTTCTGACGCAGGCTTCCTGAACGCATTCAAGAATACCGCTGCTTTTGCGGTGGTCTCCATCGTGCTCATCAACGTGGTGGCGTTTACCATCGCTTATGCACTGACCCAGAAGATCAGAGGCGCAAACCTGTTCCGTACCGTGTTCTTCATGCCGAACCTCATCGGCGGCGTGGTGCTGGGCTACATCTGGTCCTTGATTTTCGACGGTATTCTGAAGCAGTACGGTACCTATCTCACTGCCAACGGCACTTACGGATTCTGGGGTCTGGTGATTCTGGTGGCATGGCAGCAGATCGGTTACATGATGATCATTTACATCGCAGGTCTGCAGGCAGTGCCCGAGGATATGCTGGAAGCTGCCCACATTGACGGTGCAAGCAGAAGCCAGACTCTGTTCAAGGTCATCATCCCCAACGTGATGCCCTCTATCACCACCTGTACCTTCCTGACCCTCACCAACTCCTTCAAGATGTTCGACCAGAACCTCGCCCTCACGGGTGGTCTCCCCAGCGTCATTCAGGACGGTGCCAAGGTCAATGTCACCGAGCTGCTGGCTCTGAACATTTACTCTACTTACAACATCAATAAGAACTGGCACGGCGTGGCACAGGCAAAGGCCGTGATCTTCTTCCTGCTGGTGGCGGTTCTTGCCATTGCCCAGCAGGCAGCAACCCGCAGCAAGGAGGTGCAGCAGTAATGAAAAAGAGTAACGGTATTGCAGGCAAGATTTTGACCGCGTTCTTTGTCCTGCTGTCCCTGTTCTGGCTGTTCCCTGTTTTCGAGGTGGTCATCAACTCCTTCAAGGAGAATGCCTTTGTCAATCTGGAGCCCTTTGCTCTGCCCACCGCAGAGTCCTTCGTGGGTCTTGCCAACTACATCAAGGGTCTGACCTTCGGTAACTATCCCTTCGTTCTGGCTGCGGGCTACAGTCTGCTGATCACGGTGGCATCCGTGGCGCTGATCCTGGTGTTCTGCGCCATGTCCGCATGGTACATTGCCCGTGTCAACAGCACCATGTCCAAGATTTTCTACTATCTGTGCCTCATCAGCATGATCGTCCCCTTCCAGATGGTCATGTTCACCCTGACCTTTACCGCCGACAAGCTGAATCTGAACACCCCCTGGACCATTCCCGTCGTGTATCTTGGTTTTGGCGCAGGTCTTGCCATCTTCATGTTCCTTGGCTTTATCAAGAGCCTGCCGCTGGAGATCGAGGAAGCTGCCGCCATTGACGGCTGCGGTCCGGTTGCCACCTTCTTCCGTGTGGTGCTGCCCATGCTCAAGCCCACGCTGATCTCTGTGGGTATTCTGGAACTGATGTGGGTGTGGAACGACTATCTGCTACCCTATCTGGTGCTGGATCGCACCAAGTTTATGACCATTCCCATTCTGGTGCAGTATCTCAAGGGTAGCTATGGTACCGTGGATCTGGGTGCAACCATGGCTGTCATTATGATGAGCATCATTCCCATCATTGTCGTGTACATTTTCTGCCAGAAGCACATCATCAAGGGTGTGGCTGCCGGCGCTGTCAAGGGTTAAAAGGAGTATTATATGGAAAGAAAATGCGGCATTCTCATGCCCATCAGCTCTCTGCCCGGTCCTTACGGTATCGGTACACTGGGCAAGCAGGCGTATGCTTTCGCGGACTTCCTCCACGCAGCCGGTCAGACCTACTGGCAGATCCTGCCCCTCGGTCCCACCAGCTATGGAGATTCTCCCTATTCCTCCTTCTCCACCTTCGCGGGCAACCCCTACTTCATCGACCTTGATCTGCTGATCGAGGATGAACTGCTGACCGAAGCCGAAGTGAAGGCAGAGGACTGGGGCAGCGACGAGCAGAATGTGGATTACGAGAAGATCTACCATGCCCGCTTCCGCGTGCTGCAGCTTGCCTGTGAGCGGGGCTGGGAGCGCGACAGAGAAGCGGTTGCAGAGTTTGAAAAGGAAAATGCCCACTGGCTCGGGGACTATGCCCTGTTCATGGCGCTGAAGCGTCATTTCGGCATGAAGGCATGGACAGAGTGGGAGGATGAAGACATCCGCTGCCGCAGCAGCAAGGCTATCGTGGAGCAGTACCGCGAAAAGCTCAGCGCAGACTGCAAGCTCTTTACCTATATCCAGTTCCTGTTCTTCAAGCAGTGGCGTGCCCTGCGGGAGTATGTCCATTCCCTTGGTCTCAAGGTCATTGGTGACATTCCTATCTATGTCGCCATGGACAGCGCCGATGTCTGGAGCGCACCCGAAAACTTCCAGATGGATGAAAAGTTCCTGCCCAAGGAAGTTTCCGGTGTTCCCCCTGACTATTTCAGCGCAGATGGTCAGCTCTGGGGCAATCCCCTGTATGACTGGGACAAGATGAAGAAGGACGGGTACAGTTGGTGGATCCGCCGCATGGCGGGCGCAGGCGAGCTGTATGACATGATCCGCATTGACCACTTCCGTGGCTTTGAGAGCTACTGGAGCGTGCCCTACGGCGCAGAGACTGCCCGCGAGGGTGTCTGGAAGAAGGGACCCGATATGGATCTCATTGGTGTGTTGAAGGAGAAGTTCAAGCACATCCCCATCATTGCGGAGGATCTGGGCTTCCTGACTCCCGAGGTTCATGCCCTGCTGGATAACTCCGGCTTCCCCGGTATGAAGGTGCTGGAATTTGCCTTCGACAGCCGTGAGCCCGGCGACTATCTGCCCCATAACTACGGTCGCAACTCTGTCTGCTATGTGGGTACCCACGACAACGAAACGGCGCTGCAGTGGCATGACAGCGCAAATCCTGCGGACATTGCCTTCGCAAAGCGCTATCTCGGTCTCAATGAGGACGAGGGCTTTGTGTGGGGGCTCATCCGTGGCGGCATGAGCAGTGTTGCTGACCTGTTCGTGGTGCAGATGCAGGACTGCCTTGGTCTCGGTGCGGAGTCCCGCATGAATACCCCCGGTGTCTGCGGCGGCAACTGGCAGTGGCGTATGCTTCCCGGTGCTGCCACCGAGGAGCTTGCGGAAAAGCTCCACGACATGGCGTGGATGTACAGCCGACTGTAATAAGCGATAGAAATGAACGAAGCCCCAAACGAAAAGTTTGGGGCTTCGTTGTTGCATTTGCAAATTGACAAAAAATGTTTTTCCGCATACAATGGAAACTACAAGGGGAAAGCAAGGCTGACCCCGAGCCATCAAAGCGACATTCGGTCTGACAGGCAAGGATACGCTCCTGCGCGGAAGATGCGAACGCAACAAGACACGGCAATTGCCGTGCCTTCGACGGAACGTATTCTCCCTTGCCGTAGGCAGGGGAGTTTTTTGTTTTCCGATGCCGCAAAGGAAACAGAGGAGGAAACGAAGCCATGAAGCGCATTGCCATCATTGCCCTCATTGTGAGCGACAGAGAGGCGGCAGAAGCCATCAACGGACTGCTGCACGAGTATGGAGAGCATATTGTGGGGAGAATGGGGGTACCCTGCCGCGAGCGGGGGATCAACCTGATCTCCGTGGCGATGGATGCCGAGCAGGATGTTATCAGCGCCCTTGCGGGCAAGCTGGGACGGCTCCCGGGCGTCAGCTCCAAGACGGTGTATGCTCCCGAAGAACACTGAGAAAGGAAACAAAAGAAATGAAGAAGTGGATGAGTTTTGTGTTGGCATTGGTACTGGTGCTGGGGCTTGTCAGCTGCGGCGGCATGGATGGAGATGACAGAGAAGAAAGCATTCCCGCCGACGAGGAGGAAGTGGTGATCGAGCCTGCGAACCTCCGTGTGGCAGCGCTGAAGGGTCCCACGGGTATGGGGCTTGTGCAGCTGATGAAGGACAGCGATAACGGCAATACCGGCACCAACAGCTATGAGTTTACCCTTGTCGGCGCACCCGATGAGGTGGTGGCAGGCATTGGCGGCGGCACGTTGGATATCGCCTGTGTTCCCGCAAACCTCGGCGCGGTGCTCTATAACAATACCAACGGCGCTTTGCAGGTGCTGGCAGTGAATACGCTGGGCGTGCTGTACATCGTGGAGAACGGGGAGAGCGTGCAGAGCGTTGCCGACCTTGCAGGCCGCACCATCTATTCCTCCGGCAAGGGCAGCACCACGGAGTATGCCCTGCAGCACATCCTCGATTCCTACGGTGTGGAAGCGACGGTGGAGTGGAAGAGCGAGCACGCGGAGTGCGTGGCGGCGGTCATGGCGGATGCCAACGGCGTTGCCCTGCTGCCCCAGCCCTTTGTCACCGTGGCGCAGACCCAGAATGATAAGATCCGCGTGGCGCTGGATCTCAATCAGCTCTGGGAGGAGCTGGGCGATGGCAGCGCACTGATCACGGGCTGCGTGGTGGCGCGAAAAGAGGTGGTGGAAGCCAACCCCGCTGCCATTGACCTGTTTTTGCAGCAGTACGCGGCATCCGTGGAGGCTGTGAACGGCGACTATGAGGCCGCGGCTGCCCTGATCGAGGAATACGGCATCCTCAAGGCAGCTGTGGCGCAGAAGGCGCTGCCCTACTGCAACATTGTTTGCATCAAGGGCGAGACCATGAAGGCGCAGCTTGGCGCTTACCTCGAACTGCTGCACGCGCAGAACCCCAAGGCTGTGGGAGGAACTCTGCCCAATGAGGACTATTACTACATCGGAACATAAATCCAATCTGCGGCTCTGGGCGGTGGGCTTCTGGCTCATCGTCTGGCAGGCTGCGGGCATGGTGCTGCGGGATAATTTCCTGTTTGCCACCCCGGTGGCTGTGGCGGAAACTCTTTGCCAGCTTGTGATGCAGAGGGACTTCTGGCGGACGGTGGGCTTTTCCCTCTGCCGCATTGCGGCAGGCTTTCTGCTGGCGGTTGTGCTGAGCATTGCGCTGGGCGTGGCAGCGGCGCGGTGGCGCCGGGTGGATGAGCTGCTCTCGCCCCTGCTGGCGGCGATCAAGGCGACCCCGGTTGCGTCCTTTATCATCGTGGTGCTGATCTGGGTCTCGTCGAAAAATCTTTCGGTGCTGATCTCGTTTCTCATGGTGTTTCCCGTGCTCTATCTCTGCATCCGCGATGCGGTGCGGCAGCTCAGCGGGGAACTGGCGGAAATGGCAAGGATATTCCGTGTGCCCCTGCATAAGCGCCTGCGCTACCTCTATATTCCTGAGATTTTGCCGCGCTTCCGTGCCGCCGCAAGCGCGGCGCTGGGGCTTTGCTGGAAGGCGGGCGTGGCGGCAGAGGTCATCGGTATCCCCGACGGTTCCTTGGGAGAGCGCCTGTACGAGGCGAAGATCTACCTTGATATGCCGGAACTGTTCGCGTGGACGGTGGTGATCGTGGCGGTGAGTGTCGCCATGGAAAAATGCACCCTCTATTTGCTGCGGCTGACGGAGGAGAAATGGGGGCGGCTATGATGGAATGGAAAGGGATCTGCAAGGCATACGGCGAAAAGCAGGTGCTGCAGAATGTGGACCTCGCGCTCCCGGAAGGGGAGGTTACCGCTCTCATGGGCGCATCGGGACGGGGCAAAACCACCCTGCTCCGCATTGTCATGGGTCTGGAGAGGGCGGACAGCGGCGATGTGCCGGAGATGAAAACTGTCCGCATCAGCGCCGTCTTTCAGGAGGATCGCCTGCTGGAGCGGCTGACGGCGGAGGGCAATCTCTGCTTTGTGGCGACCCATGCCGAGCAGATTGAGGAGATCCCGCAGCTGCTGCGCGAGCTGGGACTTGGCGATGAAACAGGGGCGGCTGCCACCTTCTCCGGCGGCATGAAGCGCCGCCTTGCCATCGCCCGGGCGCTCCTCGCAGACTATGATCTGCTGGTGCTGGACGAACCCTTCCGTGGACTGGACGAAACAACAAAGCGGCAGACTATGGAAGCCGTGCGCCGTCGGAGCGCGGGGAAAACCGTGCTTCTGGTGACCCACGACGAGGACGAAGCGCGCGCCTTCGCCAAGAAGATTATCCGCATTTGAAAAAGAGAAGCTCTGCTGCGAATGAACTGTTCGCAGCAGAGCTTTTTTCTGTTTATGAGGGTTTTCTGCTTCGCTCGGGAAGCTGAGAGAGGATGACCGCCGCAAACATCAGCGCACAGCCGAGCCACTCCCGCCCGCTCATACGCTCATGCAGGACGATGGCACCCGAGATCACGCCAAACACGCTCTCAAGGCTCAGCAGCAGGGAGACCACGGCGGGATTCGTACCCGTCTGGGCAATGATCTGCAGCGTATAGGCAATGCCCGAGGAGAAAATGCCTACATAGAGGATGGGCAGGATCCAGTAACGGAAGCCTGCGAGACTGACCTCCTCCGTCAGCAGGGAGATGGCACCCGAAATCACCATGCAGGTGAAAAACTGCACGAAGGAGAGGTAGATGCCGTCCACGAAGCGGGTGTAGTGGTCAATGACGAGGATATGTGCGGAGAAGAACAGGGCGCAGAGGAACACAAAGAAGTCACCCCGCTGCACGGTGAAGCCGCTTTGGATGCAGAGGAAGTACAGCCCTGCCGTGGCGAGTGCCACCGCGCACCAGATATTCATACCGAGCCTGCGTCCTGCAAAGACGCTGCAGAGAGGGACAATGACGATGTACAGCGCCGTGATGAAGCTGGCTTTGCCCGCGGAGGTGTCCACAAGACCGATCTGCTGGAGATTGGATGCAATGGTCAGCACTGTGCCGCAGGCGATGCCGCCGATGATCATTTTGCGCTTGTTCTGGGACTTCGGTGCGCCGTATTTGGTGGTTTCCCAGCGGCGAAAGCCCCAGATGACCACAGCGAGAGTGAGAACTGCCACCACGGAGCGGGCGGCGTTCACGGCAAAGGGAGGCAGATAGTCTCCCGCAATGCTCTGCCCCACAAAGGCGCTGCCCCAGATGGCAGCTGCCAGCAGCGGCAGCACGGTTTGACGGATACGGGGATGCAAGGGGGGATCACTCCTTTGAATGGGAAGTAAAACAACAGTCTGAGGATATCACATAATCCTGCCAAAAACAATCGCCAGTTTGTCGAAAGAGGAGGAGTTGTCCTGCGGCTTTGCTATCAGAAAAAAGAAAAGTGGCTGACCATCGGTCAGCCACTTTTGTAGGTAAGGTTTTGAACTTACAGGACGGGGTTCCAAGCCAGCTCCAGAACCTCAGCGGGATCATCCATGCTCTCGATCAGGCCCATGCGGATGTAGTCATCGATGTAAGCCTTGACGGTGCGCTCGGTGAATGCCTGGCTGAGACCGAACTGCATGGAGTTGTTCAGCATGACGTTCATGTCATAGTTGCCGCCGTTCCAGCCCTTTTCGATCAGGATGGTGGTAGCGTCCTCGGTGTTCTCGCGGACCCAGGAGTGAGCCTTCTGAACAGCCTGCAGGATCTTCTTGGCGTGGACGGGGTTCTCCTTGACGTAGGTGCCGTTCATAGCGACGACGCAGCAGACCTCGCTCTGGAAGTCAGCGTCGAGCAGGGAACGGACGCAGCGCAGCTTGCCTTCCTTAACCATTGCATAGGCGAAGGAGTCGGACAGCAGGCAAGCGGAGATCTCGCCGTTTTCCATAGCGGTGATGCAGGCATCGGAGGAAACCTGAACCAGCTCAACATCGTTCTTGTAGTGGATGCCGTCAGCGTCCAGCAGCAGAGCGGTGATGTTGTAGTCGGACTTACCGATACCGTTGGGGACAGAGATCTTGGTGCCCTTCAGGTCAGCAGTGGTGTTGTACTCGCTGTCAGCCAGCACGTACAGGGACTTGCAGCCGATGTGACCACCGCCAACGAAGGTCAGATCAACGCCGTTGGTGATGGGAACGAGCATCTTTGCCAGGTGACCGACAGCAACGGTAACCTGACCGGTACCCAGACCTTCCACGTCGGAGGTACCCTTCACGCCCTCAGCAGTGATGCCTGCCTCGGTGAAGTAGCCCAGATCGTCAGCGATGGTGGGACCGGAGGTGCAGCCGTCAGACATCAGATACATGATCTTCTGACCATAAGCGGGCTCCTTCTCCATAGCAGCCTTCTCCTCAGCGGTGGGGGTCAGGTCTGCATCTGCCAGATCGATAGCGCGGTCAGCGATCTCGGTGGGGACGAACATAGCTTCCCAGTTGCCGGAAGTGCATGCTTCCCAGGAATCCATGTGCTCGGTAGCGGTGTTGACTTCGACATCATCCACGGTACCGACTTCGATCTGACCGTCGTTGTTGGAGTCGCCGATCACGGTGGACTCGGAGCTGGAGCCGGCGTCCTCGCCGCCATCCTGCACGCCTGCGCAGGCGACCAGAGACAGGACCATTGCGAGAGTCAGAATCAGTGCGAAAATCTTCTTCATTTCATTCTCTCCTTTGTTTTTCTGTTGTTTTATTTTTTATAATTGCGGTACGACGCCTTGCAGCGCGGCACAGTACTGCATTTATAAACTCAATGATGCTTACCGCCGAAGTGGAGTCTGTTGAGAATATCCACGCGGTATTTGATGAACTCATCCGAGGAACGGTCTCTCGGGAAGGGCTCGTCGATCTTGATGTCGGCAACGATGCGACCGGGGTTGGCATCCATGACGAGAACGCGGGTGCCCATGTAGATGGCTTCATCCACATCGTGGGTGACCATGAGTGCCAGCTGTTTCTTTTCGCGCCAGATGCTCAGGATCTCATCCTGCATACGCATACGGGTGAAAGCATCCAGTGCGCCGAGAGGCTCGTCCAGCAGCAGGATCTCAGGCTCGTTGATCAGGGTGCGAACGAGGGCCACACGCTGTGCCATACCGCCGGAAAGCTGACCGGGGTAATCATCCTTGAACTTCTGCAGACCGATGACATCGATCATGCGCTGCACCTTATCCTCATTGCCCTTGAGCTTGCCCTGCATTTCCAGAGAGAAGCCGATGTTCTTCTCCACAGTCAGCCAGGGGAACAGGGTGGGCTTCTGGAACACCACACCACGGTCGGGGGAGGGACCATCCACTTCCTTGCCATCCACAGTCACAGCGCCGAGGGTGGGGGTGATGAGACCTGCCACCAAGCGGAGAATGGTGGACTTACCGCAGCCGGAAGGACCGACGAGGGAGATAAATTCGCCGCTTTCCATGGTGACGCTGACGTCGTCGAGAGCGTGGGTGACTTCATCGCTTTCCACCTTGGCAAAGCTTTTGCTGACATGATCCAGCTTCAAAGTGACTTTCTTATCCATTACTTCTCAACTCCATTCTGCCAGCGCAGCAGATAGCGCTTGATGCGTTCGATGGTTTTGGTGACGACGGTAAAGATGAAGCAGATGACGAACAGCGCTGCAAACATCTTGTCATAGCTTGCCCAGCCGGTCTGCCAGGTCATGTACCAACCAAGACCGGACTTGACACCCAGCATCTCAGCGATCATCAGGGAGACGCAGGAGGAACTCATTGCCTGCGTGCAGCCGGTGAGGATGGAGGGCATAGCGTGGGGGATCGCCACGCGGAAAACAAGCTGACGGTTGCTGGCGCCGAGGGTTCTGGCAGCTTCCAGATAGTCCTTGTCCACGTTGGCGATACCGTTCATGGAAGCCACGGTGACAGCGAACCAGGAACCAAGGGCGATGATGAACACGGCACCGCCGAAGAGAGAGGTGGCGATGACCATGATCACGGGGATCCAGGTAGAGGTGGGGATGGGACCGAGGAACTTGATGATGGGGTTGATCCAGTAGCGAACACGCTTGGAATAGCCGCAGGTGATGCCGGTCACAAGACCCAGAGACACACCGATGGTGTAGCCCAGGAACAGCAGCTTCAGGGTGTTCAGCGTACAGTCGATGAGCATCTTGTAGTCCAGCAGGAACGCATTGATGATGAAGTTCATGCAGGGGACGAAGGGCTGGGTCAGGATGCCGGTCTTCAGAGTGAGGTAGTCATAGAGAGCAAAGAACAGGAACAATGCAGAAATCAGAGGTGCACTGTGACGCAGCTTCTCGTAGTACTTCTTCTCGCCTTTGTGACGCTTGATGCCGGCGAAGATGCCGTAGCAGTTATACACAAAGATGGCAAAGCACAGCACATAGACATAGTTCCAGGGGTTTCTGTTTCTGCTGTTGTTGGGGATCAGCAGATACTCCAACAGAGCAACGCCGAAGCAGGCCCAGGGAAGAACCAGAATGACCAGTTCCATAGCTTTCTGCAGGGGGGTCATCTGCTTTGCTTCCAGATCGCGGAGCTGCTGACGGGTCAGCTTATCCAGCTGCTTCTTTTCTGCCGTTTCGGTCATGGATTTGTTTTCCGGCATGATTTGATCACTCCTCTTTCCTGTTGTTGTAAGTGAAAAAATTACTTTATCAATTTTGAAGTATATCCTAAAAATGCCGAAAAGTCGAACCGTTTGTTTGAATGATTGGCAGTTTGTCATTGGGAATAACGATTTAATTAAATCTTTGAATAATAGAATACATTTAATCTGTCAATCTGTTGTGGCATTTACACACAAAAAAGGAACTGCTGCGGCGTTTCGCCTTGCAGCAGTTCCTTTTTTGTCGATGAAATGGTTACAGGGGGATCGCAACGCGCACCGTGAATGTGCCGTTTTCCCCCTCGAAGGAGCAGAGTCCCTTGTGCTTTTCCGCGATGCTGCGGATGCTGTGGCAGCCGTAGCCGTGACCGGCACGATCAGAGACGGGAATGCCATCCCGCATAACGATCTCACCGTCATAGAGATTGCGAACCTCCACAAGAAATTTGTTGTGCCGGATACCGCAGTAAAGCTCCACCCGGCGGCGGGAGGGAACGGTTTCCCGGGCTGCCCGCAGGGCGTTTTCCAGCGCGTTGGAGAGGATGGCACAAAGCTCTGTGTCGGAAAGGGGGAGGTGACGGGGAGCGGAGATCTCCATCTGCAAACGGATGTCCCCCTGCTTTGCCTTGTCCGCAAAGGAGGAGCAGAGAAGATTGACCAGCTCGTTTTCACAGTAGCGGCGGGGCGTCACCGCTTCGATGTCGGATTGCACCTTGCGGATGTAATCTGCCGCCTGCTGGGTATCGCCTGTTGTAAGATAGCCCAGCAGAGCCGTGAGATGATGGCGCATATCGTGCTGGTAGATGGCAGTCTGTTTTTCTGCAGCGCGGAGAGCTTCCATTTCGAGATGCGCCTGCCGCAGATCGGATTCCAACAGAGAGTTCTGCAGCACTGCCTCACCCTGCTCCTGCTCCTGTACCAGATAAATCGTGAGAAACAGCAGATAGAACACGATCAGCGCCGTGGGCAGAAATTCACTGATGACTTCGCCGCCCTGATAGAGCGTATCGGAATAAACCACGGTGAGGTAATCGAAGAGGTAATACGCCGTAGGGAGGCTGCCGAAAAGCAGGAGCGCGCGGCGGGAATGATTCATCAGACTGTGGGCTGCACGGGCAAAGAAGCGATGCAGCAGGAAAAACACGGGCACGATGCAAAGAGTGTAGCAGATCTGCCCTGCAAGATCAGACTGGGTCATGGCAGAGCCGAGCATCTTGAACCAGTTGGGGATCTGGCAGCAGAGATATGCCGTGCAGACGCTGATGAGCGCTGTATCAGCGCGCTTTTTCAGCACAAGGACCAGGGTCAGAAACAGGGGCAGATGCACGAGCAGCGGGTACAGCTTTTCCGTGAGCTCCAGCCCCAGAAACCACCAGCAAACGCCCTGAATCGCAAGAAAAACGGGACAGAGGAGAACGATGGTGCGCTTCTGCTGCGGGGTTCTCCAGCTGCCCGCAAGGGCGGTACTGAGAAACAGACCGAAGATCAGCACCAGAATGTAGTTCAACGCGGTCAGCGCGGAAAGCAGGGACATAGCATCAGCCCTCCCTTTCCGCAAACAGCAGGTTCATATAATCCTTTTGCAGCTGAGGATAGAGGCGGCGGGACACCGGCAGCTCCCTGCCGGAGAAGGTGTGGATGCAGGAGGGAGAAAGCTCTGCCACCTGCAGCATATTGACGATGTAAGAACGGTGGATGCGCATAAATTCCGGGCGGCAGAGCAGCAGATCTTCGTATTCCTTCAGCGAGCCCGTCACCTCTTTCGTGGTGCCGTCGATCAGATTGAAATAGAGGTGCTTGCTCATGACCTCTACAAAGGAAAGCTGAGAAAAAGGGATACGGACGATGGTGGCACCGCACTTCAGTGTCAGAGCATCCACAGACTGCTGCCGCCGTAGGGAAAACCGATCCAGCACGGGGAAAAGCAGACCGGCGCTGATGGGTTTGAGCAGATAATCCATGGCGCGCACGCCGTAACTTTCATAGGCAAAGCCGGGGGAGGAGGTGAGAAACACGATTTCCGCGGTCTCATCAAAGCTGCGGATCTCCCGTGCGGCAGCAATACCGTCGATGCCGGGCATCATCACGTCCAGCAGATACAGGGAAAAACGCTCTTTTCGTGCTGCGTTCAGCATCTCCACGGCGCTGCGGAAGGTCTGCATCCGCAAGGGTGTGTGGGTCTCATCCTGCCACTGCCGCAGGAGCGTGTTCAACACCGAGAGCTCCTGCTCCTGATCGTCACAGACGGCGATATACATGGTGTTCCTCCTTCCTGTTTGGTGTACTATGAATATGATATACTATGCTGGTGGAAAAGACAAGATTTCAACGAAGCGAAAGGGCGAACAAGACCATTCGTCCTTTCGCATGACTTCATCAGAAGCTGTTTACCCAGGTGATGAGAGAACCGCGGTGGGTGTTTTCCCGCACGGTGCCGAGCATATAGTCCGTCACAGGACCATTCTTTCGCATACGCTGCAAAATGGCTTCCTGCAGTTCCTCCACGCTCATCTCCTCAAAGGGCTTGTTCAGATCAAGGGGCGCGGGTGTGGCGGGGATGGACGGAGTTTCCTGCAGCGGGGCAGGAGAGTCCGAAGGCGCAGCGGCAGGGGGGACGATGGCTGCGGATTTTGCGGGAGCGACAGGGGCAGCGGAGGGCTGGGGGGCGGCTGTCCGCTCGATGGGGGACAGCGGCGCGGGAGCAGCATCTGCCGCTGCGGCACTCAGCCAGATCTCGCCGGAATCAGCGCCGATGGTGACGGTGAGCCGACCATCCTTTACCTGTGCCCTTGCGCCGGAGAGTGCGCCTGTGTATTCGCCGTCCGGGGCGGGCAGCGTCATGGTGACCTCGCCGCCCTGATTATTCACCGTTACGATGGCGCAGCTGCTGCCGTCTGTACGGGAGAAGGCGTAGTGACCCGTCTGCAGCAGCAGTTCCCGATATTCGCCCCGACGAAGGGCGGGAACTGCGGCGCGGAGCTTGCCGAGGGCAGCGATGAGCGCGGTGCGGGGATTGTGCTGCACCGCATCCGCAAAGTCCCCGATCCGCAGGGCGGGACGGAGGGATGCGTCACTGTAACGCTCCTTTTTGCCCTCAATGCCAAATTCCGAACCGTAATAGAGGGCGGGAACACCCGGCAGAGTAAAGAGCAGAATATGGAGCGGGGTAAAGTGCGCCTTGTTGCGGAGAATGGTGTGGATACGCTCCACATCATGATTGTCCACAAAGGTATAGAGCTTGCGAAGATCCTTCACCTTTTCGCCCACATAGTGCAGTGTGTGGGCAATCTCAAAGTAATTGTGGTCGTTGTGGGCAGAGTAAAATGCCTTGTGCAGCATATAATTGGTGACGGAATGGAGGGTGCTGTCGTTGACCCAGCGGGAGTAATCACCGTGGATCACCTCACCCATGAGCCAGAAGTCGGGCTTCAGCGTCTCTGTCACGCGGCGGAGATACTGCAGAAACTCGATGTCCATCACGTCCGCCGCATCCAGTCGGATGCCGTCCACATCAAATTCGCTGACCCAGAAGCGGATCACGTCGGCAATGTATTCCCGCACGACGGGATTGCGCTGATTGAGCTTGGCAAGCAGATCATAGCCGCCCCAGTTCTCATAGGAGAAGCCGTCGCCGAAGGAGTTATTGCCGCCAAAATTCACACGGCAGTACCAGTCGCGGTAGGGGGACTGCTCCCGCTTTTCCCTGATGTCGCGGAAGGCAAAGAAATCCCGCCCTGTGTGGTTGAACACGCCGTCAAAGATCACCCGCAGACCCATGCGGTGACACTCTGAAACAAAGTCGCGCAGATCCTCGTTGGTGCCAAGGCGGCTGTCCAGCTTTTTGTAATCCGTGGTTTCGTAGCCGTGACCCACAGACTCAAACAGGGGACCGATATAGATGGCGTTGCAGCCGATGGCGCGGATGTGGGGCAGCCAATCCCATAGCTGCCGCAGGCGGGGCTCGGGGGCGGCGTAGCTATTCTGCTTCGGCGCGTCGGTGAGGCCCAGGGGATAGATGTGGTAAAACAGGGCATCTTCATACCATGCCATAGACGATCCTCCTTGTGTGAAAGACACTATCCACATTATATAGAAAAGATGCACAGTATGCAATCGCAAGATGAATATTGTGTGCAAACAAAAATGACCGACTTATCAAAAGTCGGTCGTTTTTGTTCGGGAGTGGTTTACATAAATGCATTCAGCATACCCGTGATCAGAGCGGCGGATGCCAGCAGGCGGGCACGCAGGAAGCGCGTTTCATTCCCCTTGCTGAGGCGCTCCAGCACGACAGCGCCGATGGAAACCAGTGCCACTGCGATCGCCAGCAGAGAGCGCCCCGTGGAGTTGAGAGACATGATCTGCAGTCCCACATAACCCGTGTAGACACCCAGTGCCGACACCAGATACAGGCACAGCCGACGAATTTTACTGTTCTTCATCAGAAACATCAGCACCATGGCGATCAGGCTTACAGCGCTCAGAGCCAGCACAACAACAATCAGCAGATCCAAAAACGTATACATAACATATCCTCACTTTCAATTTTTGTGTTTTGTTTTTGCGTGGTTTGCTTTTGTGAGGATAGAATACCGCCGGTTTCTGAAGAAAAACGGCAGGAAATTCTAAAGTTTTCTGAAGATTTCAGAGCGGAATTTCGATGGTAAGGGAAAAGCTGTCTGTATCGTCCGCAACAGAGACCTGCCCCCCATACAGCTGCACGATGCGTCGAATGCTGTGCAGCCCGATGCCATAGCTTTCGGAGGGGGGACGGGGGGAGAGGATGCGGTTGCGCTGTGTGATCTGCAGGGTGCTCTCCTCGGCGGCGATGGAAAGGGTGACTTCCCCGGCGGGATCGGCGTATTTCTGTACATTGGAACTGAGATTGTCGAAAATGCGGCGCAGCTCCTGTACATCAAATGCGGCGGAAAAGGCATGGCAGCGGGAGAGATCTGTGCGGACAGGGAAACGCTCCTCCAGCGTTTCCTCAAATTCGGCGGCAAGCTGCTCCATCAGCAGGCGGGCATCGTCAAAATGCTCTATGTTCCGCTTTCCACCGTCCAGCAAAATGGCGGTGAGATCCCGAATCTGCTCTGCTTTTTTCTGCACCAGCTGTAAATGCGCCCGATACTCTGCAGGGGAAACCTCATCGCGGCTGCGGAGATACTCTGTGCCGGAGAGGATGGCGGTGAGGGGGGTTCGGATATCGTGGGAGAGGGAGCGGATGAGCTGCTCCTTCTCCTGCGCCAGCTGCTGCTCTTTCTTCCGCAGCTGCAGGCGGGCGGCGGACATCTCGTTGATCGCGCTTGCAAGCTCCGTCAGCTCGTTGTTGCCGAGCAGCGGAAGCGCTGTTTGCTGCTCAGCGCTGTGGAGCTGATCAATGCCGGCGGTGATGGTGCGGATGTAGGAGATGCGGTCGCTCAGGAGAGAAAGGAACAGCACGCTGAAGGAAAGGACAGAGAGCGCGGCGCTCACCGTAAAGATCCGGCGATCCACATCTATCCAGTCAAATTCCGTCATGGGAATATCGTTTTGGAAGCAGTAGCTTTCTGCCACCGCTGTGGCGATGCCCCGCAGCAGCAGAAACAGAAGCAGGGACACCAGTGCGGAAGCGCCGATGAGGGCGAGGATTTCGTGGGAGAGCCTGCGCCTTTTGGTGCTGCGTGTCTTAGTCAACATAGTAGCCCTTTCCCCATGCGGTTTTGATGTAGGTGGGATTACGGGAATCATCCTTCAGCTTTTTGCGGATGTTCTTGATATGCACCATGATGGCATCGTTTCCCACGGCGTTGTCGTTCCAGATGCTCTGATAGATGTTCTCCAGAGAGAAGATCTTTTTTCGATTGGTCGCCAGCAGCTGCAGGATCTGAAACTCCGTATAGGTGAGGGGGATGGTCTCGCCGCCGCGACTTGCGCTCTGGCGTTCGGGATCGAGGAGCAGATCGGCGATGGCAAGGCTGTTTTTCTGCGGTGCTGCGGCAGTTCTGCGGAGAATTGCCCGCAGGCGCATGAGCAGCTCTGCGTTGGAGAAGGGCTTGACAATGTAATCATCCGCGCCCACAGAGAAGCCCATGACCTTGTCGGACTCTCCTGAATAGGCGGTGAGGAACACGATGGGGGCATCAAAGCGCTGACGGATCTGCTCTGCCGCCGCAATGCCGGAAAGCTCCGGCATATTGATGTCCAACAGATACAGGTCGATCTCCTCCGACGCAAGGGCGGCAGCCTGCGCACCGTTTTCGGCGGTGAGAACGGAATAGCCCTCGGCGGAGAGCAGGATCCGCACGATCTCGCGGATCTGCACATCATCATCTGCGATCAGGATGAGCTTTTTCCCGTCTTTCATCTCAGATACCTCCCTGCGTTTTTTCTCTCATTATAGCGAAAAAGAAAAGGGGGTTCAATAGCAATCGACGCTGCGCTGCCCCTGGCAAAGAGTGAAAAGATCGGCACCCATCATTTTTGATGGATGCCGATCCTGTCTGGTACGGGTAGTGGGGGTCGAACCCACACGGTTGCCCACAGGAACCTAAATCCTGCGCGTCTGCCAATTCCGCCATACCCGCGTGTGAGCGGCAGGTTTTCCTGCCGCTGTTTTGAGATTTTACCATGTTATGCCGATTGGGTCAAGTCGTGTGCTGTCGCTTCCACACGCGGAAGGCGGAGGGATGCCTGGACACTTTCAGAATATAGGTCAGCAGGAACATGGGGCAGACTGCCAATGCCGCCGTGAACGCGAAACGATAGGAAAACAGGGTTACGAGGATGCCAGCCGCAAGGCTTCCCACGGCGTTGAACACATCCCACGCGCAGGAATAGGTGGATGCTGCCGCGCCGCGGCGATGGGGCGGTACGATGCGGACAGACATGATCTGCATGCCGGTGACCATAAAGCCGTAGGAGACACCGAGGATGATGCCGCCGCAATAAACAGGCAGTGCGGTGGTGGAATAGGTGATGAGAAGACCGCCGATGGTCATCATAAAGAAGCTGCTGTAGACGAGGGGGGCTTCGCCCTTCCTCTCGCTGATCTCACCGATCACAAGGCGGGAGCAGAAGGTACCGCAGGCCTGAAATGCGAAGTACAGTCCCGCATCCGCGAAGTCACCCTGCAGGGAAAGGAAACGAGCCATGTAAGTGCTGACGCAACCGCAGTAAATGGCCACAAACCCCTGCATGAGAGCGGCGGGCAGCGCCCGCTTTTCCAGCAGGAAGTCCATGAGCTGACCCTTTTCCAAACGGAAGTGCTCCTGATGCTCAATGGGGTGGAAGGCAAAATTTCGCAGCATCATGTACGCGGCAAGGGTGCAGAGGGAAATGGCGGCGAAAAAAACGAAATCGCCGTAGTTTCGCCAGAGATACAAGCCCAGCGCAGGACCAACCGCCGTGCCGATGGCATTGCTGAAACCGAACTGTCCCACGCCGGAACTGAAATGCTCCTTTGGGACGGCGTCATAGGCGTTGGTGGTCAGCGCGGTGGAGGCAGAGGATTCCAGCAGACCGTGGAGCGCGCGGATGACGATCAACAGGAACACCGAGGGGGCAACGAAATAGCCCAGCGGCAGGATTGAGAGCAGCAGCAGCGAGAGCATAGTCAAGGTGCGGCGGCTTTTATGGTCCAGATGCCAGCCTGCCGCGGGACGCATGATCAGTGCGCAGATCGAGCAGCAGTAGGTGGCAATGCCGCCCTGCAGGTCCGTACCGCCCCGCCCGATGAGAAAGAGCAGAAAGACACTGTAGAGCATGTTGTAGGTCACCATGAGAAAGAGATTCGCAAGGAAAATGCGGCGAAAATCCGCCGTCCAGAGACGTTTTGACATGAGCGAACCTCCTTTTCGTGGTGATCAGGAACGAAGTTATTCTGCCATGCGGGCGATGGCGCGGGCATAGATGCGGGCAGCATCCCGCAGCTCCGTGCGGGTGATGTACTCATCTGCCTGATGTGCACGGGCGGGCTCGCCGTAAGGCTCGGGGCCGAAGGCGAGGAAGTTGGGCATGACCTTGGCATAGGTGCCGCCGCCAATGATGAGGGGCTCGCAGTCCATGCCGGAGACCTCGCGGTAGCTTTCCATCAGCTTGCCGGCGAGAGGATGGTCTGCACCGAGATACAGGGGCTCCTGATACATACCGGGAGCGAAGTCAAAGCCGTTCTTTTCAGCGGTATCCTTGAGGATGGCGAGATAACGGTCGCTGCGGTGGGTCAGGCAGAAGCGCATATCGCAGGTGAGGGTGAAGCCCTCCTCGGTGAAGCTGCAGACGGTGGGGGTGTGGGTGGTGCGGGAGAGCTCGTCCTGCGCTGCCACGCCGAAATCTGCACCGAAGCTGTCATCCTGCGTGAGGGCAGAGAGCTTTTCGATGGCAGCCTTTGCACCTGCGGGAGCAAAGTTCAGCTTGGCAAGATAGTGGAAAAGCTTGGCAAGGGCGTTTTCGCCGTCCTCGGGGGTGGAGGCATGGGCAGCCACGCCTGCGGCAAAGATGTGAGTCTCATTGCCCTCGTGCTTGACGGTGATGCCATCGGCGATGGGCAGCTCTGCGTCGAAGTCCAGCAGCACAGCCTCAGCCTTGGCGGGAACGACGTTTGCTGCCGCGCCTGCGGTGAGATGCACAAGGCGTGCGCCGCTCTCGGCGGCAGCCCACTTAGCGGAGAACTCATGGTGCATGATGCCCTTCTCGCCCACGATCAGGGGCCACTCCGCGTCGGGGGTGAAGCCGCAGCTGGGCGGGGTCATCTTTTCCATGTAATACTTCATGCACGCCATGCCCGTCTCCTCGTTGCAGCCGAAGATGAAACGCACGGTCTTGCGCAGGGGGACGCCTGCCTCTGCCAGTGCCTTTGCGCCGTAGAGGGCTGCCAGCATGGGACCCTTGTCGTCCATGGTGCCGCGACCGTAGATCTTGTCATCCACGATCTCGCAGTTGTAGGGGGGGTGGCTCCAGTCGGCGGGGTCGGCGGGGACAACGTCCAGATGACCCAGCACGCCCACCTGCTCCTCGGTCTCGCCCTTGAGATCGGCGTAGCCGCAGTAGCCTTCCATATCGCAGGTGGAAAGACCCAGCTCCTCGCAGATGGCAAGGGCTTCCTTGAGGGAGCGCTGCACCTCCAGACCGAAGGGGGCACCTTCCCCTGCGCTTTCACCTTCCACAGAGGGGATGTCGATCAAAGTTTTCAGATCCCGCTCCATGCGGGGCATATATTCGTCGATCAGAGCGTCAACTTTCGTAAAATCAAACATAGTAAACTCCTTCCGTTTCGGGCGAAAATCGCGCCCGAACCACAAAAACTCTATCTTTTATTAAAGCACAGTTCCCCTAAAAGGTCAATGCTGCTGCGACAGCGGCGCTGATGGCGCTTTGCAGGAGCTTGCCGCGAAAATACCATTTGCCGCTGAGTCCCGCCGCGGAGAAGAATGCCGCCGATTGGGCGTGAACGGAAAGCCCGCCCCAGGCGCTGAGCGCGGCGGCATAGACAAAGGCGCGGTGACTGCCGTCCAACGCGGCAGCGCCGCTGAACAGCTCAAACATGCCGAGCAGCGGTGTGCTGCCGAAGGCTGCTTTCATGGGCTGCAGCAGGACGGAGAACAGCAGCACAAAGCCCGAGACAGAGAGGAAGGAGGAAAAGCCGCTCTGCACCGCCGCAGTGAAGGCGGCGGCAAAGGAGACCGTCTGCGCCGTTGCTGGCGCAGCATCCCGTGAGAGGGTGCGCTTTGGACGAAGCAGTATCCCCGTACACAGGGCAGACAGCACGTGGATGAGCCACAGCCGCACCCCAACTGCTGCGCTGCCAAAGCACTCTCCGCCGAGGAAGGAGAGAAAGAAGGCGCAGCCGCAGTTGTTGCAGAAGGCGAGAAGGTGCTCCGCCTCCTCCTTGCCGCAGAGACCGTCCTCATACAGACGACTCACCGCCCGTGCGCCCGATGGATAGCCTGCGATCAGTCCCAGTGCGAGGGCGCTTGCGCCATTTCCGCCGAGGTGAAACAAGGCGTTCATCACGGGGAACAGCAGCCGCCCGAGACTTTCCGCAAAGCCGAGGGAGAGGAGCAGAGAGCTCAGCACAAAAAAGGGGAACAGGGACGGCAATACCGAATATAGACAAAGCTGCAAGCCCACTTCCGCGCCGCTGCGCACCAGATCGCTGCCCCAAAGCAGAGCTGCCGCCACGGTGAGCAGCCCCGCAAAAGTCATGCGGCGAAGCATCAGATAACACCACCTTTCCCCGCAACCGTATGCAGCGGCGAAGGAAAATAGGAACGCAAGTTTTTCCCTTCTGCTGCATAGGGTGATGGGAGGAAAGGGGGCGTGGGCATGAAAGGAAAACAGGTGCTGCGCCGCTGCGCGGAGGCGCTGGATTTGCCCACCGATCTGGTGGCGGGCGAGATGAAGATCGAGCTGACGGAGGGAGAACTCTATCTCACGCGGCATCGGGGACTGATGAGCTACAGCGAGACGCTGATCGACGTGAACGCGGGAGAGCTGATCGTGCGGGTGAAGGGCGAGGGCTTGCAGCTCCTTGCCATGAGCGAGGAGGAGCTGCGCATCGGCGGCGAAATGCACGCAGTGGAGCTGCTGCGGTGAAGGGGGGAAGGCTATGCTGCTGAATCGTTGGCTGCACTTTGCAGAGGGAACGGTGCGGGTGCGGGTGGAGGCGGTGTTCCCCGAGCGGGTGATGAATCTTATGAGCAGTCATGCGCTGCGCTTCTGGGATGTCCACTGGGAATCGGAGCTGGAATTTGTCTGCACCATGTCCCGCCGCGACTTCAAATGTCTGCGTACCCTGACGCAGCATCATGCCTGCCGCATTGCTGCGGAGCGGCGGCGGGGGATGCCCTATCTGGCGGTGCGGGCAAAGCGCCGCCTTGCGCTGGCGCTGACGCTGCTGTGTTCTGCCCTGCTGCTGTTTTTCGGGTCTTTCTGCGTGTGGGACTTCGAGGTAGAGGGGGAGGCGGAGGTGAGTGAGGAGCAGATCCTCCGCGTGCTGGCAGCTCACGGGGTGAAGATCGGCGTGCTTTCGGAGAAAATCGACTCGGAAAAGCTCCGCAACGAGGTGCTGCTGGAGCTGCCTGAGCTCAGCTGGATCGCCGTAAATGTGAAGGGTTTCAAAGCCTATGTACAGGTGCGTCCCCGCATCCATGCCCCCGAAGTGGTGAAAGAAGGGGAGACGGTGAACATCATCGCACGGCGGGATGCGGTGGTGGAGAAGGTGCAGCCCCTCTGGGGGGAAGCGGTGGTGCTGGGCGGCATGACGGTGAAGGAGGGGGATCTGCTCATCAGCGGCGTGTCCCATCGAGGCGGGCAGGAGGTGCAGCTTCTCTCCGCTGTGGGGCGTGTGGAGGGGCGGACGTGGTATACTCTTACAACGGAAATGCCCCTGACGAGGGAGGAAAAATGTCCCACGGGGGAGAAAAAGACTGCTCTTTCACTGGTCATTGGCAGCCGCAGGATAAAAATTTTCGGGAACAGTAGATATAGCGGAATGAAATATGATAAAATAAGCGACAGAACCAGATGGGATTTTTTTGGTTTGCTGCCCCTGCCCATCACCACCGTGCGGGAAACGTTCACGTTTTATGAAACGGAGACCGTCAGCGCAACGCCTGCACAGCAGCAGGAAACAGCTGCCGCCATGTTGGAGGAATACCTTTCGCAGTGTCTCGCGGCGGGCGAGGGTAAGGTGCTGGCAAAGCTTGTCACAGCGGAGCAGCGGCAGGGACGATTGCAGGTGACCCTGCGGGCGGAATGCCGCGAGCAGATTGCGCAGGCCGTGAAAGTGCCCGCGGAGGAAGGATCCCACAGCGAAACTTGAGGAGGATGCAGATGGAACAGCGCATCGAAATCGAACGTATGGAAGAAGCCATCAACATTTTTGGCTCTTTTGATGAGAATATCCGACTTTTGGAGCAGGAACTCCATGTGCAGGTGACAAGCCGTGAGGGCGAGCTGGTCATCCGCGGCGATGTGGAGGAGACCATGCAGGCGGAGCGTGCCATCCGTGCGCTGCTGACCCTCTCTGCCAAGGGTGAGAGCATCAGCGAGCAGCACGTGCGCTATGTGCTGGGGCTTGTCCACAGCGGACAGGAGGGGCGCATCAGCGAGCTGACCAGAGATGTGATCTGCATTTCTGCCAAGGGTCGTCCCATCAAGCCCAAGACCATCGGTCAGAAGCAGTATGTGGACTCCATCCTGCATAACACCGTGACCATCGGCGTGGGTCCTGCGGGTACGGGTAAAACCTACCTCGCCGTGGCGGCAGCGGTGGCAGCCTTCCGCGAAAAGCAGATCAACCGCATCATCCTCACCCGCCCCGCCGTGGAAGCGGGCGAGCGTCTCGGCTTCCTGCCGGGCGATCTGCAGAGCAAGGTAGACCCCTACCTGCGTCCGCTGTACGATGCACTGTTTGATATGCTGGGCGCGGAGACCTATGCGAAGTATCTTGAGCGGGGCAACATTGAGGTGGCACCCCTTGCCTATATGCGCGGTCGTACCCTCGATGACAGCTTCATCATTCTCGATGAAGCCCAGAACACCTCCCGCGAGCAGATGAAGATGTTCCTCACCCGTATGGGCTTTGGCTCGAAGGTGGTCATCACGGGCGACGTGACCCAGATCGACCTCCCCGGCGACAAGGTCAGCGGCTTGAAGGAAGCGCTGAAGGTGCTGCAGAATGTGGAAGGTGTCGGCATCAGCAAGCTGGATGAAAACGACGTGGTGCGTCATGTGATGGTGCAGCGCATCATCAAGGCGTATGAAGAATACGAAAACGAAAAGAACGGAAAGGGGAGAAAGTGATGGCAAAGCGGCATGATATCCCCGTGACGGCAGATGTGGAGGGGGTGCTGAACGACCGAAACAAAGCCCTCATCCGCAAGGCGATCCGCACGGTGCTGAGCATGGAGGGCGTGACTGCCCCCTGCGAGGTGAATGTGTGTCTGACCGACGACGCGGGCATCCATGAGGTGAATCTCGAGATGCGGAATGTGGATCGTCCCACCGATGTTTTGAGCTTTCCCATGTTTGATCTTGTGCCCGGCGAAGCCCCCACTGAGGAGGACGAGGAACACTTCGACCCCGCCACGGGTCGTCTGCCTCTGGGCGACATGGTGATCTCCATGGAGCGGGTGGCGGCGCAGGCAGAGGAGTTTGGACATTCCAAGCGCCGTGAGCTTTCGTATCTCGTGGTCCACTCCGTGCTCCATCTCCTTGGCTACGATCATCTCGACGAGGGCGAAGAAAAGGCGCGGATGCGCGCACGGGAAGAAGCGGTCATGGCAGAACTCGGCATTTCCCGATAGAAAGACACCAGACAGAGGGCGTTTTGCCCTCTGTTTTTTGGTTTTTCTTAGATTATTTGAGAAAAATGTTTGTATTTTTGAAAAAGTGTGGTAAAATACATTGGCTTTGTTCGGGAGAAAGCTCAATACCGAACAGGCGGCGGAAATTTCCGCATATCAAAGAAAGTTGAGGATCATTTTATTATGGCAACGAAAAATGCAATGATTACCGTCTGCGGTCGTCCTAACGTGGGCAAGTCCAGTCTCACCAACGCCCTTGTGGGCGAGAAGATCGCCATCGTCAGCAGCAAGCCCCAGACCACCCGTAACCGCATCTGCGGCGTGGTGAACCGCGGCGACACCCAGTTTGTGCTGCTGGATACGCCGGGTCTGCACAAGGCACGCAACCGCCTGGGCGACTACATGGTGAAGGTGGTGCAGGAGAGCGTCGCAGACGTGGATGCAGTTATGCTGCTGGTGGAGCCCATTGCCAACATTGGCGCACCCGAGCAGGCACTCATCGACCGCATCAGCAAGGAAAAGATCCCTGCCATCCTTGTCATCAACAAGATTGACACTGTGGCAAATAAGGAGGATCTGCTGGCAGTGATCGCGGCTTACAGCGCTGCTTACGAGTTTGATGCCATCGTTCCCATCTCTGCCATGAACCATGACGGTCTGGAGGAGCTGATGAACGTGCTGGAGAAGTATGCACAGGTCGGTCCCCAGCTCTTCCCCGACGGGCAGACCACCGATCAGCCTGAGCGGCAGGTGGTGGCTGAGATCCTGCGCGAGAAGCTGCTGCGCAACCTCGACAAGGAAGTGCCCCACGGCACTGCCATCGAAGTCACCCGCTTCATCGAGCGCGATGACGGCGTGATCGAAATGGATGCCACCATCTTCTGCGAGAAGAGCAGCCACAAGGGCATCATCATCGGCAAGGGCGGCGAAATGCTCAAGCGCATCAGCACCCATGCAAGAGAGGATATCGAGCGCTTCATGGGCACCAAGGTGTTCCTGCAGACCTGGGTGAAGGTGAAGGAAAACTGGCGAGACAATCTCAACTACGTCCGCAACTTCGGCTACAACGAAAAGTAAAACGAAAAGTAAAACGAAAAAGACCGCCTGTGGGCGGTCTTTTTGCTTGTCTCGGGCGTGACTTGCGGGTATAATCGAAGTAGTATGCGAAGCAGGAGGAATATGGAATGACACTTGCGATAAACCTTGCGGACAAGAGATGGCTGCATCTGCTTTGCAGCCTGTGCGGCTTCGCGCTGTCCTTTGTTTCCATCGCCCTTGCGGCAGGGAAGCTCCTTGCGGCAGAGGGACTGATGGTGTATGTGTTTTGCAGCTGTGTGCTGCAGGTGGCAAACCTTGCGGCATGGGCGGTGTACGGCGTGATGAAACACTGGAATCGGCTGTATGTGGTTTTTGCGGGACTTCTGGATGCCGCGCTCATTTTTGTGACGGTATGGCTGCTGGGTATCACGACGGTGGTGACCATG
The DNA here is from genome assembly GCA_017501355.1 of Oscillospiraceae bacterium. Taxonomy (GTDB): domain Bacteria; phylum Bacillota; class Clostridia; order Oscillospirales; family Oscillospiraceae; genus RGIG5472. Next base: position 91,382 of record JAFVXA010000029.1, read on the forward strand.
GCGGCGTTATAACAATAAATTTCCGAAGAAAGGGAAGCATAATATGAGAGAACAGATCATTGCTCTGCGTAAGCAGATGAAGGAGCACGGGATCGACGTTTACGTCATCCCCACGGCAGATTTTCACCAGAGCGAGTATGTGGGCGAGCATTTCAAGGCGAGAGAATATGTGACCGGCTTCACCGGCAGCGCAGGCACGGCTGTTGTGACGGCGGAGGATGCAAAGCTCTGGACAGACGGTCGCTACTTCATTCAGGCAGCAAATCAGCTGGCAGGCTCCGGCGTGGAGCTGATGAAAATGGGCGAACCGGGGGTTATGAAGCTCACGGAATACCTCGCGGCGGTTCTTGCAGAGGGCAAGACCCTTGGCTTTGATGGGCGCGTGGTGTCCAAGAGCGAGGGCGAGGAATATGCGAAGATCGCCTCTGAGAAGAAGGCGAAGGTGGTGTATGCGCTCGACCTCGTGGACGAGATTTGGGAAAACCGTCCCGCCCTCTCTGCCGAGCCCGTGTTTGAGCTGGGGCTGGAGTATGCGGGCGAGAGTGCTGCAAGCAAAATTGAGCGTGTGCGCGAGGAGATGCGCAAGGATGGCACGACCACCCATGTGCTGACTACCCTCGATGATATCTGCTGGCTGCTGAACATCCGCGGCAACGACATTGAATACCTGCCCATGGTGCTGGCGTATGCCGTGGTCACCATGGAGGAGGTGCGGCTGTATATCGACGAGAGCAAGCTCGGCGAGGCGTGCCGGGCTTCCCTTGCATTCGCAGGCGTGCGCTTGCGCCCCTACAACGACATTTATGAGGATGTGAAGGGCTTTGCGGCAGAGGAGACTTTGCTCATTGACCCCAAACGCCTGAACTATGCTCTGTACAACAATCTCCCCGCCGCAGTGCGCCGCGTGGAGAAAACGAATCCCGAAATTTTCTTCAAGGCACGCAAGAACGAGGTGGAGGTAGCGAACATTCGCCGCGCCCAGCTGAAGGACAGTGTGGCGCACATCCGCTTTATGAAGTGGCTGAAGGAGAATATCGGTAAGACCACCATCACGGAAATGAGCGCCGTGGAAAAGCTGGACGGCTTCCGCGCGGAGCTGGGCAACTTCCTGCGTCCCAGCTTCGATGCCATTTCTTCCTTCGGCGAGCACGCCGCCATCGTCCATTACAGCTCCACCCCTGAAACCAATGTGGAGCTGCAGGAGGGTGGGCTGTTCCTCACCGATACGGGCGCGGGCTTTATGGAAGGCTCTACCGACATCACCCGCACCTATGCCCTCGGCGAGATTGCCGCTGAGATGAAGCAGCACTTTACCCTTGTTGCCATCAGCCATCTTTCCCTTGCGGATGCGAAGTTCCTCAAGGGCTGCACGGGCGTGAATCTGGATATCCTTGCACGTAAGCCCTTCTGGGACAGAAATCTGAACTATAATCACGGTACGGGTCATGGCGTGGGCTATCTGCTGAATATCCACGAAGGTCCTGCGGGCTTCCGTTGGCAGTATCGCCCCGGCGAGACCCATCCTCTGGAAAAGGGCATGGTGCTGACCAATGAGCCGGGCATTTACATTGCGGGCTCTCATGGTGTGCGTCTGGAAAACGAGCTGCTGGTGTGCGAGGGCGAGAAGAATGAATACGGCGAGTTCATGTATTTCGAGCAGCTGACCTACATTCCCTTTGATCTCGATGCCATCGACGTCGACATGATGACGGAGACGGAAAAGAAGCTCCTCAACGCCTACCATGCGGCGGTGTATGAAAAGACTGCACCCTTCCTCAACGACGAGGAGAAGGTGTGGCTCAAGCATTATACCCGCGCTGTGTAACAAGGAGGCTTTCCATGGATATTACGCAAACGTTTTATGACAGTCTGGCAACCCAGTACGATAAACTGTTTCTGGATTGGCAGGCAACGACCTGTGAACAGGCGGTCATTCTGGATCGCCTGTTCCGTGAGTGTGGCTTTGATACAAGGGCGCGGATCCTTGACTGCGCCTGCGGCATCGGCACGCAGGCAGTTGGAATCGCCGCGCTTGGATATTCCGTCACCGCGTCGGATATCAGTGACGCGGAACTCGCGGAAGCAAAGAAGCGGGCCGCGAACAACGGCGTGGAGATCCGCTTTGAACACGCGGACTTCTGCGCCCTGTCCGAAGTCTATTCCAAGGGTTTCGACATTGTGATCTGCATGGATAACGCACTGCCCCACATGCTTACAAGAGAAGCGCTGGAGAAAGCTGTCCGCAGCATCGTGGGACAGGTCGAGGATGGCGGTATCTTTGTCGCCAGTATCCGGGATTATGACGCGCTGCTCATGGAAAAACCGCCCTATTCGCCTCCTTATATCCATAGAACGGAGAAAGGGCAGAGGGTTTCCTTCCAGACATGGCGATGGGAAGAGGAGCGCTATCAGCTGACCCAGTACATCATTGACGACGAGGCGACGCTGCAGGTCAGCAAATTCGACTGCGAGTACAGAGCGACCCGGAGAGAAGAACTGACGGAGCTTCTGCTTGCTGCCGGCTGCCGTGAGGTGGCATGGAAATTCCCGGAGGAGACGGGCTTTTATCAGCCCATTGTGATCGCGAAAAAATAATGACCAAACAGAGAAAGGCGAGACTGTCGATAAACCCTTTTATCCGATTCGACGGGAAGGAAGGGTGTGTGCGGGAAACCCAGGAAGGGTGTCCTGCACCTTTCAAATAAGAAGTTTTTAGAACTTTTTGCAAGTTCTAAAAACTTGCACAGCGGGGCGA
>JAFVXA010000030.1 GCA_017501355.1 Oscillospiraceae bacterium
CAGCAGAATTTGTACATGCGTATACTTTTGTCTGGACATAATTTTACCCCCTAATGTAGTACTTTCATTTTCCTACATTAGGGGGTGTTTTGTCATTGTCCGTTTTTAATGGACCTGTTCAATGACGGAGGGAGGTATATGAATAAAACGCAACTGCCTGACAAACTGGAATTTGTCAGTTTTCAATTATCTCTCGAATTTTATTTGCATAGTCTTTTCCCCAATTTATGGAAAACTCGCCGTGATACATCCCCGTAAGGACTTGCAATAAACTCCCTTGTATGGACTGATGAATTATTTGGGCAGATTTTTGCATTGCGTTATTTTCTTTTCCGCCAACAAATATATAAACCTTTGCGGTACAGTTTTTTATGGTTCTCTTTAAAGAATACAACGAATTTGCCTGCAAAAAAGCAATCATATCTTTCTTGGATATGGCACAGGTATCTCTAAAATAACAATCAAATAAATCGGATTTTATTTTAAGCGACTTGAATTGCAGTTTAGAAAACCATTTGTACTGTATTAACCCATAACAACTTCCAAATGCAGGCGCAATCATCAAATACATCAGCTTAGAGGGTATAACCAGTGCACTTTCAATGACAGCGTATTTACAAATATCGTTGCGCTGCGACAAAATCTCCAGTAAAATCTGCCCGCCTAAAGATAAACCGCCGATCAAAAAAACAGAGCCGCCAAAATGTGTATCAATAAAAGTTATGATTTCAGCGGCATTATCTTCTATGGTTGAAAAAGGCTTGTCGCTTTCTGCATGACCATCCAGTATAGGTAGGATTATATGATAATCATCTTGAAGAGATTTTGCTACTTCTTCATAATTCCACCACGACAATCCGCCTCCGTGTAAGAGAAAAATTACGTTATTATTTTCTTTTCCGTATTCAACATAGCGCAAATTATTTTCACCTCTCTTACAAATTCCAGCTTATCTTTCAGTTTACTTTATCATATTTTTCTGATTCATTCAACGCATCGTGAAATCGACGGAGTCCTGCTCCATCAGTCCAAAAGGTAAAAGGGAGTTCTCTGTTCTTCCCTTGACATTGCTGTTTCTTTCCCGTATAATGTAATGGCATTTCGGGGTGTGGCGAAGTTTGGTATCGCGCTTGGTTCGGGTCCAAGAGGCCTCGGGTTCGAATCCCGACACTCCGACCAGAGATCGACATCCTTCTTGCGAGGGATGTCGATTTTCGCTGTTACGGCATCCACATTTGAAATCAAAAGAAAAAGCGCTTCGGGCAGACTCTTGATCTGCCCGGAACGGGGAGGGATATCCATGGGCGTATTGGAAACCTTGCTTGTGACAACCGCGATCGCGGGCGTGGGTGGAACCGGAGTAGGCGGCTTGATCGGCGCACTGCTGCAAAAGGACTCCACCCGTACCGTCAGCCTGCTGCTGAGCTTTGCCGGCGGCGTGATGCTGAGCGTAGTCTGCTTTGATCTGATCATAGAAGCGATCGAAACCGGGGTCGGCATCATGGTGGTGATCGGCGCGATCGCACTCGGTGTCATTGTGATTTATCTGTTGAACTATCTCATTGACCGCAACACCAATCCCGAGGTCCCCCATATCGACGAAAATCACCCCACAACAGCAGACGATCTGGACGAGCTGATCCACAGCGATCATTATAAGCAGCATTATGCCAAGCACGACAATCGTTTTGCTCTGTTTGTTGCGGGCATGGTGATGGCTTGCGCCATTGCCCTGCATAATGTTCCCGAGGGCATGACCATCGGCGCCTCCTATGCCAGCAACGAGGGCGTGATGGGAAGCTCCGCGCTGATGCTCGCCGTTTTGATCGGTCTGCACAACATCCCCGAGGGTATGGCAGTCTCCGTGCCCCTCATCAGCGGTGGCATGGGGAAGGTCAAGTCAGTTCTTATGACCGCCCTCTCCGGTGTTCCCACCATCATCGGCGCACTGCTGGGATATCTGCTCGGCGAGATCGGCGCACTGGGTCTGGCACTGAGTCTCGGTTTTGCCAGCGGCGCTATGCTGTATGTGGTATTCGGCGAGATTTTTCCCCAGGCGATCCTCATGCACCACAGCAAAATTCCCGCCTTTTCCTCCATCGCAGGCATCCTTGTGGGTATGCTGATCATCTTTGGTTGAGCCAGCGGCAGCCGCAAATGCGGCTGCCGTTTTTGTTCACGCATTTCAAAAGCCGCTGCTTCCCGTAAAGCAGCGGCTTTGCATTTTGTATGCCGAGGGACAGATACTCGCATTTATCGTTTCTTCCCGAAGATCTGTCTGCGGAACAGCAGCAGATTGATCACGGCAAAAAACGCCACCAGAATCAGCCATGTCATCATGGGTGCCACAGGTGCCAGCGTTGCCAGCAGCATGATGGGGAACCCAAAGACCATGGCAGGGAAATTCTGATAGACCATATTATCCGAAACAGGGGTCTTGAAGTCGGGGTCCAGCTCACGCAGCAGGATGATGCCCGTGCTGGCAGTACCCGTAAGCATACCGTACATCCCCATGAACTGCTCCTCCAGATATTCGGGGAAGATGCGCTTACAAATGAAATACACATAAGCATAGGTAGACACCATACCCGCGATACCGAGGATCAGCAGCACATGCCAGCTGCTCTGCAGGAACTCCAGACGGATCGCACCGATACCCGCCACGATCATCAGATCGAAGCAGAAGCCACTGATGCGGTTCATCAAAAAGCCGTTGATATAGACCTTGTTGACCACCTTTTTCTTCCGCAGGAAGTTCAGCAGTGCCTTACCGACGGTTGCTGCGAGCACACCGAGAAGGAAGTTAAAGCCATAGAGCACGGACTTCAGTCCCGGCAGCAGGAACGCCAACGCCCGAATCATCAGATATGCCACATAATAGGCCGCAAAGACGATGGCGATCTGCACCGTCATCTTGTCGATGCTGCCGTTCATGGGGATCTCATCCTTGCCCTGCACCTGCTCGCTGTTGATGGCGTGGGTCACATCCTCTTCGGTGAACACCACGCGACCCTTGCGGCGCAGGATGTTCAGATGGAACACGCCGGCAAGGCTGGCACTGAGGAAGCCCATGCAGGCAACGGTCAGACCGAAGCTCTTACCGCCCACAAAGCCGAAGTCGTTTTCATAGATACCACCGTAGTTCAATGCCTGACCCGTACCCTGACCAAAGCCAAAGGGAAGCAGCACACCTGCTGCGGCAAAGAAACCGTCGATCACTTTGGCAGCGATGATGGTGATGCCGAAGCCCAGCACTGCCTGCAGCAGATAGGTGGCAACGGTGGTAAGACCTGTATTGAAGATCTCCACCTGACGCTCACGGGTGAGCTTGGCGGAATCGGGCTTCATGGTCGTGGCAATGAAGCCGAGGGCAAGGCAGTGATAGGTCACGATCTCCAGCGTAGCGGCACCATTGCCGCCGAAGGCATTGCTGTTGAAGAAGCTGTTGCCTGTGATCGCCTGATAGCTCAGCGATACCGTCAGCAGCAGCAGACCGCCCAGCACCGAGGTGGGGATCAGCGACACGCGCAGCAGGCGGATAGATTTTTTCAGCAGATTTGCTGCCAGCAGACTGATCAGCATGGCAGCGGTGAGGTTCACGAAGCCCCACACACTATAGTCCCAAAAATTCTCCATGGAGTTCTCCCTTTTGTACATTCTGATAGTGATAGAAAAGATTTGCGTATTTCACCGCATTGAAGCGTTTATCGCCCTTGACCTGAAAGATCTGGTTATCAGTGTAAATATTCAGCTTGTTGCGTCCGAGGACAGAGACCGTCTTAACCTCGTCAAAGGGCATGGCGGTCACGCTGCCGCCGAAGGCACATTCGATGCGGTCAGCACAGAGCCTTAGGCTTGCGGCAGGGCTGAGCCTGCGCTTGCGCTTGTAGAGGATCACCTCGAAAAAGCGCACCGTATCCTCATACAGCACATCGGTCCCCAGCTCCTCCGCTGTACGACTGCAGACGAACTCATTCTGGGCATCGTACCACTGCTTCACCGTGCGATAGGGGAAATCCCCTGCAAGACTTTCAAAGGTCAAATCGGGCAGATAGCGGGCTTTCATGCCGCAGTCAAGGCAGCGCACGGTGTCCCCGTCGCTGCGGAAATGGGCAAAGCCGCAATGGGGACAGACATACATCACCCGTTCCAGATACTCTGCCGCCTTCGCATGGGTATACCGCTCACCGTGGTCGCGGTCATCCACATACAGTTCCTTTGCGATCAGCTCAAACAGTTCCTCCTCGCTCATGGCAAGGTATTCCTCTGGTTGGATGACGCGGCTGATGCCTGCCTTCATCCTGCCGTGGCGGGGAATATCTGCCCAGCGGGGCTCCACACCAAAGCCGCCTTCAATACGGAAGATGGCGATGGGCATCTTCAACGCACGGGCAAGGGTGGCGATGGAGGGCTTGATATGCTCCGTCACACCGCTGTATGTACGGTTGCCCTCGGGAGAGAGCAGGATGGAGTAGCCTTCTCTTGCCACGCGGATGCAATCCTTCACCGCACGGAAATCACTGGTGGATTTCTTGAACGGAATGGGATTGATGGCGAAGCGGATCACATTGGAAATGAAACCGTTGGAAAACAGATCCTCTGTTCCCACGTAGTAAACCATCTGTTTCGGCAGCGCCATGCTCACAAAAAACTGATCAAAGGGGGTCTGATGGTTCATCATGATCAGATACTGCGTCTCATCCTGCCGCCGTTTTTCCACGCGAACTCCGTAGCGGATGCGGCTGACGGGGGTGAGGATCCAGCGCAGCAGGGTGTTGATCACCTTGTGACGGGGACGATGCCACGTTTTTTTCTTGTCTTTTGCCATGAGCGTTTCTCCTTCCGCCGTTGGGAAACTGTCAAACCCACAACGCACAAACGGTTCGACATACTACGACATTTTTAACCAACTATAATATTATATGAATTTTTTCAAGGTAGTCAACCTTTTCACACATAAAGAACCTGCCCAGAATTTTCTCTCCCCCTATGCAAATCCATCTCAGCCCCCCCTTGTAAGCACGCCATTCTTATGACATAATAATATAGTTACATCATATTATGCGGGATCTCGTCCCGTTGTAAGGAGGAACCGATATGTTTGCACTCAAGCCCTATTTCGCCCCCGATTTCTCCGAGGATCGCCTCGTCTCTGCTCCTGATGCCAAGTTTCTGCCCGCTCCCTTTGACGGTGTCGCACCCGAGCAGTATCACGCCATGAGCATTTTCCCCGAGTACTTCAAGGTGGACGGTCAGTGGCTTCTTGCAGAAGAGAGCCGTATGGACTGCGTTGCCGTACTGGAAAACGGCAAAATCATTGTCCGCGAGTTCCGCCTGCTGAAGCAGGGCGATCTTGTGGCTGTGGGGCGCACCGAGCAGGCAGAAGAGGGCATTTATGTCCACCCCAACGGCTTCCGCGAGCAGAAGGCAGAGCAGGACGTGTTCGCCTTCCGTCAGGGTCGCAGCCGCGAAACCGCTTTTTCCAAGGATTACGACGAGCTGTATGAGATCCTCCGTCACGAGAAAGAGCACGGCAAGATCGTCTGGGTCATGGGACCCGCTTTCGCCTTCGACAAGGATGCCCGCGTCGCCATGAGCAAGCTCATCGAAAACGGCTATGTTCACGCCATCCTTGCAGGCAACGCCCTTGCCACCCATGACCTTGAGGGTGCATATCTCCGCACCGCCCTCGGGCAGGACATCTACACCCAGCAGTCTCAGCCCATGGGGCATTACAACCATCTCGACACCATCAACCGCGTGCGTTATCACGGCAGCATCAAGGCATTCATCGAGAACGAGGGTATCGACAACGGCATCATCTACAACTGCGAGAAGCATGGCGTTCCCTATGTTCTCGCGGGCTCCATCCGTGATGATGGTCCTCTGCCTCCCGTGTACGGCAATGTGTACGAGGCACAGGATGCCATGCGCAACGAGATCCGCAATGCCACCACCGTCATCTGCATGGCAACCACCCTTCACACCATCGCAACAGGCAACATGACCCCCTCCTACCGCGTTATGGCGGACGGCACGGTGCGTCAGGTCTACTTCTACTGCGTGGATATCGCGGAGTTTGCAGTCAACAAGCTGGCTGACCGCGGCAGCCTTTCCGCAAAGGGCATCGTCACCAACGTACAGGACTTCGTGGTGAACCTGCAAAAGGGCTTGGGTCTGTAAAACACTATATGAAAAGGAGCTCCGAATGCTGCGCATTCGGAGCTCCTTTTTTGTTCAGTCACTTGCAGCAGGAACAGCCTTCTTCAAGGGTCGTGATAGAGTCGTCATTGTCGACCCACTCCTGCACATTCACAATCTCAAACTCTTCCTTGGTTCTGCGGATGATGATGCGTTTAAGACCTGCATTGATGACAAGTCTGCGGCACATGGAACAGGAAGTCGCATCACTGAGGAGTTCCCCTGTGCGGGCATCCTTGCCCACAAGATAGATGTCACCGCCCACCATATCGCGGCGTGCCGCGGAGATGATAGCGTTTGCCTCGGCGTGAACACTACGGCAAAGCTCGTAGCGCTCACCGCGGGGGATCTTCATGGCTTCACGGGTGCAGTAGCCCATGTCCACGCAGTTGCGGCGACCGCGGGGCGCGCCGTTATAGCCGGTGGAAATGATCTCGTCGTTTTTGACGATGATAGCACCATAGATCCGTCTGAGACAGGTGGCACGCTCCAAAACAGTTTCCGCGATATCCAGATAGTAATTTTCCTTGCTCAGTCGCTGCATAAGGCACCTCCGCATTTTTTCTCAAGTATAGCTGAAAAACAGGGTGATTGCAACGAAAACTTGACCGAAGCCGAGCGAATCAAGACCTTTTCATCATCCAAAAGCCCGCACCGAGGAAGAACATAACAAAGCGATACTCTGCATCCACAAAGGAATAACCCAGCAGCATCCATGTTTTTGCCCATTGCGGCCATGACGACCACCGAATCGACCATCCCTCAAAGCCCAGCTCCGCCATCACAGCCTGCAGCCAGATCAGCGTCATAGGCAGAATGAAAATGACTACAGCCGCAAGGATGCCAACACGCGCCCAGCGCGTCCAATCGCCCTTACAGGGCTTGGCACCAAGAAAGACTCCCGCACCCTGCATCGCGCTCCAGCCCACACCGAACATGATGGGATGCATCAGATACGCCAGCGTAAACACCCAAAGAAGCCCATCGTAGGTATGGCGCGACTTCTCCCGAAACACCGGTATCAGTGCAGAAAATGTCACTGCCAACAGGATAAAAACGCCTGCGGCGATCCAAAATTTTCTTCGCTCTCTCTTTTGCTCCGGCGGTTGTTCTACTCCGTAGAGCAGTGTTGTGACCTCCACACCGAGAGTCTCTGCGATCTGCATCAGCATCTCCACGTCCGGGCGTGAGCGTCCTGTCTCGTAGTTTGAAACCGTCTGTCTCGTGGTATGGAGCTTCTCCGCCAGATCGTCCTGCGTCAGATTCTGTGCCACTCTCGCGGCTCGGATGTTCTTTCCGATATCACGCATCTTCCTCGCCTCCTTGTCTTTGGGCTCATGGTAGCACGGTCACTCCCTTTTTGTCACGCAAAGATGCTTTGCGTGGGGGAAAACGTGTTATTTGCCTTCCTCTGACGAGGGAGACACAGGCTTCCCTATGCCTTGCGGCGGGAGAAAAGCTATGCTATAATGCGTTTAATATAGGAAAGTATCTGCTTTCCACAAGGAGTTACCAAACCATGAGTTTTAAACGCATTCTCACCGTACAGGACATTTCCTGCATCGGTCAGTGTTCTCTCACCGTGGCGCTGCCTATTCTCTCTGCCTGCGGCTTCGAGACAGGCATTCTGCCTTCGGCAGTCCTCTCTACCCACACAGGCGGCAGCTTCAACGGCAGCGGCTATACCTTCCACGATCTCACCGAGGATATGCCTGCCATCGCCCGTCACTGGCAGCAGGTGGGCATCCGCTTTGATGCCTTTTACACGGGCTATCTCGGCAGCGCCAGACAGATCGAATATGTAAAGAATATTTGCGCTTCTCTCGGGAAGGACAATGCCCGCATCATCGTTGATCCCGCCATGGCGGACTTCGGTCGGCTGTACGCAGGCTTTGACGGCGATTTCGTGCAGGAAATGGCAAAACTCTGCGCCATCGCAGATGTGATCCTGCCGAACATCACCGAAGCCTGCCTGCTCACCGCCACCCCCTATCCCACAAACGGCTATGACGAAGCTTTTATTGACGAGCTGCTCCGTAAGCTCGCCGCCCTTGGCGCGAAAGCCGTGGTGCTGACAGGCATCGCCTTCCGCGAGGGCGAAAACGGTGTCATGGTCTACGAAAACGGTCAAAAGCAGCATTACACCCACCCTCTCATCGACCGTCCCTGCCACGGCACGGGGGATGTGTACGCCTCGGTCTTTACGGGCTGCGTGCTGCGGGGCAAGAGCTATTATGATGCCGCCCGCATCGCCGCAGACTTCACCCTGCGCTGCATCGAAAACACGGTGGAGGACAAGGAGCACTGGTACGGCGTGCATTTCGAGTCCCTGCTGCCGGAGCTCATGCAGATGCTGGCAGAGTAAAATTTTTCCTCTCTCCGTCAGATGACGCTCTCCTTTGCGAGAGATGGAATAGAAGCACCTCTTGACACGGACTGCCTGCGCGGCAGAGAAAGGAAGATGGAACGATGAAAAGATTTTGGAAAGCAACAGCTCTTGCACTGGCACTCTGCCTCATGCTCACGCTTATGACCGCCTGCGGCGGCTCTGCCAGCGACAGTGCCACAGAAAGCGCTCCCATGGAAGACTTCAACAGCGGCATGATGG
>JAFVXA010000031.1 GCA_017501355.1 Oscillospiraceae bacterium
ATGAGCGAGAATTTGAAACAGTTCTTTAACCTGCTGGCCAACAACCCCGAGATTAAGGAAAAGGCTCTTGCCTGCAACGAACTTGGCAAAGAAAAAGGATTGCTTGCCTTAATTGAGCTTGCAAAAGAACAGGGTATGGAACTTAGCGAGGCTGATTTTGTAGCATCCGAAGGAGAGCTTTCCGAAAACGAGCTGGACTCCGTCAGCGGTGGTGCGTTTGGTGATGGTCTGATTACCCATGAAGGTCACTGCGGATGCTTGGCAGGCGGTGGCGGTGGTGGTCACATGTACGATGACGGCGCGACTTATGGCTGCGCCTGCGTAGCATACGGACAGGGCGGCGATGGAAAAGACAGTCATTGGGAGTGTGTCTGCTTGTTTATGGGTGATGGCTGATCCGGAACGCTTGAACAAAATGCTTTGATAAAAAACATATCACTTCTCACAGGAGGATGTATTATGACAGAAAACCTCAAAAAGTTTTTGGAAGCGGTTTCAAAAGATGAAGCACTTCAGGCAAAAGTAAACGCGCTCGAGTCTAATAAAGAAACAGCCATGGCGGGCGTCATTGCCCTTGCAAAAGAGCTCGGTATAGAACTCACCGAAGCTGATTTCGCACAACCCGATGGCGAAATCTCCGAAGATGAACTCGAAACGATCAACGGTGGCGGATGTCCAACTGCAGGAACGGTAAATAATTCCTGCTATTGCGCGGCAGCCGGCGGTGGCGGCGGCAAACAGAAGGACGAGGACATTTGGGGCTGTGCCTGCGTAGCCTACGGACAGGGCGGCGATGCCAAGGACGATCATACTACATGTATGTGTGTTCTTTATGGCCACGGAGAAGCTTGAGGCGCAACGTTTACCGAAAATACCAGCAGAAGGGAGACATAGGTATGTCTGAAAATCTGAAGAATTTTTTTGAATCCGTATCCAAAGATGAAGTACTTCAGGAAAAAATGAAGGTACTCTCTGTCGATCGGGAAAATGCAGTAGCGTATATCATCGCCCTTGCAAAAGAAATCGACATTGAACTGTGCGAGGCTGATTTTAAAGCATCCGAAGAAGAACTCTCTGAGGATGAACTGGGTGCTGTCAGTGGAGGGATGGGAAGTTCCGGGGGTTGCACGAACTCCGCCTGTTGGTGTACTGTTGGCGGTGGCGGTGGTGGCCGCATGCTTGATGATAACAGTGCTTTTGGCTGTGCCTGTGCAGTATACGGGCAGGGTGGCGACGGAAAGGACGATCATCAGGTATGTATTTGCGTCGTGGTCGGCGAGGGCGACTGATCGGAGTTATCTTAAATAACTACATAAAAGGAGATTTATGACATGACTGAAAATCTCAAAAAATTCCTCGATGCTGTCTCCAAGGATGATGCGCTGAAGGAAAAATTAAATGCGCTCGGTTCAGATCATGATGAGTCTGTATCCGGTGCTATTTCCCTCGCAAAAGAAATCGGCATACTACTTTCCAAAGATGATTTTGAGGTCCCCGAAGGAGAGGTCTCCGACGCTGAACTCGGAACTGTCAGCGGTGGTATTAAAGTTACACCAAAAGACATAGTAGATGGATATTGCTTCTGTCTGGCAGCCGGTGGCGGCGGTGGTAAAGAAGAAAAGGAACACGATGTTTTCGGCTGTGCCTGCGTAGCATACGGACAGGGCGGCGACGCTAAGAATGACCATTGGCTGTGCCAGTGCTATTTGGGTGGCGGTGGCGGTAGCGGTTGTTGATATCGTCATACGGAGACCCTTGAGGCGCAACGTTTATCGAAAACACCAACAGAAGGGAGACATAGGTATGTCTGAAAATCTGAAGAGATTTTTTGAATCCGTATCCAAAGATGAAGTACTTCAGGAAAAAATGAAGGCACTCTCTGTCGATCGGGAAAATGCAGTAGCGTATATCATCGCCCTTGCAAAAGAAATCGACATTGAACTGTGCGAGGCTGATTTCGCACAACCCGATGGAGAAATCTCCGAAGATGAACTCGAAACGATCAGCGGCGGCTATACTATTACAAAACATGATGATTGCGGATGTCCAATTTCGGGATCCGGCACGACGGTAAGTAATTTCTGCTATTGTGTGGCAGGCGGCGGTGGCGGCGGCAGACAGAGCGACGAGGACATTTGGGGTTGTGCCTGCGTAGCCTACGGACAGGGCGGCGATGCCAAGGACGATCATACTACATGTATGTGTGTTCTTTATGGCCACGGAGACGCTTGAGGTGCAACGTTTACCGAAAATACCAGCAGAAGGGAGATATAGGTATGTCTGAAAATCTGAAGAAATTCCTGGAGGCAGTTTCCAAAGATGAGAACCTCCGCGAAAAAGCAGAGGCTTTCGTAAAAAATGCGGATAAGGAACAGGCGATCGCCGCTGCAATCAATTTGGCAAAGCAACTCGGCATAGAGCTTGCCGAAGCTGACTTTGAAAAACCCGAAGAAGAAATCTCCGAAGAGGAATTGGCTGTCGTCAGCGGCGGCAAACTCTTTGAGCGCAGTTGTCCCGAGGCAGGTCAAGAAGCTGACGGCTGGTGCTTTTGCGTAGTTCCCGGCGGCGGTGGCGGTACTATGTTGGACGATGGCGCTATCTGTGGCTGTGCCTGTGTTGGCTATGGACAGGGTGGCGATGCCAAGGACGATCATTGGGTATGCTGTTGCACCGCCATGGGTGCCGGTTATTGATATCGGTCTACGGACAGAAACTGCGATCAACAAATAACAAGAAAAACGCTGCACATCCAAAGATGTGCAGCATTTTTCATTAAGTATCCAGCCGTTGTCTTTCAACAAGTGCGGCAAATTTGCCCTTTTTATCGATGAGTTCCTGATAGGTGCCTTCCTCCACGATATGACCTTTTTCCAGCATGATGATTCTGCTGCAATTCTGGATGGTGGAGAGTCGATGGGCAATCACCACACGGGTGCAGTTCAGGCTGTCCAACGCCTTCACTGTGTGCGCCTGTGCCAGATTGTCCAGGGCTGAGGTAGCCTCATCCATAAACACAACAGCAGGCTTGCCCACAAGGGCTCTTGCGATCAGCAGCCGCTGCTTTTGTCCGCCGGAGAAGCCGCCGCCATTTTCCGAGAGGATGGTGCTGAGCTTCATAGGCATTCTTCGAACATCATCGGCAAGGGCGGCCATCTCAAGGGCCTCCCACGCCTCCTCCTCGGTCAGTTCTGGTCGCGAGATCATAAGGTTATTGAACACCGAGCCCTGGATCAGCTGCCCGTTCTGCAGCACCGTGCCGATCTTCTGGCGCAGGCCGCGCAGACTCAGGGCGGAGATGTCCTGATCGTCATAATAGACCGTGCCCTGATCGGGTTTTTCAAAGCCCAGCATGATGCGCATCAAGGTGGATTTGCCGCAGCCCGTGGCACCCACAATGCCGATGTATTCCCCCGGCTCAATGTCGATGTTGATATCATCGAGGATGTAAGCGCCCTCTTTCTGATAGCGGAAGGAGATGTGGCTCAGAGAGATCTTACCGCTCAGAGATTCAGGAACAGGCTTGCCCGTCTCGATCTCCGGTGCTGTTTCAAGAATGGGCTTGATCATGTCCAGCATGGGCTTGAAGTCTGCGATGGTGGAGACAATGGAGGTCAGCGACAGGAATGCGCCCGCCACCATGGAATACGCAGAGTTGAAAGCCATGTAATTGGCCGTGGTGACATGCTGATTCGCGGCGATGTAGTAGATGACTGCCAGACCGATAATGGAGATCAGACTGTTGATGGCCTTGCTGTACAAAACGAGCTTAGGCGGCTGATAGGTGAGCTCAGCGATCTCCTTATACTGCTTTGCCCATTTGGAGTAGATGCGGTTCTCCGCGCCGGAAAAGCGGACTTTTTGTACGCCGTTAATGACGGAAAGGGTGAAGCCCGAGAGCTTGCTCTGCTTTCTCAGGCGTCTGCCCGAGCGCTTGATGTTGATGGCAACACACGCAAAGGAAAGCGCCGTCTGCAATATGATCACCACAATGGCAGGGATCACAAGACCCGGGGCATATCGGGAGATCTGCCCGATATAGATGAGGGAGAAGATTCCTGTCAGACCGGAGGAGAACACCGCATTCAGCGTTGCCGTTGTCAACTGGTCAATATTGCTCAGACGCGAGGTAAGCTCACCGGAAGAAAATCTGCGAAAAAATGATGTGGGCATAGCCATGACGCGGGCCATACCTGCCGCCTGCAGCGCAGTTCCGGCACGGACATTGATCACATTGATGGCCTGCGTACGCATAATGTTGATGATGTGGCTGGAAAACATGGCCAGCATCATCAAAACAAACACAGGAAGGATCAGGTTGACGCTGCCCGACGGGATCAGTCCGGAGAATACCAGCTTTGTCATCGCAGGAATGATCATGGCAATAACGCTTGCCAGCAGGGCAGCACCGATGATCATCAGATAATCCTTGATGGAGAGCGCCTTAGCCATATATGTATAAAGATCCTTCACCGTAAGCTTACCATCAGGGAGCGGAACATAAAAATACTGAGCCTCCCGTTGTAGTAGCGTGCGATTGTGCTTATTGATGCGGACATATTTCCCTGTCTGCTCATCAAAATACGCATAGCCGACACCTCTGGGGAGGAGTGCAACAGCCCGTCCATCCGTAAGGTATCCCAAATATGCGCCAACGGCGTCTTTGTACCATGCACCCTCAAGGGTTACTGTACGGACGGAGACATGGCCCATATCCAGAAGCTGTGTTAACGGAGATACGCCTTCTTTGAACGAGACGGGAGACTTATGTAAAAAAGCAAGAATTCTGTTGAGTGCCTTTGCATCGTCCTCGGTGCTGTGACCGGCGTCCTGACGGATTCTTTTGCCTGTGACGGCAGCAGCCAGATCCTTGAATGAAGCTTCCAGATTATCTTCATCAAGCTGCTTGCGTTTTATGCTTCTTTCGTCGATCATTCTATTCCTGCCCCCTTTCACGATGTAGACACAAGGCGGGTGTAGGCGCCGCCCAGTGCCAGCAGTTCCTCATGGGTGCCGCGTTCAATGACAACGCCGTTTTCCATGACCAGAATCTCGTCTGCATCGCGGATAGTGGAGAGACGATGTGCCACCATGAGCATGGTGATGCCTCTGTTTTTTATAGCTGTCATGACCTGCGCCTCCGTCTGCGCATCAAGAGCAGAGGTGGCCTCGTCAAGAATGATAACTGCAGGTTCTCCGGCCAGAGCCCGTGCAATCTCCATCTGCTGGCGCTGACCGCCCGAGAGATTCTTGCCGCCTTCGGAGAGCATGGTATCGTAGCCATCCTCCTGACGGACAATGGCGTCATGGATACAGGCATCCTTGGCAGCGTTGACGATCTGGACATCGCTCAGCGTGCCGTCAGCAAAGCGGAAGTTATCGCTGATGCTTTCCGGGAAGAGGAAAATGTCCTGATCCACAACGGCAATGGCACTGGTAAAAGCGGTTCTGTCATAGGAACTGATGGGTCTGCCATCATACAGGATCTCGCCAGACCAAGGCTGATAAATGCCTGCAACCAGTTTTGACAGCGTGGATTTTCCGCAGCCCGAGCCGCCTACAAGGGCGACCTTTCTTCCGGGCGTGAGCTCCAGAGAGAAATTCTCGATCAGCGGCGGGGCCTGTGTGGAGTAACCAAAGGTGATATTCCGAATACTGATGTGACCGCTGATCCGTTCGAAGGCAGCCTCATCATCAGCGTAGGTAAAGACGGGGTCTTCCTCATGCTCCATCACATCCTCAATGCGCTCCATGCTGGTGCGCATTTCCGAAATCTCCTGCCCGGCTGTAATCAGCTGCTGGGAAGGTGTCATGAACGATTGCAAAAGGCTCTGCATGGACAAGAGCATACCACTGGTCAGCTCACCTCTGATAATGAGCAGCGTGCCTACTGCCAGAAGCGCCGCATTGGACAGATTGACCAGCAGATTGGGAACGGAGCCAAGGAAACTGTCGAGGCGGGAGATCTTCGTCTGACCGGCCATAACCTTCGCCTGTGCGCCTGTCCATTGGGAGAACATTCCCTCTTCTGCGCCGCTGGCCTTGATGGTCTCCATCACAGAGAGAATGCTGGCAGTTTTGCCGTAGAGGGCACCGGAGTCTCTGGAAATGGCGCGGGAGATGTTCACGCGCTTTCTCGATATGATCTGCGCAACAAAGATGTTGATCAAAAGCGAACTCAGTCCAATCAGTGTCAGCAGAGGGCTGATAGAGAGCATGATAATGAGATACACCACCATGGTAAGCACACCAACGCCAATGGGTGTCAGCGTGTTGATGAGGGTCTGTGCGACGGTGGCGTTTTGCTGCTGTCTGTTTGCAATATCGCCCGCCATTCTCTGGGAGAAAAAGCGCATGGGCAGGCGCAGTATGTGCTGAATATAGGTGTTGTTTGCTGTTACTGCAAACTTACCCTGTATGTAGGTGCTATACGAGGAATTCGCCGCCTGCAGCAGGAACCGCGCCAAACCCAACCCCACAAGAGCGCCAATGAGGGGCATCATCCAGACGGGACTCGCTCCCGAGAGGATCTTGTCAATAAACGCCTGAGAAATGAGGGGCTGCGCAATGCCAAAGAATGCCGAAGCGAGACCTGCGAGAGAGATAAAGGCAATGCCTGCACCGGCACCTGTCAGCCGCTTTTTTGCAAAAGCAAGGACGCTTGCCTGCCTCCCGGAAGGAACGAAAGCCTCCGTGGGGGTAAAAGTGAGTACAATGCCGCTGTAATCATTTTCAAACTGTTCTTTAGGCACAAGGCGAGGACCCGTTGCAGGATCGTTCAGATAAAATCCTTTTTTAGAGAATCCTGTCAGCACAACGAAGTGTTCCCCACGCCAAAAGAGAATGCAAGGGAGTGTAACCTTCTCTTCCAGCTTTTCCGCCTGATAGCGGTAGCCCTTTGCCTCAAGGCCATATTTTCTTGCGGTCTTAAGGATGTGCAGGGCACTTACGCCGTCTCGGGAAACACCCATCTCGGTGCGGACTTCAGGCAAAGGCATCCATTTTTTATAGTAGGCAAGCACCATGCACAAGCTGGCAGCTCCGCACTCCACGGCTTCCATCTGCATGATGACCGGCACCTTTACTTTGTTTGCCATCTTCATCACCTGCTCTTACCGGAAAAAGTCAAAGGGTCTTGTTTCACCAACTACGATATCCAGTGTAATAACACCATCGGGACAGCTGCCGTCTGTATCGGCCCGGAGCTCCAGATTGTATTGGTGGAGGTCGAGCTGATTGAGGTAGTACATATTATCGACTGCGGCGGCAATTTCTTCGGCACTGAGCGCCGTTGTTCCGCGGGAAGTCAGAATGCCGACCCGGTTGCCGTCGTAT
Organism: Oscillospiraceae bacterium; assembly: GCA_017501355.1. Classification (GTDB taxonomy): domain Bacteria; phylum Bacillota; class Clostridia; order Oscillospirales; family Oscillospiraceae; genus RGIG5472. The sequence goes on from JAFVXA010000031.1 coordinate 7,333, forward strand.
TCCATGGGCATGCCCGCCTCAAGAGAAAGGGCATCTTTTGGCATAATGTATCCGACAAAATGACCGTTTTCCTGAATGCCCGTCACGGGAACGGTGGTTTTCATGGTGCCGATAAAGGCCCACACGATGACCATACAGATGAGCGTAAGGACAAAGATCAGGATCATCCAATTGGTCGTGCGGTTTGCGCTGATGTACTGATCCAAACCGGATGATGCTTGCTGTTTTTTGTTAGCCATAAGTCACTCTCCTTATGTAATGGAAGGGCGGTGTCTTTCGTAGGCTGTCCCTATGAAAAAACAGTCCATACCTTTCGATAAATTATAATCAACAATCGCTTTGCCGCGGGGAAACTGGCATATTTGTTTTCCTTTCTGGCACATATCGTCCGTTATCCCGCGGTGAACGAACGGATCATATTTCGATGATAACAACGCAGGAAAATTCACCGTTTTTGGCAGTGAATCGACAGTTTCCGCCGTACTTGTTCACAGCGGAAGTAATGCTGCTTACGCCGATGCCGCGAAGATTATCAGGCATCTCGTCTTCGAAAGTCAACGAGCTTTTGCAGGCGTTTTTGCATCGTATGATAAAGCGTCCGTGCTTGCGGCTGATGCTCACAGAAATATACGGTTCGTTCTGCTTCGACGCTCTGGCACCGTTATAGGCGTTCTCCACGATGTTGGCAAGGATCGTGACAATGTCGTTGGAGGCAATAGGGAGATCCTTTTCTGCAAGAGCCACAATGTCCATCTTAATGTTGCCCTCCTGTGCCTTTTTGGCATAGACACGAAGGACATTGTTCACCGTTTCATTCTCACAGAAGCGCAGCAGCTTACTGCTGTCGATCTGTTCGGTGCTGGCGATCAGATATTCCCTGAGAGCAGCGTACTCCTCTGCCTCCAGAAGAGCCAGTATCTGCTGGTTGTGATGGCGCAGATCATGCCGCATTTGCTTTGCTGCGGCAACCTCCCGCTCCTGTGAAGCAATCTGGGCAGCCAATAGATCGGCGTTGAGGCGTTCACTTTTTTCACGGGCCAGCGCTGCCATGTGTTCAATGCTGCGGAAAAACACGGGGTACACAGCAAGGACAACGACGGACAGGAGCACAAAGGGGAGAAACTGCGGAGCGGTAATGGATGTCAGCTTGATGGGATATACCGAGAGAGAGACGATGGCAAGCAGGAAGATGATGTTGGCAAATATCAAGCTCCACATGCCTTTTTTAATCTTGTTGGCCGACTCCCGATACATAGGACAGAGCTCTTTCAGGAAGAACAGAACAATTGCGCCCAGAAGCAGGAACCGCATAATGACGGAGACAAGCGGAGGACTGCTGGGGAAAGAGCCAATCAACGCTGTGATCGCGCCCATATAGATGCAGAAGAAGTTGGAATAGGTGAGCATGATGAACAGCTTTTCAATCACTCTGCCTTCGGAGAGGATGAAGAAAAGCAGATACTGCCCTATGTATGTGGAAAAGAAGCTGATGAGGAAAGTAAGTCCCCATGGCAGGGTTACCCGAGATGTGACAGACAGCAAAACAAACTGCACAAGCCCCCAACATCCCCATGCAAGGACCGAAACGCGCTTTGAATATTTCAAAGGCATGGCAAAGATGCCCACCGCTATATGGGCAAACAGCACAGTTAAAAATTCCGACAGCAATAAAAATGAAGAATTCATATTGGCCTCCTCAGATCTTTTCGAAGTAATCGAAATAGGCTGACCTCAGACCCGGGATGGAACTCTTTGGAACAAAGATCTCGTGACCGTTGGACATTACCACCGAATTGCCGGTAATCCTACTGATCTTGGGCAATGAAACGATGTAGGCCTTGCCGCACTGATAAAAACAATTGTATCCGCACAGATAGGAAAACAATTCGCCGGAGGTGATCCTGACAGAGACGGTCTCGTCAGAGTCAAGAATAATCTGCTGATAGTGGGCGTTGGTCTCGCTGTAGATGATTTTGTTTGCAGGGATATTCCTGTATTCACCGTCAATCTTAAAAAACAAATATTTGCGCCGTTGGGTCGAGAGTGTGGCGAAGACTTTATCCAGTGCCTCAAAAAAGCCGCTTTCCTGATAGGGTTTTACTAAATACTGAGTTGCCCCCACGCCGAAGGCTTCAAGGGCATGATCCTTTGAGGTGGTCAGAAAAATGATGGGACTTTGAATATCCCTTTTGCGCAGTTCTGCGGCAACACTCATGCCGGACAGCCCCGGCATATAGATGTCCAGAAGATAGATATCATGAAGTACACCCTTTTCGATGCAATCGATCAGTGCAGATGATGATTGAAAGGTGCTGACTTGCACCAGGTAATCGTGGGACGACAAATAGGCATCAATCATGCTCCGTGCCAGATCCAGATATTTACTTTCGTCATCACAAATTGCGATTTTCAGCATGAATCCTCCGCCTTTCATAATTGTTTATTACCATTGTACCATTTATGCAAAGAAAAACTATAAGCACTGTGCTTTATCTGTTGTGACAGCCGCTGCAGCGCCACATAGCCCGGAAATTCACAGAAAGGGCGGCAGCTGATTATGCTGCTGCCCTTTCTGTGAAGTATGTTTCAATTATTCATCTTTCTTTACCGAACAGGCAAAAACCACCATATTGATGCCCTGCATGATCATTTTTGAAAAGCTGCGATACGGACCCTGGCATTTTCCCGCAGGTTGATGTAATAGAAGCCGTAGTCATGACCGTGATAGCTTTCAGGGCCAAACAGCTCGGCGGCATCCGCCGGAATTGCGTATACGGCAGGATCGGCGCTTCGGCAGACAACTACACCGCGCTCAAGATCAATCTGTGCATCGGCAAAGCCATTCACAAGAGCACCTGCTGCATCGAGGGAGCCGGCATTTTCAGAAGCTGCAGCATAGGTATCGTCGCGCTTCCAGTTGATCGGGTTGATGGAGATAGCACCAGTGGTGACAACCGCATTATGCATATCCTTATTGGCGGGACCCTCGGTATTAAAGGAAATGATCACGCCCGTGTCATCTGCACCTTCGGCAAACTTCAGATGAGGATTTGCCTCCAGATAGGACTCGGTCACAGAATAGCCGATGACATATGCTGCGATCATGTTTTTGTAATATTCAGGATGGGCGGCCATGTAGTCAGAGAGGATCATGGTCAGAATCTGGGAACCCTGTGAGTGACCTGCCAGAATAAAGGGCTTGCCGTTATTGTAATGTTCAAAGTAATAATCCAGTGCATAAGACGGGTCCTGAGAGGCGGAATAGCGCATCAGATCATCGTTTTCCTGTGTGCTCAGCGTAAGAGAATACGGGGCGCTTACCTGTCTGTAGAAGGGAGCATAGATGTTGCAGTCCTCTTCAAAAGCGGTAGCTTGAGTTCGAAAATGGTGGAGAGCTGTTTCACGCATACCGGCGTCATCGATGTCGGATACATCAGGGGCTGACTCATCGGCCTTGTTGAATGCCGTGGGATAAAAGTAGATAACGTCCACCGCTTTGCCGCTGTCGTTGATCGCAAGCCAGTTATCCTCGTTCGCATAATCGATTTTTATTTGCCATTTTTCTCCACCGTTGGTCTTTTTTACGATATCCGGAACGGAAGTCTCTGCCGACGGTTTCTCTGCACAGCCTGTAAGTAGGCAGAAGAGTGAAAGGACTGCTGTGAATAAGGCAATTCGCTTTTTCATGTTCGATTCC
>JAFVXA010000032.1 GCA_017501355.1 Oscillospiraceae bacterium
ATACAAAATAAAACAGAACCCTCGGTTCAACCGAAGGTTCTATGTATCTACGTTTCATTCTCCAAGCAGTGCCGCCACGATCCTTGCACCAAGCCGCAGACCTGCACGGTTGGCTTCATATCTCGAGCTGATTTAAGGGCATCTCTAAAAACCCCTTTTGAGAAAAAAACAGCTATGCACGTCATCTGCTTCGTCAACCTCCCTTGGAGTGCGAAAGCACGCCTTCGGAAGCTTTCCTTGCAGCTGCCGCACCTATCTGTTTTTTCTTTAATCAAACGAGTTTTTAGAGATGCCCTTAAATTAAAAACGTCCGTTTAAATCTCAAAATGATCACAAAAGAAAATCAGATTTTCACCATCTTCATCAACATAACAACACCCATTAGTTCTCCATACCACAGGGGAACGATTTTTCACTGAATTGCCTGTCCTGCATGACTGTCTGGTAAAAACGGTATCCGCCGGAGAAATTATAAGCCTTAAAACCGCTGTGATTCAGAATGCAGACGGCAATATAGCTGCGCAGTCCGCTCTGGCACATAACATAGACCGGCTTTTTCGGATCAAGTTCATACAGACGCACTCTCAGATCATCCACGGGAATATTGATGAATCCATCAGCATGTCCCATTGCATACTCCCTTGGCGTTCTTGTATCAAGCAGGATCGCTCTTCCGTCACGTGGGAGCCTTTCCACATCCTCACAGTGAAATTGCTCAATCCTATTTGCCAGAATGTTGTCTATAATGTAGCCTGCCATATTGACCGGATCCTTGGCGGACGCATAGGGCGGTGCATAGGCAAGATCAAGGTTTTGAAGCTCATCCGCCGTAAGTCCGGCATAAATCGCTGCTGCCAGCACATCAATGCGCTTATCGACAGCATCAAAACCAATGATCTGTGCACCGAGGAGCCGATGTGTATTCTTCTCCCATAGCACCTTCATTGTCATGACAGATGCATCCGGATAATAGGATGCGTGCGAAAGAGGTGAAAGCACGATCTTATCATACGCAATTCCCAGTGCGGCTGCAGTCTTTTCGCTAATACCCGTTATCGCTGCTGTCATGGCAAACAGCTTGATGATGGTAGAACCCAGTGTGCCTCTATATGCCGTGTTTATTCCACAAATATTGTCTGCCGCAATCCGCCCCTGCTTATTCGCAGGACCTGCCAGCGACACCAGTGCTTGGGCATCTGTTACCCTATGGTGGATCTCAACAGCGTCACCGACTGCGTAGATGTCCGGTTCCGATGTCCGCATATGCTCATCCACCGCAATGCTCCCTCTCTGCCCAAGCCGCAGGCCTGCGTTTCCGGCAAGTGATGTATCCGGCACCACACCGAGTGCAAGAATCACCAGATCTGAGCGCAGTGCGCTGTCATTTTCAATGTCTGTGATGATACCGTCGGAATCGCTGCGGAATCCCGTTACACTTCTGGTAAGTTTGAGGGAAACGCTGCTTTGCCGCAGTTTTGCATGGATGAAGGTAGCTATATCCGCATCAAACGGCTGCAATACTTGCGTACTGCGCTCCACGATCGTCACTCGAATCCCCCTGTGTGTAAGATTCTCCGCCATTTCCAGCCCAATGAACCCGCCGCCAATAATCACAGCAGTTTTCGGCTCCTTCTCACGGATAAAGGTATCAAGCCGGTATGTATCCTCCACTGTCCGCATGGTAAAGATCCGCTCACTTCCGATTCTGCATAAGTCAGGGACAAACGGCTTTGCACCCGTTGCAATAATGAGCTTGTCATACGGCTCATCAAAGCTCTCACCCGTTACAAGATTTCTGACAGTAACACTTTTCTGCGAATTGTTGATCGAGATGACCTCATGATGTACCCTTGCGTCGATCCGGAAACGTCTCGCAAAGCTTTCCGGTGTCTGGATTGTAAGTGCATGCCGATCTTCGATCACACCGCCGATATAATAGGGCAATCCGCAGTTTGCGTAGGAAATATAGCCGCTCTTTTCAAATATGATAATTTCTGCCGTTTCGTCAAGACGGCGTAGTCTTGCGGCAGCGGAAGCACCACCTGCAACGCCGCCGATGATCACAACTTTCATAGTATACCTCCAAAGAATCCCTGCGAGCCATTACATCGCAGGGATTCCCGATCAATAATTTTCAGCGTGAACCTCAAAATAGCTCTGGGGGTGTGCGCAGGTCGGGCAGATATCGGGGGCGTTCGTACCCACAACGATATGACCGCAGTTGCGGCATTCCCACACCTTGACCTCGCTCTTTTCAAACACCTGTGCTGTTTCTACGTTCTTCAGCAGAGCGCGGTAACGCTCCTCGTGATGCTTCTCTATTGCGGCAACCAGACGGAACTTCTCAGCTAGCTCGTGGAAACCCTCCTCGTCAGCGGTCTTAGCAAATTCATCGTACATGTCCGTCCATTCGTAGTTCTCGCCGTCAGCTGCAGTTGCAAGATTCTGCGCAGTATCACCGATACCATTCAGTTCCTTAAACCACATCTTAGCGTGTTCCTTCTCGTTATCAGCAGTCTTCAGGAAGAGCGCAGCAATCTGCTCAAAGCCTTCCTTCTTTGCCTTGGACGCAAAATAGGTGTACTTGTTTCTTGCCTGGGATTCGCCTGCAAATGCTGCTTCCAGATTCTTTTCGGTCTGTGTGCCAGCATACTTATTCTTTGCGTTTTCTTCCACAAGCTCGACCTTGTCTCCGCTCACGCCGCATACGGGACAGACTGCCTCCGCACCGTCCTCAACTTCAAATACTGCGCCACACAGCAAACATTTGTACTTTTTCATGTATAACATTCCTTTCAAAATATAATTTGTGATTCAAACTTTATGCTTTCCAGAGACCATGAAGATTGCAGTAAGCATAGACAGCTTCCACTTCGTCGCCGTCGCAGAGTGCAAAGCAGATCTCCGGCTGATCACCGGGCTTGAGCGCCTTTCGCTGATTTCCCTGATTTGTCTGGATGGAGACCCATTCAATGAAATGCTCAGGTGTCATAGGATGCTCGACCTCGCCCACCTTTACATGCACGATGTTGTTCTCCACCGTGTACACGGGCACATGCTTTTCAACGGCTGCATCCGTTGTTCCGGGAATGATCTCGGTCATCTTCTGCCCGCAGCACATCACCGGCACACCGCTCTCTTTCACAAGAGCGACCATCTTTCCGCAGTGCTCACAAATATAGAATTTCTGTTCCATAGCAATTCCTCCTAATTCGTAAC
>JAFVXA010000033.1 GCA_017501355.1 Oscillospiraceae bacterium
CAGCATGTGGACGGGGATCAATACGCGGCGGCCTGTCATGTTGCCTTTCAGCTGTGCGGCAATATCCTGTCCCGTTACAAGGCCTGCCACGTCGATGGTGTGACCGAAGAAATCGTTCTTCACCGCTATGACCTCGCCCTGTACGCAGGGGAATTTCTCTTTAACCTTCTCCAGCAGCTCTGTGAGGAAGGGCGCTGCCGCCACGCCCGTGGCGATGGTAAAGGGGGTGGGTTCTTTCTCAAGCTCTGCATATTTGAGGGCAGCCATAAACTCCTGCTCCAAAAGCCGCAGGAGACCAACGCCGTTTTCCAAGTGGCGATAGCCCTCGTAGTAGTCATCCTCGGGGAGGGGACGCTCCGCCTTCAAGAACAGCTCGTCGGCGCAGAAGAACATCCGCGTGCCACGCTCAGCAAGGGCTTTTGCGCCAAACTCCTCGGCGATGTCGATGATAGCGCCTGCCGATTCCTTCGTCACAGGCTCTAACTTTGCAAGACCCTTGCGGTACTTGGTGATGCCCACAGGCACAAGGCAGCAGGCGGCGAAGTTCATGTCCATGAGATCGCTCAGCGTCTGCCGCAGGGCTTCACCATCATTCCAACCGGGACAGACCACGATCTGACCGTTCATGACGATGCCCGCTTTACCGAAGGCGCGCATATAGTCGAGAGAGCGGCTGGCCTGCTTATTGCCCAGCATCTTGCAGTGGAGGGCATCGTCCGTAGCGTGGACGGAGACATTGATGGGGCTGATGTGGAGGTCGATAATGCGCTGTGCCTCACGCTCGGAAAGGTTGGTGAGGGTGGTATAGTTGCCCAAAAGGAAGCTCATGCGCTCGTCGTCGTCCTTGATGTACAGGGAGGGGCGCATATGGGGCGGCATCTGATCCACGAAGCAGAACACGCAGTGGTTGGCGCAGGTGTGCATCTCATCCATGAGATACGTCTCAAAGTTGAGACCCAGATCGCGGCCTTCCTCCTTACGGATGGTGACGGTGCGCTCCTGTCCCTCGCTCTCCAGCGTCAGGATGGTTTTGCTATCGTAGCCGTAAAAACGGTAATCCAACACGTCCACCACGGTGTGGCCGTTGATGGCGCGGAGGGTCTCTCCAACGCGGACACCGGCCAGTTCAGCAGGGGAACGGGGATCGATGGAAGTGATGACAGTGCTCATAAATCAAAGCTCCTCAGACAATAGGGCATACTACCTCATAATAACTAAACTATTCTACCATATAAAAAAAGAATGCGCAACAAAAAAGTAAGGAGGGAAGATGCGAAATCTTCCCTCCTACAAAGGACACAATGCAATTACTTTTCGGCGACTGCGGACTTGATCTCCTTGACCTGACGGCCGTTGTAAGTACCGCACTCGGGGCACATTCTGTGAGGCATATGCAGAGCACCGCACTTGGTGCAAGCCACCAGAGCGGGAGCGCTCAGCTTCCAAACGGAGCTACGGCGCTTATTGCGTCTTTGCTTAGAAACTTTACCCTTAGGGACTGCCATGGTTACACCTCCTTGGTCTAAAACGGCTTTGCCGTATATTTATGATAGTAAAACTTGCTGGGGTCTTATTTGTTCTCCAACAGCTGCGCCAGCTTGGCAAGACGGGGATCTACCGCCTTCTTGCAGCGGCAATCCTCATGGTTGAGGTTCACGCCGCAGCCGGGGCAAAGACCCATGCAGTCGGGAGAGCAGAGAGTTTTCGTGTCCATCTCAAGGATAAACGCAGTGCGAGCCACTTCGCCCAAATCCACCGTATCGTTCTCCAACAGCACGATCTCGTCATCATCCTCACTCTGCCGCTCCTGCGCCAAAACGCAGTAATGCTCGACAGTTTTCTCGGTGGTGAAGAGTTCCATGCAGCGGTCGCAGACACAGTGTAGCGTCGTACTGGCATGAAGAGAACAATGCAGGACGCCTGCCTTGTTCCGGATCCGGCCTTCCACAGTGACCGGCTGGGACACGGGGTAGCTGCCACCAAATTCCAAATCGTGGAGATCCATCTCAAAACGGACTTCCTGCTGGGAATCCGGCGTATGCAGCAGCTTGTTCACATTCAATAGCATAGTACACCTCGCAATGACACGCGTAGTATTATAGCGTGAATGGCGTGGAATGTCAAACATTTTTCGCAAAATATTTGACTTTTTTTTACGCTGACAGTACAATGGTGAAAAAGACGAAACCACAGGGGAAAGGAGGGGCGAAAAATGAAGGAATTTACCATCGGAAAGAACGATGCAGGCCAGCGTCTTGACCGCTTTGTGTCCAAATCCGTGCCTCTGCTTCCTGCGGCACTGCTGCAAAAGTATATCCGCTTAAAGCGCATCAAGTGCAACGGCGCTCGCGCCCAGCGTGACCAGCGTCTGCAGGAGGGGGATGTGCTGCAGCTGTACATCAATGACGAGTTTTTCGACAAGCCCCGTGAGGACAACATGTTCCTCACCCTCTTCAAGCCCTCGCTGAACATCGTCTATGAGGATGAAAACCTCATGCTGCTGGACAAGCGCCCCGGTTTGGTGGTTCACGCTGACGAGACGGAGAAGGTCAATACCCTCATTAACCATATCCAAGCCTATCTCTACCAAAAGCGGGAGTGGAATCCCAAGTGGGAGAACGCCTTTACCCCCGCTCTTTGTAACCGCATTGACCGCAACACCGGCGGCATCGTCATCGCCGCCAAGAACGCGGAAACGCTGCGGATCATCAACGAGAAGATTCGTGACAGGGAGATCGACAAGCGCTATCTCTGCATCACCCTCGGCGCGCCGAAGCCTGCAAAGGGCTCTATCCGCTGCTTTATGGTGAAGGATGAAAAGCGCAAGGAGATGAAGGTCTACGACCACCCCGTCCCCGAGGGAAAGACCGCCATCACCCACTATGAGACATTGGAGGTGCGCGGTGAGCTGGCGCTGGTGGAGGTGGGTCTTGAAACAGGCCGCACCCATCAGATTCGCGCCAGTTTTGCCCA
>JAFVXA010000034.1 GCA_017501355.1 Oscillospiraceae bacterium
AGCCGCCCTTGAGGTCGGTGCCCAGCTTCACTGCGGTGGGGAAGCCTGCGCCGCCGAGACCGACAACGCCTGCTGCCTTGATCATGTCGAGCTTGTTCTCGCTCTTGGCGATCTTGACATACTCAGCGGGCTGCTCAGCCGCGGGCTCGATGATGATGCGATCTTCGGTGATCTCAACGACCTTGCCGTAGACGCTGGAGAAAATGTTTGCGCCGAGGCCGGTGGGCTCTGCAACGAGAGTACCCTTCTTGACTTCATCGCCAACCTTGACGACAGGAGCACAGGGTGCACCGACGTGCTGGCGGAGAAGCAACTGAATGTTAGCCATGATAAACTCCCTCTTCCTTTGCCATATTTGTCTTTTCTATTGGCGGGTGACTTATCGACCTTTTCTATGAAAGGTGCGCGCCATCCATAACCTAGTTTAGTGTAACTGATTTCCCCAAATAAGTCAACAGCAAAGTTTGAAAATTAACAATAAAATATGCTCAAAAACTATCTCTGTTTTCCTCCTTGTTTTTGTCGTTAATTTCACACTCTTCGGATTTTCTTCTAAAAACCTTTGAAAATGGCACTTTTTCTCACAACAGAGCAAGTTTTTCACTGCACTCAAGCTTTTGACAAATTCGTGCAACGCCGTTGCAGCCGTCCTTCCCGATCGGCTGTCGGCGGCATTCGATTTATCACTGATATTCTCTGTTTTGGCGATATAGAAATTCCCGATTTCGTCAGCCGATAAAAACTTTTATCGGCACTCATTTATAGCATCCATCTATATATAGGCGCTATTCCCCCACCCTTCTGCGACAGCTCAGATTGTGCCCTTTCCGCCCTGCCCTCTTTATTAATTTGCGTGCGCGCACGCGCACGCGCGCGTATTTCATATAAGTATATCTCCGCTAAAGGGCAGCCCAGCCCACTCGATTCCCCCCTTTGTTATTTTTTTATCAGCGCTTTGCACAAAAATTGCCGTCGTTTTTTATAAACAACAGAAAGCAAGTCAGGCTTGCATTTGGTGCAAAAAACCAGTATCATAATAAATGAGCAGTGACTGATTGTCACATGATTTTCTACGCTCATTTTAAAAATCTTACAAAGGCGGTGCGTTTCATATGAAGAGATTTGATCCCAAGCCCGTCCTGAACACCGAGCGTTTTGAAGCTTGCTTCAAGGCTATCGATGCTCACACCGAGGGCGAGTTCTGCCGTGTCGTTTACGCTGGTTTCCCCGAGGGCGTTGGCGATACCATTCTGGACCGTAAGTACTATCTGCAGAAGAATTACGATGAGTATCGTAAGGCTCTGATGCTCGAGCCCCGCGGTCACCACGATATGTTCGGTGCCATCCTGGGCGAGCCTGTCAATCCCGAGGCTGACTTTGCTGTGTACTTCATCGATACCGGCGGGTGGCTGAACATGTGCGGTCACTGCACCATCGGTGCTGTCACCGTGGCTCTGGAGACCGGCATGGTCGAGTGCAAGGAAGGCGTCAACTACGTCAACATTGATGCACCCGCAGGCCTGGTCAAGACCGAAGCTGTCGTTGAGAACGGCAAGGTCAAGAGCGTCACTCTGACCAACGTCCCCGCTTTCCTGTACAAGGAAAACCTGGAAGTCGAAGTTGACGGCAAGAAGATCAAGTTCGACATCTCCTTCGGTGGCTCCTTCTTCGCTCTGGTCGATACCCGTCAGGAGAGCCTGAACATCGACATCAGCGCTAAGACCGTTCCCGAGCTGACCGATATCGGTATGAAGATGATGGAAATCATCAACAAGACCATCGAGATCAAGCATCCCGAGCTCGATATCACCACTGTCGACCTGGTTGAGTTCTATGGTCCCGCTAAGTCCGCTAACGCTAACAAGCAGAACGTCGTCATCTTCGGCGAGGCTCAGGCTGACCGCAGCCCCTGCGGCACCGGTACCTCCGCTAAGCTGGCTACCCTGTATGCTCGCGGCGAGATCGGCATCGACGAGCCCTTCGTTTACGAGAGCTTCATGTGCACCCAGTTCATCGGCCGCGTGAAGGAAGAGACCACCATGGGTCCCTTCAAGGCTATCGTTCCTCAGGTTACCGGCGCTGCTTACCTGACCGGCGAAGCTACCTACGCTATCGATCCTCTGGACAAGCTGGGCAAGGGCTTCATCGTTGGCTAATTGCTGACTACATAAAAGAGAGACTCGAATCGAGTCTCTCTTTTTTTATTTGCCCCGATTCAGTTTCTGCTTCCTCTCCCGCCAATCAGGATGAAAGCGATCCATCCATTCATAGAATTTCGCCGAATGATCTGCCTGCAAAAAGTGACAGAGCTCGTGGATCAGTATGTACTCTCCGCACTCCAAGGGGTGCGCCAACAGCTGCGTGTTCAGCGTCACCACGCCCTTACGCGGCATACAGCTGCCCCAGCGAGAGCGCATTGAGCGAAAGCGCAGCGTCGGCTTCGGCACGCCATAGGACACGAACGGGGGATAGACCCGCTCCAGCGCTGCCGTCATCACGCGGCGGCATTCTTCCTTTTCCCAGCGCTCCAGCGCCGCGAGCCTGCGCTCCTCCTCGTCTGCCCGGGGAAGGGTCAGATACAGTTCCCCCTCCGTTCTCTGCGCCCCATAGCGCCGCCCCTGCTCAAAATGCAGCCGCAGCGCAGCGCCAAGATAGGGGATCTCCTGCCCGTCTGCCGCCGCACGCGGCGCACGCTGCGTCTCCATCCTGCCTACAGCCTTCCAGATAAACTCCTGTTTCTGTTGCAGGAAACCCTCCACCTGCTCCATAGGCATCCGCGGCGGCGCAGACACCGCCACGCTGCCGTCGTCACGAATGCGGAGATTGCAATTTTTCACCCGCTTTCGGGTAAACTCATAGACAAGTACACGCCCGCCCAGACAAATTTCCTTCCGCATCCCATCACCTCTGTCCCCATTGTATCCCTCCCCCGCTCTCGCGGCAAGGAAAATCGGCTCCCTGCGGGAGCCGATCCGTTATCCTTCCATGTGCCGACCGAGGAGCGATGCCAGTGTCTGCACCAGCTTAAATTCCGTTTCACTGCTGCCCTGCTCCGGGTTTTCCGTTACCACCAGCACCAGCCCCATGGCATCACCGCCGGAGATCACAGGGGCTGCCAGCACCGCCAGCAGACGCTCGTTGTCCGCAGTCACCCGCACAGGATGCACATTGTCTCCACTGCGGAAAATGCGGCGATCCTCCATGATCTGCTCCAGTTCCTCGCTGATATGCTTCCCCAGCAGCTCCCGCTTGAAGCCGCCGGAGATGGCAATGATCGTATCGCGGTCTGCCACCGCCACCGTCTGCTCCACGCTTTTGCTCATGGTCTCGCAGATCTGCGCCGAAAAATCATCCAGATCGCCCAGCAGGGAATACTTTTTGAAGATGACTTCGCCCTCTTTGGAGGTATAAATTTCCAGCGGGTCGCCCTCGCGGATGCGCATGGTACGGCGAATCTCCTTGGGGATCACCACCCGCCCAAGATCGTCGATGCGGCGCACAATTCCTGTTGCTTTCATATATGAATCTCTCCTTATTTTACAAGCTGCATTGTTAGTATCTGTAAAGCGAAGAGATTTATACTTTTATTTGAAATCGGCGCTGCGGACTCAGAATTTTGCAATTGCCCTGGACATAAAGAAGCGACCGTCCGTTTGGGCGGTCGCTTCTTTGAACAAGGGAAAGAATATTTACTTCACAGCTGCAGCCTTTGCCTTTTTCTTCTGCTCCATCTTGGAGATCCAGAGAGCACAGGTTGCGTCACCGGTGATGTTCAGCGTGGTACGACCCATGTCAAAGATCTTGTCGACACCGGCGATGATAGCGATACCTTCCACAGGCAGACCAACGGTCTCCAGCACCATTGCCAGCATGATCATACCTGCGCCGGAAACACCGGCAGTACCGACGGATGCCAGGGTCGCAGTCAGCACGATCATAGCCATGTCCGCAATCGTCAGCGTGACATCATAGCAGCAGGCAATGAAGATGGCTGCGACAGCCTGATAGATCGCAGTACCATCCATGTTGATGGTCGCGCCAAGAGGCAGCACGAAGGAGCTGATCTCAGGCTCAGCACCCAATTTGTTGCAGCACTCCATGTTGACAGGCAGCGTTGCATTGGAAGAGGTGGTGGTAAATGTGGTGATCATAGCGGGAGCGATGCCCTTGAAGAAGGCAAAGGGGTTCATACCGGAGAGGAATTTGACGCTCGCGCCATAGACGATCACAATGTGCAGGAAGTAGCCCAGATAAGCCACACCAATGACCAGCGCCAGTGTACCGACAATGGAAGCGCCGTTGACAGCGACCACGTTGGTCATCAGGCAGAACACGCCGATGGGAGTGAGCTTGATGATCATCATCATGATCTGCATGATGACTTCGGTCATGCTGTTGATCGCCTTACCGATCATCACGCCCTTCTCACCGGCAGCCAGAACACCGGCGATCATACCAATGAAGATCCATGCCGGCAAAGAGAGTTTGCGTTTAGACATAGAAACAACCTCCTCATATAGTTGATGGGCTTATTATAGCAAATCTGCATAAAACGCCAGATATGCGCCGGCAAATTAACGCAATCATTGTGCACCTTGACGACATCTTTGCACTGTGCCCCCTCTTGCAGTTCCATCCAACTCCCCGTCCTGCCGCCTTTTGTCAAAAAGCGAAGCGCCCCGATGCGGAGCATCAGAGCGCTTCAAGAGATAGAGAAAATGAAAATGAACGCTTAGTCGGGGATCTGCCCTTCCTTGCCGCCAAGGAGGAGCGCAAGGGAGGTCACAAGGGTCACAGCAGCAACGCCCTTGCCCCAGAGTGCGGTGATCTGGCAGCGCATTTCTTCGCTGGCGCAGACACCGATGAGGCTGGTAAAGACCATAAACAGCAGCACCGCTGCCACTGCATTGACAACCGCAAACTTCTTATAATCCTTCTTGGCAAGGAGACCCATCACAGCGGTCACAACGATCAGCACACTCACAACAAGCGCTGCCTGCCCTGCCCAGTGGCACTTCATGGGCACCGAATTGCCGTTTGCCAGTTCCAGCATTTTGCCGCAGACGGGTGCCCAGAGCTTCACCGCGCCGATCAGAACAAGCCCTGCCACCGCCTGCACTGCGATCAGAATATTCGCCATCTTCGTTTTCATTGTCGCATCCTCCTTATTCCGCAATATCCACCAGTACGCCGTCTTCCAGTCGGCAGCGTCTGGTTGCTTCCTGTGCCCAGCGGCTGTTGTGGGTAACCATGACCACCGCCGTGCCCTTTTCCGTCTGCTCCTTCAGCACACGGATAATTTCCTCAGACCAATGCTCATCCAGATCGTTGGTGGGCTCATCCGCGAGGATCAGCACCGGATCATGGATCAGCGCTCTTGCCGCCATGGCGCGGCGGCGCTGACCGCCGGACAGCTGATGAGGGAAGAAGTCCGCACGATCCTCGAGACCAAAGCGATACAGCAGCTCATCCACCATTTTGGGGTCTTTTTTGCCGCCCACACCCTGGGTAAAGAGCAGATTTTCCCGCAGGGTCAGCGCCTGAATCATGGTGCTGTCCTGAAACAGGAAGCCGACCTTTTTTGCCCGTAGTTCGGATTTCTCATCGTCACCAAACTTCGCAACATCCCTGCCTTCAAAGGTATAGCTGCCCTCGTCACTCTGCAGCAGGGTACCCATGACATACAGCAGGGTACTCTTGCCGATACCGGAGGGACCCTCCACGGCGATAAAATCACCTTTGTTTACCACAAGAGACACGTCCTTCAGCGGGGTAACGACCTCACCCATGCGATAATCCTTGCGAATATGTTCCAGCTTGCAGATTTCCATCTCAGTTCACCTCACCCTGTGTAATTGCCGCCTGGGGATCCATAGATGCACTCTTCAGCGCGGGAGCTACCGCTGCCGCAAAGCCAAGCACCGCTGCCAGCACAATGCCCGCAAGACCGCACAGCAACGCTAGCGAGCTCGTCCAGACAGAAGGCGACAGTTTGAATGCATCCTTCAGCATTTCGATGATGGGATTCATGGCAAGCAGCGCCAAAGCACTGCCCAGCACACCGCCCATGAGCGCCATGGTGCAGGTCTCGCCGATGATCAGGCCAAACACCTGCCCCTTCTTCAGACCGATGGCACGGAGCAGACCGATCTCCTTCTTGCGCTCCTTGGCAAGGGCATTGAAGCGACCCACCAGTGCCAGCACTGCAATCAGCAGAGATGCCAGCCACAGCGCAAACATGACCTTCATCGTCACTTCCAGCTGACTCTGCAGAGTGGAAATCGTGTCGCCGGTAAGCAGACACTTGATCTCAAGACCGGAAGCCTCCACCTGTTTGGCAAATTCCTCCCCGTCTACACCGCTTTCAAACTTCACCATGATGACAGAAATGTAGTCGTGGGGATCTCTGGTCGTCCAGCTCTCTGCGAGAACCTCAGATTCCAGACACATATCCTGCGCCGTGCGGAAATCCATAAACAAGGTCCCGTCCATACCTGCACCCGTAGGGGGCAGTGCCGTAACCACGTTAAACTTCTTGCTCAGCACCAGATAGTTGGAACCCACAAGATTGTCATCCTCAAAGTTGCGTCCGACAATCAGCTCGTCGGGACTGATGCCATTTTGGTACTTCTCATCGAGGTGGGGCTTCAAAATAAAGTCCGTGGCAGGATCATAACCGATGATGCGGGCTTCCTCACCGGGCTCGCAGCAGGACAGTGCCAGCGTCTGGCAATAGAACTGAGGAGTCATGGCAGCGATACCTTCAAACTGCTTCACTTCCTCCACCATTTCGATGGGCATATAAATGTTTTCGGGAATCGCAGTAAAGAGCAGATCTTCCCCCTTTGCAGCGGCGTATTTCGGCACCAGCACCGCATCCGCGCCAAGGCGCTCCTCACTGAGCGCAAGGCCCTGATTCACCGTCTGAAACACACCCAGCACCATCACAAAGACCAGCACCGTCAGCATGGTAATGGTCACTGTCAACGTAGACTGCGTACGACGACGGGAAATATTTTTCCAAATCAGCATCAGCATTTTCTTCCACATCCTCCTTTGTTCATTCCCCGCAGGGATTTTCCAACTTTTCAAATTTTGCAAGAGCCATGACCTCCGCCTTCGGCATCAGCGCCACCGCTTCCACCGTGATGGAGGGGTCTTTCTCTTTCAGCTGCTGCCACACCTGATAGCGCAGCACACACAAGCCAACTCTTCTTGCCGCGCGGGCAGTCTCTGGGTCTGTCTGACAATAGAAAATATTGTCTTCCTCCGCGATAGCATAAGCACGACAGACCACGTTGCTCAACATCTGTTCCGCAAGGGATTCATCCTTGCCCACCACAGTGATGGAGATCAGGCTCCCATCCTCCAGATAGGGCTCCAGCGGCTCACTGATGAGGATGCGCTGCATGGCATCGTCATAGCGCATACCTTTGACGTTCAAGCTGTCCACAAGGGCAAGTCCGTCTGCATTCATCCCTTTCAGTTCTGTCACCCTGCCAAAGGTGTTGACCCTGAGCTCCAGCGAGGGGTTGATGTCAAGGTCGATGCTGGTCACAGGCAGGAGCCACATTCCCGCACCCATAACCATCAGCATCACCGCCGCAGCGCAGCTCACCATTCTCGTTTGCCGCTGCCTGCGCCGCTGCGTATCACGACCGTAGTCCAGCGTTGCCCTGCGCAAATACGCCTTGGTTCTTCGCTTCAAGCGCTCGTCTGCCTGCACCGCGTCAAAAGCTTTTTGCAGGTCATTCTTCATCAGCAACACCTCCCAGTCGTTCTCTCAGCAGTTCCTTTGCCCTGCGCAAATGGGTATAGACCGTATTCGGGTTTTTCCGCAGGATGCCCGCGATCTCGGGGGCGGTGTAGCCTTCGTAAAAATGCAGATAGATCACCTCGCGGTAATCCTTCGGCAGCTCACGCACCGCCTGCCAGACACGGCTCTGCTCCTCGCTCATTTCCGTGACGCAGTCTGCCGCTTCCTCCAGCGGCACCGTACATCTGCGAAACAGATTCTTCAGTGAATCCTTACAGGCATTGGCTGTCACGCGGATCAGCCACGCCTTTTCATGCTCTTCGCTTTCAAAGCTCTTGTCACTGAGGGTATATTTCAGAAATACCGACTGAAAAACATCCTCCGCATCCTGCGGATGCTTGAGGTACACCATACAAAGCCGCAAAACCATATCGGCATAGCATTCCACAGCCCGATTCACTTCCTGCTCGCTTCGCATAGTCCTCCCTTCCGCCGATGGCGAAATCGACTTTTCTAATCATAATACGAACGACTTTGACAAAACCATTCAAAGGTAACCATACCACAGCCACATTTTCCTGTCCACCTGCACATTTCTATGAGAAAGGGGGTATCATCGTCAGAAGCGATGATACCCCCTTTGCTGTTTTCAGACAATATTCAGTTTTCACAGTAAATGCGGATGGCTTCCGCGGCAAAATCCGCTGTGCCTGCGCCGCCGTAAGCGTCGATGTTATCCTTGAACTCACCCTCTGCGGCATACATCTGCCCGAGTCCCGCAAGAATATAGCTGTGGCAGGTATAGTAGTGGGCGGTGATATAGTCCTGCAGCTTCTTCACCTGCGCCTGCACTGCACCGTCGGCGGGGTCTTTGTCCTTCATTTCGCCGAATTCACGGAAAAGCTCCATCATCTCCGCGCCGCAAGCCTTCTGCTGCTCACTGTCGAGAGACTTCGCCTCATATTCCTTGTAGGCTTCCGTCTCACCCCAGGTTTTCTTCGCCTGCTCAGCGTACTGCTCCAGTTTTTTGTTGTCAAATGCTTTAAAATCCATGTTGTGTCCTCCTTTCTTACGAATTTCCTTTGCAAAGGCAATCAAATTTTCGATCCGCTCCTTTTTCAGCTCCAACAGCTCGATCTGCTGCCGCAGCGCCTGCTCCCTGTCATAGGCAGGACTCGCAAGGATGCTTCGGATCTCTTTGAGGGGAAATTCCAGCTCACGAAACAGCATGATCTGCTGCAGGCGGGAACAATCCTCTTCTCCATAAAGTCGATACCCTGCCGCCGTCAGCTCCATCGGCGGCAAAAGGCCGATCTCATCATAATAATGCAATGTCCGCACGCTGACCCCCGTCAGCTTCGACACCTCATGCACCGTCATCATGCCGCATCCCTCCTCACGCTTACAGCATATACTATCACGTTACGTCAGAGTCAAGAGTTTTTTAAAAAACGAGAGATCCGCTTTTGCAGATCTCTCGTTTGGCTTTGATCGTCAGATATCAGTCGTGGTGGGTATGCAGCAGGCGATGAGACCGCTCGCCCAGAGGTGCCTTCAGATACTGGCGGTAGAGCGCCTGCACATCGGGATTCTCATGGGAGAAGCGGATGGGTGCCTTGGCATCCAGCTTCCAGAGCTGATTGCCGCGGCTTGCCGCCAGCTCCTTGCCCTCATGGATGGGCTGTCCGCCGCCGCCGGCGCAGCCGCCGGGACAAGCCATGACTTCCACAAAGTCATAGTCCACCGTGCCGCTGTCCACCGCTTCCATGAGCTTGCGGGTGTTGCCGAGACCGCTCACCACTGCCACGCGCACCTTGCCCGCGCCGGGGATCTCAAAGGTAGCTTCCCGCCAGGGTTTGTTGCCGCGAACCTCGGAGAAGGCATCGGGGTCAGGGTTCTTGCCGGTGACCAGATAGTACGCGCTGCGCAGCGCCGCATCCATCACGCCGCCGGTGGCACCGAAGATCACAGCGGCACCTGTACCCGTGCCGAAGGGACTGTCAAATGTCTCATCCTCCAGCTCCGCAGGATCCACAAAGTCGCTGCGGAACAGGCGGCACATCTCGCGGGTGGTCAGCACCACATCCACATCGGGATCGCCGTTTGCCGCCTTCATGCTGGGCAGCTCGCACTCCGCTTTCTTGGCGGAGCAGGGCATGACGGAGACCACGCAGATCTTCGCAGGGTCAACGCCGATCTTCTCCGCAAAGAAGCTCTTCACCACAGCGCCAAACATCTGCTGAGGGGACTTGGCGGTGGAGAGATGCTCCTTATAGGCGGGATACTGACTCTTGAGGAAGCTGACCCAACCGGGGCAGCAGGAGGTAAACATGGGCCAGCGGTGCTTACCGCGGCGGGTAAAGCGCTCAAGGAACTCGCTGCCCTCCTCCATGATGGTAAGGTCGGCGGTAAAATTGGTGTCAAAGACATAGTTGAAGCCCATGCGCTTGAGGGCTGCCACCATGCGCCCCGTGGATGCCTTCGCACCCTCGAGACCGAACTCCTCTGCCCATGCCACACGCACAGCAGGTGCCACCTGCACCACCGTGATGATCTCGGGATCGGCGATGGCGCGGAGCACACGGTTGGTGTCGTCGCGAACGGTGAGCGCACCGGTGGGACAATGGGTCACGCATTGACCGCAGAAGGTGCAGTCCGTATCCTTCAAAGAGCGCCCCACCTTCACATCCACCGTGGTGCGGGAACCTGTTCCCACCACGTCCCAGATGTTCATGCCCTGAATCTTGTCACAGACCTGCACACAGCGCATACACTTGATGCACTTGCCCGCCTCACGCACCACAGGAACGCTCAGATCCACACGGGAACGCTCGGGCTGCACATCATAGGTCTGATAGTGAATGTTGAGATCCTGCGCCAGACGCTGCAGCTCGCAGTTGCCGCCGCGGATGCAGGTGGTGCAGTTGGAGTTGTGCTGGGAAAGAATGAGACGGAGGTTGGTGCGGCGGGCACGACTGACGCGGGGAGAGTTGGTGTGGATCACCATACCCTCGGTCACCTGCGTGTTGCAGGCGGGCACCAGACGGTCCGTGCCCTCCACCTCCACCATGCACATACGGCAGGCGGCAATCTCGTTGATCTCCTTGAGATAGCACAGATGAGGAATGGGGATACCGGCTTTTTCGGCAGCTTCCAGAATGGTCGTGCCGGGCTTTACACTGAGTTCCCGATCATTGATCTTGAAATTTACCATTTATCCACACGTCCTCCCTTGAAGTTTCCGAAACCGAAGCGGTCACAGCGCAGGCAGCGGGAAGATTCCTGTGCCGCTTCTTCGTCGGTCATGCTGCATTCGATGCAGGCAAAATCGCACTTTCTCTCGCTGGCATCGCGCTCGGTGGGGTTGACACGGCCGCGGGGACGCAGGTCCGTGCAGCTGGGAACAGGCACTTCCACACCGGAATGGATCTCGTGGTGGAAGCCCAGATATTCGTCGATATTGGCAGCTGCCGCCTTACCTGCCGCAATGGCGCGGATGACGGTAGCAGGACCGGTGACGCAGTCGCCGCCGGCAAACACACCCTCCATATCGGGCAGCTGGGTGCTGGCATTGGCAGAAAGGGTGCCGCCGCGCTGGATCTTGATGCCCGCCTCCTCAAAGCCGCGGGTCTCAATGCCCTGACCGATGGCGACAATGACCACCTCCGCCGGGATGCGCAGGGGCTCCACCGCCGCGTTGCCGGGACGGGGACGACCTGCCTTGTCCACTTCGCCGATGATCTGAGGCTGGGTCCAGAGGGCAACGGTGTTGCCGTTCTCGTCCGCTTCGATGCGCAGCGGTGCCTGCAGGGGCATAACCTCAGCGCCCTCAGCGATAGCGCCTTCCACTTCCTCTGCCTGCGCAGTCATATCCTCGATGCGGCGGCGGTAGACGCAGGTCACCTTCTCCGCACCGAGACGGATGGCACTTCTCGTCACGTCCATGGCGACGTTGCCGCCACCGATGACTGCCACGCGCTTGCCGGTGAAATCAGGCATATCTTCATCACCGATCTGACCGAGCATCTGCACCGCAGAGATCACGCCCTTGCTGTCCTCGCCCTCAATGCCCACTTTCTTGTCGGTGTGCGCACCAATGGAGAGATACAGGCAGTCATACTTTGCCGTGAGTTCCTCGAAAGAGATATCATTGCCCACCTTGACACCGGTATGTACCTCAATGCCAAGGGAGAGAATGGACGCGATCTCCGCATCCAGCTTTTCTCGCGGGAAGCGATAGCTGGGGATGCCATAGCGCATCATACCGCCAAGCTTCTGCCGCTTTTCATATACCGTGACCTTGTGACCCATGAGCGCCAGATAGTAGGCAGCAGAAAGACCGCCAGGACCGCCGCCGATAACCGCCACGGACTTGCCCGTAGCAGGTGCGACCTTCGGCTGGGGCACGTCCCCCGCCTGATCCACCGCATAGCGCTTGAGACCGCGGATGTTCACCGCGTCGTCCACCATGTTGCGGCGGCAGCGCGCCTCGCAGGGGTGCTCGCAGATGTAGGCGCAGGCAACAGGGAAGGGATTGTCCTTGCGGATGAGGCGCACTGCGTCGGCGCAGCGTCCCTCCTTCACCAGTGCCACATAGCCGGGGATATCCACACCGGCAGGGCAGAGTGCCGTGCAGGGCACGGGGTTCTTCAGCGAACCAAGGCAGCGATGATGGAGAATGTGCTCCTCATAGTCATCGCGGAAGCCCTTCAGTCCCATCAGCACCAGATTTGCCGCGTCAATGCCGATGGCGCAGTCCGCTGTGTCCACAATGGTCTGGGCGGTCACTTCCATGCGGTCGAGGATGGAGAGGTCGGGTTCGCCATCCAGCACCTCATGCAGCATATTGGACAGCTGCGCCAGACCGATACGGCAGGGGGCGCACTTGCCGCAGGTCTGTGCGCGGCAAAGATCCAAAAAGTTCAGCGCCATGTCCACAGGGCACAGTCCCGGAGGGCTGGCCGCAATGCGGCGCTCCATGTTTCGATACAGCTGTTCCACAGTCGCCTGGGCACGGCTGGGAGTCTTGACTTCAAGCCTGCTCATAATGCACAAAGTCCTTTCCTTATTAGAATTACCTTTATTCTATCACGCTCTGTCCCCCTTGTCACGAAGATAAACAGTTTTTGCTTATCGGATTTTCTCGCAGCTCCCATGAGAAAATCTCAAGTATTATTTATGAATCAATTAAATTTTTCACAATCTTGCAACTTTTTCGGTCTGAACCGCACGCACTGCGGGTACACTTTCAACAGGCACAGCCGTGCCCTATCCTATATTGATAAGGAGTTTCCCATGCCGCTGCATCGCCTGTTTCACCGCCTTGCCCAAGGCGGGATCTTCACCGTTCCCAACGCCCTGTCCCTGCTCCGCCTGCTGCTGATCCCCGTGTTTATTCACTGTTTTTTCGCCCATCCCCATACCTATATTCCACTGCTTGTCCTCTCCCTCTCCGCTCTCAGCGACGTGCTGGACGGGGCTATCGCACGGCACTTTCAGATGATCTCGGATTTCGGCAAGTTCCTCGATCCCCTTGCCGACAAGCTGACACAGGGGGCGCTGCTGCTGTGTCTGTCCCTGCGGTATGAAGAAGTGGGCTTTCTGCTGGGGCTGCTCATCATCAAGGAGCTTGCCATGCTGAGCTTCGCATGGCTGACCCTGCAGCGCACCGACGCTGTCCACAGCGCCCGCTGGCACGGCAAGCTCAATTCTTCGGTGCTGGAGCTCTCCCTTGCCCTCATGCTGCTTCCCCGCTTTCCTCTGGCACTGCTGCCCGCGCTTCTGTCCCTCTGCACCGCCAGTATGTTTTTCTCTCTGCTGCTTTACACCGTGTTTTTCTCCCGCCTGCTGGCGCACTCCATGGAATAAACGCTGCCGAAAGGCAGCGTTTATTCATATTCCGCAAATATTCGCCTTCCATATTCTCAATCTCATGTAAATATTCACTCCGCATTCACCACGCACCCGCCGCTTTCCGCTCAGTTTGTGTATTGCGCTGTAATCTGACTGCATTATTTTCTGTTTTGTGTGCTTTTTGACAGTTGACTTTAGCGTGATATCGTATTATCATGCATACATATTCAAGAACACCCACGCAAAACCGAATATCAAGTGAATTGCAGTGGATGAAAATTCATTTTTGGAGGATAAGATGATGAAGAAGATGCTCGCTATGATTCTGGCTCTGGTCATGAGCCTGTCCCTGGTTGCTTGCGGCGGCGGCGAAGATGCTCCCGCAGACGACGGCGCAGATGCCCCCGAGGTGGAGGAAGCAGTTCTCAAGACTGTGACCGACGGTGTTCTGACCGTTGCAACCTCTCCCGACTTCGCTCCCTATGAGTTCTACGCAATTGATGCCAATGGCGAACCCCAGCTGGCCGGCTTCGACATGGCTCTGGCTCAGTACATCGCAGATTATCTGGGTCTGACTCTGGAAGTCGTTCCCATGGACTTCGACGGCACCATCATGGAGCTGGGCAACAAGAACGTTGACCTCGCTCTCGCAGGTTACTCTCCCGATCCCGAGCGTGAAGATCTGATGGACTTCTCCGATGTGTATATCACCGGCGGTCAGTCCTTCGTCTGCACCCAGACTAACAAGGATCAGTTCCCCGATCTCGCAGCTGCTAACAACCCCGACTACTCCATCGGCGCTCAGATCGGTTCCATCCAGGCAGGTCTGGCTCAGGAGCACACCCCCGATGCTGACATCATCGAGATGAGCAAGGTCACCGATCTGGTGGCAGAGCTGGTCTCCGGCAAGATGGACGGCGCGTTCATCGAGACCATGGTCGCTGAGAGCTACGCTAAGAGCTATCCCGAGCTCTGCATCGCTCTGGAAGTCCCCTATGACGCAGAAGGCAGCGTGGTCGGCGTTTCCAAGGGCAACGCTGAACTGCTGGCAGGCGTGAACGAAGCAATCGCAGCAGCTCTCGCTGACGGTTCCATGGCTAAGTTCGTTGAAGAAGCAAACGAGCTGGCTAACGGCGAGATCATCGAAGGTCTGGTCGACTAAGCTTCCCCTGCACAAGTCTCTTGCATAAACGTCTCTTGCAATATAAAATGTAAACAAAACAGAAGTTCCTCTCTGTTTCGGCAGAGAGGAACTTCCGCTGTATCTCAGCACCCCAGCGTCCCTCACTTTTTGAACAAGGAGATTTTTGTCTATGCTCTCTGCTGCCGGCTTCGCAAAAACATGGAAATACATTGAGCTTTTCAAAGAGGGTCTGGTCTGCACCGTATCCCTCTCCGCTCTCACCGTCCTTTTTGGCTTCTTTCTGGCACTGTTTCTGGCAGTGTTCCGCCTGTCCGACATCAACGTGTTCCGCTTTCTCTCCCGCGAATCTCAGTGGAGACTGCGTGAAAAGGGCGGCTTTGTCTATGCTGCCAGCAGATTCAATCCCGTGAGCTTCCTTGCCACCGTCTATGTGGAAATCTTCCGCGCCACCCCCATGCTGGTGCAGCTGTTCTTTATCTACTATGTGCTCTTCGCAGGGGTGGAGCTGCCTTCCTTCAAGCTCTTCGGCTTCATCCGTTTCGACCGTTTCGTGCCCGGCGTGGTAGCTCTGGCACTGAACTCCGGCGCTTACCTCTGCGAGATCATCCGTGCCGGCATCCAGTCCATTGACGGCGGTCAGACGGAAGCTGCCCGCAGCCTTGGTCTTTCTCAGTGGCAGAATATGCGCTTCGTGGTGCTGCCTCAGGCAGTGAAGAACATTCTCCCTGCCATCGCCAACGAGTTCGTCACCATTATCAAGGAATCTTCTATCTGCTATACCATCGGTGTGCAGGAGATCATGTATGCCGTCGCATCCACCAAGGGCGCGACCTACCGCATTGCAGAACCCCTCGTGATCGCCACTGTGATCTATTTCTGCCTGACCTTCCCCACCAGCAAGATCATTGCCTATTTTGAAAGGAGAATGAGCCGTGGCGACAAGAGATAACATCATTCAGGTCAAGGATCTGAAGAAGCATTATAATCAGGGAAAGATCAAAGCCCTCGACGGTGTCACCGTGGACATCCAGCGGGGCGACGTGATGGTGGTCATCGGTCCTTCCGGCAGCGGCAAATCCACCTTCCTCAGAAGTCTGAACCTGCTGGAGGAGCCCACCGGCGGCAGCATCCATTTCGGCGGCATGGATATCACCAAGAAGAAGTCCAAGGACGCCAACGGCAATCTGGTGAAGGTGAACATCAATCTGCACCGCCAGAAGATGGGTATGGTGTTCCAGCACTTCAACCTCTTCCCCCACATGACCATTCTCGACAACATGACCCTCGCTCCCGTGCAGGTCAAGGGCATGAAGAAGGATGAGGCAGAGGAAAAGGCAAAGCATCTGCTGGAGCGCGTCGGTCTCGGCGACCGCGCCAATGCCTATCCCATTCAGCTCTCCGGCGGTCAGAAGCAGCGTATCGCCATCGTCCGGGCCCTCATGATGGAGCCTGAAGTCATGCTCTTTGACGAGCCCACCTCCGCCCTCGACCCCGAAATGGTGGGCGAAGTGCTGGAAGTCATGAAGGAGCTTGCCCGCGGCGGCATGACCATGGTGGTGGTCACCCACGAAATGGGCTTTGCAAGAGAAGTGGGCAACCGTGTCCTTTTCATGGATCACGGTCAGCTCCTCGAGCAGGGCACGCCCGCAGAAATTTTTGACCATCCCCAGCACCCGAGACTGCACGATTTCCTCAGCAAGGTGCTGTAAAGTTCAAATCACAAAAGATACCGCTCCGAAGGGAGCGGTATCTTATCATAAGCGCGCTTGGCGCAGGAGGTTTCCATGGATAAAAAAGAACTTCTTTCTCAAATCGAATCTCAGCACAGCATCTTCACCGCCCTCAGCG
Source organism: Oscillospiraceae bacterium (assembly GCA_017501355.1). Taxonomy (GTDB): domain Bacteria; phylum Bacillota; class Clostridia; order Oscillospirales; family Oscillospiraceae; genus RGIG5472. The sequence goes on from JAFVXA010000034.1 coordinate 16,602, forward strand.
ACAAGATCTGGGACACACCGGAACTGTCGCTGAAAGAGCATCAGTCCATGGCAGCATACGTGGAGCTGCTGACAAAGCTTGGCTTCACCGTGGAGACGGGGCTTGCGGGTGTGGAGACCGCTTTTTCCGGCAGCTATGGCTCCGGCAAGCCCGTTATCGGCTTTCTCGGCGAATTTGATGCCCTCAGCGGTCTGTCTCAGAAAAGCGGCGTGACCCATAAGGAAGCCCTCGCAAGCGGCGGCTGCGGTCACGGCTGCGGTCACAATCTCCTCGGCGCAGGTGCCCTCGCTGCAGCAAATGCGGTGAAGGAGTATCTTGCAGAAAAAGGCGAGGGCAGCGGCACGGTGATTTTTTACGGCTGCCCCGGCGAAGAGGGCAACGCAGGCAAGGCATTCATGGCGCAGAAGGAACTCTTTTCCCATCTGGATGCTGCCGTCACATGGCACGGCAGCGACGTGAACGAGGTCGTCACCGGCAGCTGTCTTGCATCCTACCAGCTTCTCTATCAGTTCAGCGGCACCGCCGCTCACGCGGCTGGCTGCCCTCAGATGGGACGCAGCGCCCTCGATGCCATGGAGCTGATGAACGTGGGCGTACAGTTTCTGCGGGAACACATCGGTCCCCACGACGGTCTCCATTACGCCATCCTTGATAACGGCGGCGCATCTCCCAACGTGGTGCAACCCACCGCTTCCGTACTCTATATGCTCCGCAGCGACAACGTGCCGAACATCCGCCGTCTCGCGGAGCGTGTTCACAAGGTGGCACAGGGCGCTGCCATGATGACAGAAACCGAGGTGAGCTGGAAGTTCATCGACGGCACAGCAGATGTGCTTCCGAATGCCACCCTCGAAAAACTGGCGTATGAAAACTTCGCCGCCACAGAGCTTCCCACTTACAGCGAAGAGGAATTCGCTTTCGCCGCAGCACTCCGCAAGACCTACACTGTGGAACAACTCCCCGGCTTTGCCACGGAGTTTGACAGCGAGATCGAGGACTTTGTCCGCGAAAAGAGCGGCAACGGCAGCAAGGTCATCAACGATTTCCTTGTTCCTTACTACCATAGTCGTATGATCTCCGCAGGCTCTTCCGATGTAGGCGACGTGAGCCATCAGACTCCCACCGTGCAGGTTCACACTGTGACCCTTCCTGCGGGTACTCCCGGTCACAGCTGGCAGACGGTCAGCGCCGGCAAGAGCAGCATTGCCCACAAGGGTCTGCTGCTGGCAACCAAGGTCATGGCTGCTACTGCCTTTGACCTCTTTGAGCAGCCTGAGGTCCTTGCTGCCGCGAAGGCGGAGTTTGAAAAAGTCAACCGCCACGGCTATGTCTGTCCCATCGAAGAAGGCACCATCCCCACCCCCGTGGAATAAACAGGAGCCGCCCCGCAAGGGCGGCTCTTACCATTTTTAGCACTCGGCGCAAGAGAGTGCTAAGGTTTACAATCCGTTCACAGAATAGCGAAGCTTTGTTCATAAACTTTCTGTATGATGAGTACAACGAAACAAACAAGAGCGGCGCAGCAGATGGAAAAGCGCTGCACCGCAACACATCTTCAGGAGGATATGATTATGATGATGAACACTTCCCTTCGTCCCTTTTCCATGAGCACCTATGATCCTTTCCGTCTCTTTGACGAGAAGGCACACCGAATGATGTACGGCAGCGCCCCTGCTTTCCGCACTGATATCCTCGAGGAAAATGACCGCTATGTGCTGCAGGCAGATCTGCCCGGCTTCCGCAAGGAGGACATCCGCATCGACCTCGAAGAGGATACCATGACCATCACTGCGGAGCGCCGCAGCGAACAGAGCGAGGAAAACGCCAACTACATTCGCCGCGAGCGCAGCTATGGTTCCTTCACTCGCCGCTTCGGCACCGAGGGCATCGACACCGAGCGCATGGAGGCAAGCTTCACCGACGGTGTGCTGACTCTCTCCATGCCCAAGCTCCCCGAGCAGGTCCCCGTTTCCCGCCGCATCGAAATCCGCTGAACCCCAAGCTTTCTCAACAAAGTTTTCCTCTATATTCCCATACGAAAAGCCCCGACCGTGGTCGGGGCTTTTTGTCGTTCAGTTTTTGCGCAGCACATGGATGCGGAAGGAGAGCGTCACACCCAGACGCTCCATCGCCAGCAGACGTTCCCGCCCTGCGCGGGGCGTTTTCCACGCATAGGGGGTCATGCCGAAAAGCGCTGCAATGTCGGCGTTTTCATTCAGCTCCGCAAAGCTCTCCACTTCCCGCACCTCGCAATAGGTGAAGCCCTCATAGGGGGTCAGCTTTTCCTCGTTTTCGTAGGGCTCGTCGTAGAGCACTTCCTTCATCTCCATCAGATGCCGCGCAGCGGGCACCACATAGAGCATCACGCCGCCGCTTTTCAGCACGCGGGTAAACTCCTCCAGTGCCAGGGGAGAAAAGCAGTTCACCAGCAGGTCGCAGCTCTCATCCCCAAGGGGCAGCCGATAGGCAGATGCCACCGCACACTCCACCTGCTTTGCCTGCTTGGCACAGCGGCGCACGGCGAACTTGGAAATGTCGATCGCCGCCATGCGGGGTTCTTTTCCCCCCTCCGCAAGGGCGCGGTAAATGCCGGCGGTGTAATAGCCCTCACCCGCGCCGCAGTCGAGCACAGAGGCATGCTGCGGTGCATAGGCAAGTGCTGCCTCGCAGAGGGCATTTCGCAGGGGCGCATAATAGCCCTTTGCAAGGAAGTTCGCCCGCGCCGCCACCATCGCCTTGTCATCGCCGGGCATTTTGGAATTTTTCTGATTGGCAGGCAGCAGATGGACATAGCCCTCTGCCGCAATGTCATGCACATGCCCTCTCGCACAGCGGTACTGTCTCTCCTCCCGCGTGAGGGGTGCGCCGCAGTTGGGGCAGCGAAACAAACTCATCTTGTCCTCCTTACAGCATGGGGAAGCGGCTCTTGCGATGCTCCTTCAACGCCTCCAGCAGAGCATCCACGTCCGCCTTGCTGCTGTCCGGTCCAAAGCTCACACGGAGTGCACCCGCCGCCACCTTTTTCGGCAGACGCAACGCCTCGATCACATGGCTTGCCTTGCCCTGATGGCAGGCAGAGCCCGCAGAGATATAGATCCCCTTTTCGCTGAGATCTGTCACCACGTTCTGACTGGGATAGCCCACGAGAGAGAAGGGCAGGATGTGGGGCGTTGCGCCGGTCGCCAGCAGCTCCACACCTTCCATTTCCTCCATCTGCTCCATGGCATAGCCCTTGAGGGAATGCATCTGCAGCATATCCCGCTGCAAATCCGCGCTGCGGAGCTCTACCGCCTTCGCAAAGCCCGCGATCTGCGCCGTTGCTTCCGTGCCGGGGCGCAGCCCCTTTTCCTGTCCGCCGCCATAGAGCAGCGCCTGCGGATTCTTGATGCGGCTGCCCATGTAGAGGGCACCGATGCCCTTGGGCGCACCGATCTTGTGGGCGGAGACCGCCACAAGGTCAGCCCCCAGCTCTTCCACCGAGAAGGGGATCTCCATAAACGCCTGCACCGCGTCGGTGTGCAGCAGTGCCGCGCTGCGGCGCTCCTTCAGCAGTGCCGCCACCTCTTCCACAGGCTGAATGGTACCCAGTTCATTGTTCACCAACATCATGCTGACGAGCGCCGTATCCTCCCGCAGGGCTTCCGCCACCTGCTCAGCGGTAATGACACCGTCCTTATCAGGCGCAAGCATCGTCACCTCATAACCGCTGCCCTGCAGCTCTTTACAAAGGGCACGGACAGCGCTGTGCTCGATGGCGGTGGTGATGATGTGCTTGCCCACGCGGCGGTTCTGATGCAGCGCCAGACGGATCGCCCAGTTGTCGCTCTCCGTACCGCAGGAGGTGAAGTACAGCCGCTCCGCCTTGCCGCCAAGGGCTTTTGCAATGGTCGCGCGGTAGGATGCAACTCGCTCTGCCGCTTCCCGTCCGATGGCATACTGACTGGAGGGATTGCCCCAGCCGTTCATCAATTCCTGCTTGACCGCCTCTGCCACCTCTTCGCGCACAGGCGCAGTGGCTGCATGATCCAGATAATGCATGGAAAATATCCCCTCTTCCGAAAAAGTCAATCACAGCCCTTGCCGCGGACGGCAAAGACCGTTATAATAATAGTTCGATCAATATTGGGCATTTACCCAATGGTATTATACGAGGAACACCGAAAAAGTGCAAGGAGAACCACTATGCGAGTCGCAATCTGCACCCTTGGGTGCAAGGTCAATCAATATGAAACACAAGCCATGGAGCAGGAACTGCTGCGCCGCGGTCACACGCTTGTAGAGTTTGAAGCAGAGGCGGATGCGTATGTGGTCAACACCTGCTCCGTCACCGCGGTGAGTGACAAGAAGTCCCGCCAGATGCTGCGCCGCGCGAAGAAGCAGAACCCCGCCGCCGTGGTTGCCGCCTGCGGCTGCTATTCCCAGACCCACAGTGAGGAAGCGGCAGGGCTTGGCATCGACATCGTGGCAGGCAGCGGCGACCGCATGGCATTTCTCGACCTGCTGGAGCGCTCAGCGCAGGAAAAGCGCTGCATCGTGCAGGTGGACGAGGCGCTGAAGCGCCGTGAGTTTGAAATCCTCCCCGCAGGCGGCATGGCTGAGCGCACCCGCGCCATGCTGAAGGTGGAGGACGGCTGTGTGAATTTCTGCAGCTATTGCATCATCCCCTACGCCCGCGGTCCCATCCGTTCTCTCCCCATGGCAGAAGCCAAGCGTCAGCTGCTGCAGCTGCAAAGCGAAGGCTACCGCGAGGTGGTCATTACGGGCATTGAGATCTGCGGCTACGGCAAGGATCTCAAGGACGGCACAGACATTGTGGATCTGGTGGAAATGGCAGCGCAAACGGTTCCCGAGATGCGCATCCGCCTCGGCAGCCTCGAGCCGCGAACGGTGACAGAGGAGTTCTGCCGCCGTCTCGCCCCCTACCGCAACCTCTGCCCCCAGTTCCATCTCTCCCTGCAAAGCGGCTCGGACGCAACGCTGAAGCGCATGAACCGCAAGTATGACACCGCCCGCTTCATGGAGTCCGTGCGTCTGCTGCGCGCGCATTTTGAAAACGTCGCCATCACCACCGACCTCATCACCGGCTTCCCTCAGGAGACGGAGGAGGAGTTCTGTGAGACCCTCGCCTTCATCCGCGCAGTAGGCTTTGCGGATATGCACATCTTCCCCTACTCCATCCGCCCCGGCACCCCCGCCGCCGGGATGGAGCAGATCGAAAAGTCTGTCAAGGAAGAGCGGGCAGCACGCGCCGCCGCCGTTGCCGCAGAAATGCACAGGGAGTACCTGCTCTCCTGCGTGGGGCAGCGTTTCGAGGTGCTGTTTGAACAGGAAAAGAACGGGCACTTCCTCGGTCACGCCCCCAACTATATGCCCGTTTCCGTGGAGGGCACCGACCTTCACAACAAGGTCCTCGCCGTGGAGATCACAGGGCTCCATGGGGACGGTCTCAGCGGAATCATTGTGGAAGGAGCAAACGCATGAACGCTTTCTTTGCCTATATCTCCCGCATGAAGCACATCAAGCGCTGGGCGCTGATGCGCAACAGCATGGAGGAAAACATTCAGGAGCACAGCCACATGGTGGCAGTCCTTGCCCACGCCCTTGCCACCATCCGCAACCACTATTTCGACGGCTGCGTGGACGCAGGCAAGGTTGCCGCCGCCGCCCTCTATCACGATGCCTCGGAGATCCTCACGGGCGATCTGCCTACCCCCATCAAGTATTTCAACCCCGAGATCCGGGACTCCTACAAGCAGATCGAACACATCGCAGAGAAGAAGCTGCTGCACATGCTGCCCGAGGAGCTCCGGGCGGATTTCGATACCCTGCTGACCCCCGTGGATGAGGATGTGCTGCAGATCGTCAAGGCTGCGGACAAGCTTGCCGCCCACATCAAGTGTCTGGAGGAGCTGAAGGCAGGCAACCACGAATTTTCCCGCGCAGCGGAGCAGACCCTCGCGGCATTGCAGGAGTGCGACCTCCCCGAGCTTCGCTATTTCCTCGCGCATTTTCTCCCCGCCTTCTCCCTCACGCTGGACGAACTGGAATAAAACAACGACCGCCAAAACAAAACGCCGTGGAGTCCACGGCGTTTTTTCTATGCACTTTTTTGTCATTCACATCTCCTGCACCCCAAGGCGTTTCGATCGATGCTTTTCCAATCTTGCCGCCGCGATATGCAGCAGCATGGTCACTGCCGAGAACAGCACCACGACCATACAGAGGGCAGGGACGGTATCCATCAGCGCCGACCAATCCCCCGCGTCCACCCGCAGCTTGATCTCGAAAAACTGCAGGGTAAGGGAGAGGAGTGCAAGTGAAAAGCTCACAAGATACCCCCCTGCACTGCCGCCTATCCGCACGCGGGCAAGCCGCGTCAGCGGGATCGTCCACGCCCCCAGTCCCAGCAGAATACTGCCGACATTGCACATCGCTACACTTCCATACCGAAACAGCATGGGCAGCAACGGCAGCGCCAGCACCGCAAAGACCGCCAGCAGCCCACGGGCAAGCCAGGCTGTCGCGGGGCGCTCCGAAAGATGCAGCGCCTCTGTCAGCAGTTCCTCTGCCTCCGCGCGGCTGATATGGGGCTGCTCTATGCGCTCTGCACACATCAGCTCCACAAGGTCCACTTCCAAAGCCTGCGCCAGTGCTTCCATACTGCCGATGTCGGGCAGCCCCACCGCCCGCTCCCAGCGGGAAACAGCCTTATCCGTCACGTTCAGCTTCTCCGCAAGAGTTGCCTGTGTCAGTCCCAACTCCTTGCGCCGCTGCGCGATAAATTGTCCAAGCTTCCCTGCGTCCATCACGCACCTCCTTTTTCCGCTATGCTATCACGCAGTCCCCCCGTTTGGCAAGAAACGCTCCGTTTACCTCTCGGAAAGCGCAAAAAAGAGGGGCATTTCGCCCCTCTTTCCCTTTACTGTTACTTCAGCTTCCGCACCATGTCGCGGGAGATCTCCGCGATGCTGTGTGCGCCGCACATACGCATGGTATCTGCCAGTTCTGCCTTGAGCTTTTCGGTATAGACCTTCACGCCCTCTTCGCCGCCGCCATAGACTGCGGTGACATAGGGGCGGGCGATAATGACACCCTTCGCGCCGAGGGCAAGTGCTTTGAACACGTCCACACCCGTGCGGATGCCGCCGTCCACAAGAACGGTCATGCGGTCGCCGACAGCTGCCACGATCTCCTCCAGCACGTCCGCGGTGGCGGGGCACTGATCCAGCACACGACCACCGTGGTTGGAAACGAGAATGGCAGACGCGCCTGCTTCTGCCGCCTTCAGCGCACCCTTCACGGTCATAATACCCTTGAGAATGAAAGGCTTAGAGCCGCAGCGCTTCACGATCTCCTTCAGCTCCTCCACGGTCTTGCTGCCTGCGGGAGGAGTCAGACCCTGCAGGAAGGGAAGCCCTGCCGCGTCGATGTCCATGGCGATGGCAATGGGGTCAGCCGCAAGGGACTGCTCCAGCTTCTCCGCAACCGTGCCCATATCCCAGGGCTTCACGGTGGGGATGCCTGCGCCGCCATTGCTGCGGATCGCATCCAGCGCACCCGCAAACACCACGGGGTTGGTACCGTCACCGGTGAAGGCGGCAATGCCCGCATTCTTTGCACCCGCAACAAGGATATTGTTGTAGGCAAGGTCATCGTACTTCTCACCGTAGTGCATCTTCAGTGCGCCCACGGGACCTGCAAACACAGGCAGGTCGAAGTGCTGACCGAACAGCTCCACGCCGAGATCCAGTGCGCCGTTTTCATAGATGGTGTCCATGTTCAGCGCAATGTCCTGCCACGCCTGATAGTTCCGCATGGCACCCACACCGAGACCCTTGGCACCGGGACCGGGGATGGTGTTCTTGCAGGCAACACCGTTGCAGACGGGGCAAGCCTTGCAGAAGGGACCGCTGCACGCACGGGCAGCGGCAAGTACTTCCTGATAAGTCATAAGGGATAACCTCCTTGTTTTTCTTTTCTGTCAATTATTGTAATCTCCCTGCCGCAAAAACGCAAGCCTTCCTCTATCGTATCTCTTGCGCCCCACGCAGAAGTTTCCTATAATAAATCCATCGAAACCGTCTGCCGCGCAAGCAAGCACGGCATATAAAGGAGGAATATTCCATGAGGATCACCTGGCTCGGACACGCCTGCTTCGCCCTCGAAAGCGGCGGCTATCGAATCATCACCGACCCGTGGCGGGATGTGCCGGGCTTCGGCACCATGAACGCCGAGGCTCACGCACTCTATTGCTCCCACGGTCACTATGACCACGCCGCATCGGAGACCGTCACCCTGCTTGCCGCTCCCCCCTCTCCCTTTTCCGTCGCGGAGATCCCCTCCTTCCATGACGAGGTCTGCGGCGCAAAGCGGGGAGAAAACACCATCCGCATCTTTGAAGCAGAGGCTCTGCGTATTGCCCATCTGGGCGACCTGGGACATCTGCTCATTGAGGCACAGCTCGAAGCCCTGCATCGTGTGGACGTGCTGCTGATTCCCGTGGGAGGTATTTACACCCTTGACCCCCGCGAGGCAAAGCAGACAGCCGATGCCATCGGCGCAAAGCTCATCGTGCCCATGCACTATCGCCGCGGCGATCTGGGCTTTGACAACATCGCAGATGTGGAGGAGTTCCTCTCCCTATTCGATGACAAATGCGTCGTTCGCATTGATTCAAATGCCTTCTGCCCCACGGAGTATGAGCAAGGTACTGTCTTGCTGCCAAGCTATCTGAAACAGCAAAAGTGACGGAGCCTCCGTCACTTTTGTCACTCTCTGTTTCCCTGCCGCCCCGTATGTTTTCTGCTTCTGCGCATATACTATCTGCGAAATTTTCTCTGCAGGACAGGAGGATGGGACGTGCGGAAACGACTGTTTTATTGGGAAATCATCGGCTTCGGCGTGGTGTGTCTGCTGGGCACAGTGGGGCATTTCCTCTATGACTGGACAGGAGAAAACCGCACCGTTGGCGCATTCTTCGCAGTCAACGAATCCACATGGGAACACATGAAGCTGCTCTATGTCCCCTATTTTCTCTATATCCTTGTCGAGTGTTTTTCCCTCGCCCGGGAGATGGAGAACTTCCTCTCTGCCAAGGCGGCAGGGGCAGTCAGCGGCATCCTCGCCATTCCGCTGCTCTACTATTTTCTCAGCGGCGTGTTCGGCAAGCTCCCCGAATGGGCGGGCATTACCATTTTCTTTGTCTCCGTCGCCATCGCCTTCACCGTCAGCCACCGCGTCATGAAGCGGGATCTGCTGCGGGGCGGGCTATGGCAGGGAGCAGGCTTTCTTCTGCTGTGGGCACTGCTGATCCTCTTCATCTGGTGTACCTTCCACCCGCCTGCTCTGCCTATTTTCCGCGACCCTGTCACAGGTCTGTACGGTATGGCGCAGTAAATCGAAATCCCCTCCGCGGCAGTGCTTGACGAAGCACTTTACCGGGTGTATGATGAATTTAATTCAACACACCTGGAGGAACACAGCATGAGCATCACAAGAGAACAGGCACATGAGATCCTGATGAAATACATGGAAGGCGAGCGCTATATCCAGCACTCCTATGCTGTGGAGTGCATCATGCGCGGTCTTGCCAAGCGTCTTGACCCCGAGCGCGTGGAGTTCTGGGGCATCGTGGGTCTGCTGCACGATTTGGATGAGGAGCATTGCGACTGGGAACACGATCTTTCTGTTCACGGTCCCACCTCTGTGGAGATTTTGAAAAAGGAAGGCGTGGAGGATCAGGAGCTGTTTGATGCCATCTGCTCCCACAACCCCAAGAGCGGCGTGAAGGCAAAGACCAAGCTGCAGTACGCCGTCCTTGCCGCCGACCCCATGAGCGGCTTCTGCAAGGCAGTGGCGCAGATTTATCCTGACAAACGCATTGCTTCCGTCAAGGCAAAGTCTGTCCGCAAACGCTTCACCGAGGCGCGCTTTGCCGCAGGTGCCAACCGCGAATATATGTCCATGATCACCCATACAGGTCTCACTCTGGACGATCTGATCGACATCGCCCTGGAGGAGATGAATGCCATCTCCGACCAGCTGGGTCTGTAATCATTTGCACCAACGAAAGAGCCACTTCCGTCCACAGACGGAAGTGGCTCTTTTCATGTCGGAAACTCTGTGCAAAAAGAAAACTCCCTTTTAAGCTATTTGTTGCTAAGGTATAAATCCAACAGTTCTTCGTCGAAATGACAGAAAAAGGACTCTGCTCTCTTCATCCGGAGTCCGTTTAAGAGATTTACAAATTGGAATTTACTCAGTTAGTAATCTTTCAGTTTCTTCCATGTCCTTTTCAATCAGGGGTCGCATACTGTCTTTGTACTTCGATAAATCAGCACCATGAAAACAGGATAGTATCCTTGGAATGTATTGTGGTTTTGCCATACCTACTTGGACAAGTGCCTTAATGCATTGTCTGGCAGTAATCGGTTTTTCATCCGTAATATGTGAAAGATACTCTGATAGAATAGTATCAAAGCGGTTATTATCATCCCACTGAGCATTGGCGGCAAGAATATTCAGCGCACGGTTTCTTACCAATGACTTTGGATGGTTAAGCAAAGATGCAAACGCATCGAAGTATTCATACCACTCATCAGTGTGGTGACTCTCGGAGATGATTTTATCAGCAATGGCACAAGCATATTTGTCATCTTTTGCTGTCAACTTTGCAACTATTTCCTGCACGGTAACTCACCTCCAAATTCTTATTTATCGTTCAGTTCACTTTATCATATTTTCCTGTTCGCATCAATGCTTGGTTAAACTGCCGAAGATCTATTCAGCAACACTTATCTTGAAAAGGGACAAAGAAAAAGCACGAGGAACATTCATTCCTCGCGCTTTACGGTTTCTGTTTTTTACTTTGCGGAAGAGTCGTACACCGTGCCGTTGATGGCGTTGACCTTGCACTTGTATTCTGCGACACCGTCAGAGAAAACGATGTCGAAATAAGCGGTCTCATCGCCGCCGGCGCTGTCGCCTTCAAACTTGGTCTCGCCGAAAGCCACATCCTCTGCCGTATAGCCAACACTCTGTGCCGCAACGGACTCAGCGGCATCTTCCGTGAGATAGCCCTTGCTGTCCCGCTTGAAATCCTTGCTGCCGCAGGCAGTCATAGCCAGCACCAGAACCAGCGCAAGCACCAGAGTGATCATCTTCTTCATAGGTATTCTCCTTCTCCTGTTTCTATTCTCGCCCAAGTACTATAACAGATTTGTCTTGAAAATGCAAGCCCTGCTTGCATTTCTTTAACTTTTCCCTCGAATTTCCCTGCCGCACTTGGGGCAGGTGATGATAATTTTTCCTCTTCCGCGGGGCACACGGCAGACCGCAGAGCAGTTCTTGCAGGTAAAATACTTATGCTCCTTGTCCTGCTGACGCATCTTGTGATTGCGAAGCGCCTGCGTTGCGGGACCGATCTTGGACAGAAACCACGCATTTTCCCCGCGGCGGCGCTCAATATTGCGGGAAAGCATACGCAACAGCACCACAAACCACAAAAAGGTATTCAAAAAGCGCAGCACAGACCCCACCATGGGGATCAGACTCAGGGGCAGCGAGATCAGATACAGCGCCAGAATCAGCACACACAGCGCTCGATTGAGCTGGTCGTTGCCATAGCGTCCATACATAAAGCGCATCAGCGCATTTCTCACTCTGTCCAAAAATCTCACAGTATATTCCTCTTTCTCTTCATCCTGCGTTCTTGCGCCGCAGGCGTTGTCGATCTTTACAAACGGTATGATAGCGAACTTTTCCCCGGGAGTAAACAGAGAATTTGTAAACTTTTTGCATCCGGTCCCCTCTTTGCCGAGGGCTCGTCCTTGTAATCAATGCGCAGCTTTGCTATAATTATAAAAGTGCTTATTGAGCGCCGGAGAAATTCCCCGGCGCCCTATCTCAAAAAGCGGCGCTCCGCCGTTCTCAGCGGGGTCGCACGCCGCGCGGTACTGTGCCTGTCGCAGCGGAGCGGCTTCGCTTCACGCCAGTATATGTCAGCCACGCTGCCGCTGTGCGGCACGAAAGAAAAGGAAGGTTTTTGCCATGATCAAGATCGCTCCCTCTATTCTCTCCGCAGATTTCGCCAATCTTCAGCGCGACATCGAAAAAATCTCTGCCGCAGACTATGTCCATGTAGATGTGATGGACGGCATCTTTGTCCCCAACATCACCATCGGCATTCCCGTGGTACAGTCCATCCGACCCACCACCGATTTGCCCCTCGACGTGCATCTGATGATCGACCGTCCTGTGCGCTATGTGGAACAGTTCTGCGACGCAGGTGCTGACATCGTCACCTGCCACGTGGAAGCTGACAGCGAGGAAAACATTCACGAAGCTCTGCGCCTGATCCATGCCAAGGGCAAGAAGGCGGGCGTGGTGGTGAAGCCCAAGACCCCCGCAGAGGCAGTGCTGCCCTTCATCCACGAGGTAGAGCTGATCCTCGTCATGACAGTGGAGCCCGGCTTCGGCGGTCAGAGCTTCATGGCGGACATGATGCCCAAGGTCAGCGCCATTCGCGGCTACATCAACGAAATGAACCCCGCCTGCGAGCTGGAGGTGGATGGCGGTGTCGGTCCCAAGACCTATCGCACCTGCATTGAAGCGGGCGCAGATGTCCTTGTGGCAGGCAGTGCCGTTTACGGTGCAGCGGATATCCCCGCCCGCATTGCAGAGCTGCGCGGATAAGGAGACGCTGCCTATGCAATACTTCCCCGCCCCTTTGGAAAATCTTGTGGAGCAGTTTGCCCAGCTGCCCGGCATCGGCGGCAAATCCGCCCAGCGCCTTGCCTTTTATGTGCTGGGTCTGAGTGAAGCGGAGGCGCAGGCATTTGCCGATGCCATTGTGAGTGCCAAGCGCAGTGTCACCTGCTGCCCTGTGTGCCAGAATCTGACCGCAGGGGGACTCTGCCCCATCTGCGCATCGGAGAAGCGCGACGCAGGTCTCATCTGCGTGGTGGCTGATCCCCGCGATGTCATCGCCATGGAGCGGACGCGGGAATACCGCGGGCGCTACCATGTGCTTCACGGCGTGATCTCCCCCATGAACCATGTGGGACCCGACGATCTGCAGATCAAGTCCCTTGTCGAGCGCGTCGCCGCAGGCGATATCCGCGAGGTCATTATGGCAACCAATCCCGACACCGAGGGCGAAGCCACCGCGATGTATCTCGCGCGGCTGCTCAAGCCCTTCAACGTCCGCGTCACCCGCCTTGCCTACGGCATCCCCGTGGGCGGGCATCTGGAGTTCGCGGACGATGCCACCCTCCTGCGGGCACTGGAGGGACGGCGGGATCTGTAATCCCCCGAAACGTGAAAACAGGCGAACCGCACGGTTCGCCTGTTTCTTTTTTCGCTCGAGGTTCCTATTATGATCCCCTGCGGCACAGCGGTTCACGACAGGCTCTGCCGCGCTGCATCACGGTAATAAACCGTCAGCAGATCCACCACCATGCCGTAGCTCTTCACGCCGTCACTCTCGCCGTAGTTCTTGAGATAGCCGTCATAGAGATTCTGATAGCCCTCGGAAATGCCATTCTCCCGATAGGGCTTCCAGTAGGCGTTGTTCACCGCAAGATCCCGCTTCACCTCTTGCGCAAGAGACTCTCTGATCTCCTGCCACGCTGCCTTGTCCGCAGCGTAGAGGGCGTTGCCGAGGTGGATGTAGGCAAAGAGCCAGCCCGAGTAGCGGTACGCCGCATCCTCTGCCGTGGTGGCAGCAAGGACGGCTGCGAAGTTACACTCCTTTTCCGACGCAAAGCCCCGCTGATGCGCCAGCTCATGGGCGACCGTCGCAGGCAGGAGACAGGCGGGGCAGTCCATGTTCACATTGGCTTCTCCCGTGTAGGAAAAATACACGCCCGTCAGCCGCAGATGGCTCATCACCTTGGAAAAGCGCACAGGCTTCGGCGGACGGTCATCGTAGGCAAGGCAGGGGATTTCCTCTGCGATCGTCTCGTAAGCCGCATCTGCCTGCGCGAGAATTTCTTCCCGCGAAACGGCGAAATCACCATCCCCATCCCGCGGCACTTCCGCCGCCGCTTCATTGAGATTCGCTGCGGCATAGCGTGTCACAGCGGCGAGATCCTCCAACGACACATCCTCGGCATACATGCCGCTTTTTTCCTGCAGACCATCCGCATAGTAGGCAACGCCCCAGAGCCAGTCCGCCGCCGCCATCACCGTCAGTACTGCCGCAAGCCCCCACAGGACAGCACGCAGCAGGATCTCCCTGCGGCGGGATGGGTTCCTATATAATTGAATGCCCGTCCAAAGCAAAAAAGAAACCACAGCCAGCACTGCGAGGGCGATGACCAGCTCCATCATCGACCATGGCACCCTATAGCTGACGCTCGAAAGCGCCCTGCCCGCAGGCGCGGCAAAGCGATCCGCCGCAGCGTTCATAAACGCGCGGTCTCTCCGCTTCAGCCGAAACAGCAGCATCAGCGCCGCCGCAAAACTGATCCAGAGCAGCTGCACAAGAGTGCTTTTCGACATCTTCTTCACCGCTGTCCCTCCCATTCAAAATAATTACAAAAAGGGGGCGCCGAAGCGCCCCCGCAGCGGATCTGTTTACTCCTGCGTTTTGTTTTCCTCTGCAGGGCGCTCCTCTCCCGAGAGAAGCTTTTCCCCGTAATCCTCCAACTCGGTGGAAAACCCCTTTTTCTCCAGCGAGGTCCGCACAAGGGTGGTGTAGAGACTGTAGATGCAGGCAAAGACAGGCACACCGAAGAACATACCTGCCACGCCGAAGAAGCTGCCGCCCACAAGGATCGCCGCAATGACCCAGAAGCTGGAAAGACCCGTGGAGTCGCCCAGAATCTTGGGACCGAGAATGTTGCCGTCAAACTGCTGCAGCACCAGGATCATCGCAATGAAGCTCAGACACTTCAGCGGGTCTACCAGCAGGATCAGCAGCGCACAGGGGATCGCACCGAGGAAGGGACCGAAGAAGGGGATCACGTTCGTCACGCCCACGATCACCGCCACCAACGGTGCATAGGGCATTTTCAACAGCAGACAAGCGCCGAGACACAGTACGCCGATGATGGCGGAGTCCAGAAGCTTGCCGCGGATGAAGCCGCTGAAAATATGATCCGCGCGGCGCACAGCGGCAAGGATGGCAGTCTCCCGCTCCTGCGCGAAAAACGCCTTCAGCGCGCGGCGACCGCCTGCGCTCCAGCTCTCCTTGGAAAAGAGCAGATACACCGACACGATCACGCCCACGATCAGATCCATGGCGAAGCTGGCAACGCTCCAGACACCACCCGCAGCGGCAGCCACAAGGCTCTGCGCCCCGGGAAGCAGGGTATCCTTTACCCAGCCTTCAAACATGGCGTAATAGTTCTGAATATTCTCCTCCACCGCGGCGGCAACGCCGGGGTTGTTTTCCAGCAGGTGCACGATCCAGCCGTAGATCTTGTTATAATAGCTTTCCAGATTGGATGCCAGCTGGATCACGCTGGCAACCACCTGCGGCAGGATCATGCTGATGAGCACATAGCAAACTGCCGCCACGATCAGCCATGTCAGCAGCAGGCTCATCCCGCGGATGGCAGCACCGCTGCGAACCTTTCCGCCGCTGCGCTTGATGCTCAGGCGAAGCCCTGCATCAATACCGCTGACAATGGGCAGCAACAGATAGGCGATGAAGCAGCCGATAAGCACGGGCTGCAGCGCAGCGCAGAGACGCCCGAACAGCTCGATCAGGGTTCGACTGGCAAAAAACGTATCATAAAACACCAGAAATGCTGCCGCCGCAAAGAACAGCGAAAGGCTCATCACCACAGAGTCCTTCAGCACCTTTTTCATACGCAGCCCTCCTTCACACCGATTCTCTATCCATGCACACGGGCAATCGTCTCTCCCGCGCAAACATCCACGTTTATCTTAACCGACTTGCGGGCGAAATGCAAGTGTGCTATAATCGTCGCGGATATTCCCCCATAGAACAGGATATCCGTTTATGCATATTTCCACCCCCGACGAAAGGAGTCTTTCTCATGGAGAAAAAATTGCTGCTGATCGCAAACCCCAGAGCCGGACGCGGCAAGCACTCTGCCGCTCTCTTTGATGCCGTCTGGGCATTTTCCAAAGCGGGCTATCTGGTTTCCGTCCGCAAGCCCGAGCATTACGGGGACATCACCCGCATCGCCGCGGAATTTGGCGACAGGTTCGATCTCATCGTCTGCTGCGGCGGCGACGGCACCCTCAGCAGCACCATCAGCGGTGTCATGCAGCTGCCCTCTCCCCGTCCTCCCATCGGCTATCTCCCCGGCGGCAGCACCAATGATTTCGCGCTGAGTCTGGGACTCCCGCTGGAGATCGAGGATGCTGCGCAGCAGGTGCTCACGGGAACGCCTCACTCGCTGGATCTCGGTCAGTTCAACGACCGTCAGTTCGTATATGTCGCCTCCTTCGGCGCGTTCACCCGCGCCTCTTACGCCGCCCCTCAGGAGATCAAAAACGCTCTCGGCTATTTCGCCTACATTCTGGAGGGGGCAAAGGATCTCGACACCCTGCGCCCCTATCACATGCAGATCGAAGCCGACGGTGAGATGTTTGAGGGGGACTATCTCTTCGGCGCGGTCAGCAACAGCACCAGCATCGGCGGCAAAATGAAGATCTCCCAAAGCATCGTCGCCATGGATGACGGCGAGTTCGAGCTTGTCCTTGTCCCCTACATCCGCTCTCTGGAGGAGCTGCCGGGTCTGCTGATCTCTCTGCTGCATCAGGAGTTCGACCCCAACTACGTCATCGTTCGCCATGTAAAAAAGATCACCTTCCGCACCGAGGATGATATTCCATGGTCTCTGGACGGCGAATACGCCCCCTCCGCGCCCGAGGTCAACATCGAGATCCTGCACCACGCTTACGATCTCGTCCTGCCGGAGCACGGCGAAAATGAATAAAGTTTTCCGCAAAAAGAGGTCTGCCGCAACGGCAGACCTCTTTCATCTTGTATTCAATTCTGCTGTTCGGGTGCTTCTGCCGCAGCTTCCTCTGCCGCAGGCAGCTCCTCCTTCTTTTCGGGCAGGGCTGCATGGTTTGCCATGAAGCTCAGCATATCCACGCCGCACTCCTCCGCAGACCACAGGCACACACCGTGCTCCGCGCCGGGAACGGCGATCAGCTTCTTTTCGCCACCGCAGGCTTCATAGTTCGCCTCTGCCATGGCAAAGGGTGCCATACTGTCGTCCTTGCCGTGGATCAGCAGCACGGGCAGCCCGGTCTCACGCAGGGCTGCCTGTGTGGACGCGCCCTTGAGCTTGTAGCCTGCCATGCCACGGCACCAGAAGTCGAAGAAACCCAGCAGGAACTTGCCGGGGGCGTGCGCCTTCTTCATCAGCTTCTTCACCACTGCGTAGGGAGAGGTGAACGCACCCTCGGCGATCACGCCCACCACGTTGCGGGGCAGCTTCAAGCCTGCGGTCATCAGCACGGCAGTGCCGCCCATGCCAACGCCGTGGAGATAGGTGGGGACATCCTCTCCGTGGAGTTTGTTCATGCACTCCACCCAGAGCTTGCAGTCATAGCGCTCCCGGGCGCCAAAGCAGATGTACTTACCCATACTGTCGCCATGGGCGCGCTGATCTGCCAGCAGCACATCGAAGCCCTGCTCATGGTATTTCCGCAGTACCCCCGCGAAGCTCACAACGCCGGGAACGCGGTAATCGTGCATCAGCACCACGCGTCCCTTGCTCTCGCCGCAAGCCGGGAGATACCAGCCGTTGAGACGGATCTTGTCACGGGTGAGAATGTAAAGCTGCTCCTTCTCCTGCGCGTCAAACCACGCGATCTCTTCCTTCACGCGGTCTGCATAGGGCTGCCACTTCTCTTCCTTCAGAACGTTTTCCACCGTACCCTTGCTGTTTTTGTATGCCAGACGGAAAAACAGCACATAGGTGATCACGCAGAAAAACACGATGACATACATCACCCAAAGGAAGATGCCGAAAAACATCTCAAAATTGCTCATCCCAATTCCTCCCACATGGCGAGATCTCTCATCGCCGCAATTTCTTCTTCGCTCACTGCCGCAAAGCTGCCGCAGCTATATTGCTTCAGCAGTTCCCTGCCTGCGTCGGTCTCTGCCGCCGCCCAAAAGGCACGGCGCAGCGCGTCACGCCCCCGCTCACTTTGCAGTGCCTGTGCTGCCGGGGACAGCACCACCGTTCCCTCATACAGCGCCGCGTTTTCCGTCAGCGCCCAGAAGTCCTCTGCATTCTCCGCATCCTCCGCGCGGATGATCGCCGCGTCCACTTCGCCCAGCTGCGCCGCTGCAAGCAGCTCTTCCGCTGCTGCGTAGCCGCGGTATTCCTCTATGGTACAGCCCGCGCTTTCGTGGAGCAGCTGCCGCGCCGCCGCGAGGGCAACGCTGTCACCCTCCACCGCGCCGATGCGCGCACGGCTCCATTCCTCTGCCGTCAGCGGCGTGGTCTTTGTGCGCCACGCCAGCTGCTTTCCGTATTCGCTTCCCCCTGCGATCAGCAGTGCACAGGAGGGCTCCTCCTCGTTTCGGCTGAGCGCCAGCAGCACCTCGCCCTGTTCCACCAGAGCGCCGCCGAGCCCCAGCATACCCAGTGTCACGCCGCCGCTGCCCAGTGCGTCTATTGTCGCGGCATCCACGCGGCTGAATGTCACCTGCACGGCGCCGACCTCTACGCCCTCTGCCGCGAGCGTCTGCTGCAGCGCCGCGCCGAAGGCGTTTGCCGCCGCAGGGAATCCGCTGCCGCTGCCCGCAGGGGCGCTGCACTCCAGCGTCAGGCTTTCCAATATGATCGGTTCATTCTGCGGCAGCGGCGCGTCGGGGCTTTCTTCCCCGCCGCAGGCACAAAGCAGCAGTATCATCGCAAGCAGCCACGCCGAAAGTCGTTTCATGCCGATCCTCCCGTGATTTTTCGGTGGACAATTCTGCCCCCGTTTGGTACACTTTTTGTAGAAAAACTATTGCAAGTGTACCATTATTCCACGGGGCACGCAAGCGTTTCCTTTTTGTCAATCAACGGAGGTAGCAAAATGATCAAAAAAGCCACGGATATCGAAGCTGTCGTCAAAGCCGAAATGCTCGGCGGCAAGGGCGAGGTGGTATTCCATCACCTTGCAGACAAGGAACAGCTCCTTGACCACGCCCGCCTGTTCAGCATTCTCACGCTGGAAAAGGGCTGCGGCATCGGTTATCACACCCATACGGGCGAGCGCGAGTTCTTCTATGTTCTGCAGGGCACGCCCACGGTCAATGACAACGGCACGGAGTATGTGCTCCACCCCGGTGACAGCGCCATGACGGAGATCGGCGGCGGTCACAGCATCGAAAACCACGCGGAGGAAACCGCCAAAGTGCTGGCACTGATCATGCTGCAGTAAGCGGAGGACAAGCAATGCTGTATCACGATTTTCAGGAATGCAAGCTCTCCGCCCTCGGTCTTGGCTGTATGCGCCTGCCTGTGGTGAACGGAGAGGATAACCGCATCGACCAGAACAGGCTGAATGAAATGGTGGATGAAGCCCTTTCCCTTGGCATCAATTATTTTGACACCGCTTATCTCTATCACGGCGGCAGCTCCGAGCCCGCCGTGGGCGAAGCGCTGCGCCGCCACCCGAGAGAGAGTTACTTCCTTGCCACCAAGTTCCCCAGCTTCAAGCCCGAGTTCTTTGAGACGAAGGAAGAGATCTTCGAGGAGCAGCTTCGCCGCTGCGGGGTGGATTACTTTGATTTCTATCTCTGCCACAATGTTGCGGAGAAGAATGTGGACGATTTCCTCAGCGAGGAACATGGTTTGATCCCCTATTTGCTGGAGCAGAAGCGTCTCGGGCGCATCCGTCATCTGGGCTTTTCCACCCACGGCAGTCTTGACATGATGCGCCGTTTCCTGCGGGAAACCGAAGGGCAGATGGAGTTCTGCCAGATCCAGCTGAACTGGCTGGACTGGAGCTATCAGAACGCATGGGAAAAGGTGGATATTCTGAACGAATTTGGTCTGCCCATCTGGGTGATGGAGCCCGTTCGCGGCGGCAGACTGGCAAAGCTCAGCGATGCCCACAGCGCTGCCCTTGCCGCGCTCCGTCCCGATGAGAGTATCCCCGGCTGGTGCTTCCGCTTCCTGCAGTCTGTCCCCGGCGTGACCATGGTGCTCTCGGGTATGTCCAATATGGAGCAGCTGCAGGAAAATGCACGCATCTGGTCCGACACCAGACCCCTCAGCGCCGAAGAGAACGCTGCGCTCCTTGCCATCGGTGCGGAGATGGAGCAGAGCATGGAAGCCCCCTGCACCGCCTGCCGCTACTGCGTGGAGGGCTGCCCCAAGGGCTTGGATATTCCGGCGCTGCTGAAGCTCTACAACGAAAACTGTCTCAGCGGTGAACGGGTCAGCGACGGGGCAAGAAACGAGATCCCCGCCTTCCGCGGTCCGCAGGACTGCATTGCCTGCCGCCACTGCGAAGCCGTCTGTCCCCAGCAGATCCGCATTGCGGGCGTGATGGCTGATTTTGCGAAAAAGCTGCACGGATAAGCCCCTCTGCATACTATAAGAAAGAAGGAGAATTGTCATGCAGGAACTGCTCCACGGCGCGGCAAGCGTTTGCCTCTACATACTGCCCGCCGCCGCTGTGATGCTCACGGCGCGTTGGCTTCTGAAAATCCCGGATGAGCTGTTCCGCAAGATCCTCCACTTCATCCTGCTGGGCATTTACATCCCCTTCCTGTTTGCCTTTGAGACCTGGTGGATCTCCGCCGCCTTCGCCGCCGCACTGATGCTCGTCATTTACCCCTGTCTTGCGCTGGCAGGACGACTGCCCGCCTTTTCCTCCTTCGTCAACGAACGCAAAACGGGCGAGTTCAAGAACAGCATGGTGCTGGCGCTGTCCATGATCGTGATCAGTATCTGCATCTGCTGGGGCTGGCTGGGCGACCGCTGGCTGGTGCTTGCCGCCGTCTACGCATGGGGCGTGGGCGATGCCTTTGCCGCCCTTGTGGGCAAGCGCTTCGGCAAGCACAAAATTCATCTGCGCTTTGCCGATCACCACAAGAGCGTGGAGGGCTCTGCCGCCATGTTCCTCTGCTCGGTGGCATCCGTTTTCACGGTGCTGCTCCTGCGCGGCGGGCTCGGCACGGGGAGTGCCCTGCTCATCGCCACGACTGCGGCAGCGGTGACCACCGCAGTGGAGCTTTGTACCACCGGCGGCTACGACACCGTCACCTGCCCCACCGCAGCCATGCTGGTCATTCTGCCGCTGGTGCAGCTTTTGGGGAGGTAACGTTATGTCCAACAAAAAATCCGGCTCCCGCACGCTGCTGCTGTCCGTGCTGATGAGCGCCCCCGGTCCTCTTGTGATGGGGCTTGCGCTGATCGGCGGACGCAGCTCTACCCAAATCGCGGATTTTGTCCGCAGAAGCGCGGAGCTGCTGGGCATCATCCTGTCCTATCTCGTCTATCGCATTACAGCACAGGATGAATACTGCAGTGAGGAACGACGCGTGCGTCTTGAGCGCCGCTCCAACGCCTTTGTGGGCGCAATGATGTGTCTCGGCGGCACTTTGATGGTGATCCTGTCCCTTGCAGGCGGTGCGGAGAATAAGGGCAACGTGATCCCCGCCCTCGCCATCGCGGTAATGGGCGTGATCGCAAACACCCTCTTCTGGCGAAAATATGCCCATTTGAACCGCGCAGAGCCCAACGCCATTCTGGCGGTGCAGGCAAGACTCTACCGTGCCAAAAGCCTTGTGGATGGCTGCGTCACGGCGGCGCTGCTCGCCGTGGTCATTGCTCCCGCCTCTCCGATTTCGGCATGGCTGGATCTGATCGGCTCCATCATCGTGGCACTGTATCTCGTCCGCTGCGGCTGGCACACCGTTCAGGAAAACACGAACCATCCCCGCAAAGCGTAAAACAGAATATTGCTGTCAATAAATAAAGAGCTGTTGCAGAACCTTTCCTTCTGCAACAGCTCTCTTTCTTTTTGTTATATTGCACTTTAGTTCCACTTGTCGGAAGCGCCGGTCATTTCCAGCTTACCGCGCACCATAGCGCCGCTCGCCATAGACATGGTACCGGTCTTGATGTTACCCTCAAACTGAGCAGTCTTTTCCAAAGTCAGATCGTTTTTGATCTCCACATCGCCCTTCACAGCGCCTGCGCAAACCATGCGGCTTGCGAAGATATTGCCGTTGACAGCAGAACCCTCTCCGATCTCCACGCGGTCAGTCGCGTGCACATCGCCGCAAAGCATACTGTTGTAGATCTTGAGGCTAACAGCCGTGATGTTGCCGTTGCTGCCGGAATGCAGGATCACATTGCCGCCGGAGACCACATCGCCGGTAAATTCGCCCGCGATCTCCAGATCACCCTCGGTCTTGATGGTACCGACGATGCAGGTGCCTGCTGCGAGGTAAGTCTTTTCATAGGATTTCTTGGGGGGATAGGGATCGTCCAGCACAACGGCGGGAGCCACTTCTTCCTTCTTTTCCTCCGCAAGCACATCCAGCTTGTTGAGCGTTTCTTCCGCTGCCGCAACAGGCTCCGCTGCCTTAACAGGCTCGGACTCGGCGGTGGGTTCCTTGCCTACACCGAACATCTCATACATCGCCTGATTCAAGTTGTTCATTCCCATTTTCTATTTCCTCCGATTTATTTGTCATCACGATAGCCGAACAAGATAGGTTTGGTCTGCGGTGTCAGCGCTTCGAGTTGGAAGCCCTTCGCCTGCAGTCGGTCAATGATCTGCGAAAGGGCATTTGCGGTGGAGCTTTTCCCTGCACCGTCATGCATCAGCACTATGCTGCGGGATCTCCCCGATGCGCCGCCTACAACGCAATCAATGATGTGGCTCGTTGGCACGCTGCTGCCGGACGCATCCTCACTGGACACATTCCAGTCGTGGGGCACAAACCCTCGGCGCACCATTTCCGCGATCATTTCCTGATAAAGGGCACTGTTATAGCCGTTGATACTGCCGCCGGGGAAGCGGAACAGCGTCGGGGTCACGCCGGTCACTTCCTTGATCTGGCAGAAGACCGCATACATATCGCTGAGATATGATTCCACCGAGTCGTAGATCATGGAATACTCATGGGTGAAGCTATGCATACCGATGGCGTGTCCTTCCTCCACAATGCGGCGCATCCGCCGGAGGTTCTCCTCCCTGCTCTGTCCCACCACGAAGAAAGTCGCCTTCGCGCCCTTTTTCTCAAGAATATCCAATATTTCGTCTGTGCAGTAGGACGGTCCATCATCAAAGGTGAGGTAGACCACATTTTCCTTGCGCTCAGTGGCGGCAAGGGGCTGCGGCGCATAGAAGTCAGGATAGAGCTTCTGATAGTCAGGCGCTTCCGCTTCCAGCCTGATCCGCTCCTCCTCTTTTTCCTCGATCGCCAGCTCCAGCGCTGCATTTTCCGCTTCCAGCTGCTGCAAAAGCGCCGACTGCTCCTGCAGTCCGCTGATTTCCCCTTTCATCTCCCTGATGGTGCCGCGATAGCCGATGGCAAAACCGGTCGGCACCAAAATGGCGATGATGAAGAACAGCAGGATCATGTTTTTATAGAAGCGCACGCTTCCGATATAACCACTTTTCATGTTTCTTCCCAGTCTCTCTTTATATCATGGGCATACATTTACAAAAAGCCCAGACTACACTGAGGTATTATAACACACGCATCTTGTGTTTGGCGATACTTTTTTTACATATTTTGCACTTTTTCCCGCTTTTTCTCTTTCCTTTCCCCCGCACCTTACCCATCCGGGGCAAAAAAGCCGCCGCAGAAGCAAGTTCTGCAGCGGCTTTCTTACTTTTAAGCGGCTCTTGTGCGGGCGATCTCCAACGAGAGATTGGAGTACCGCAGCCAGTTGTAAGACATTTCCAGAGGCATGATGGGCAGGCGGTTATACCAGTCGCAGATATATTCCTGATCCCCCACCACGAAACGGTTGAGCACATGGTGTTCATTGTCGGGAGAAAAGACAAAGCGGCAGTGGACAGTCTGCACATCAATTCCTTCCAGATTCAGCAGCATGGTGTAGGCAGCGGCTCTGCCAAGGCAGTTGGCACGCTTATTGATCAGGCAGGCATACGCCGTGTCATTTCGCATGGTCTCCTGACGGCTGATGTCCTGATAGTTGTCACCCACGGTGTAACCACCGGTCTGCATGAAATTATAATAGATGCGGGCAATGCGGATGGGATCCATGCCGGAGCCGATTTGATCACCGGAGACGATTTCCTCGCTCGCATGCATGGTGTTGTAGATGCGCTGCACTTCTGCCACCGCCGCCTGCTGTTGCTGATAAAGCTCTGCATTGCTCAGGGGCGCATCGGGTGCACTCAGGTAGTACTGGGTGCATTGGTAGCCCCGCAGCTCATCCCGCAGGGTATAGGTCAGCCACTTCACCTCAGGGTTCACAAAGGCACCCATCAGCTCAGCAAAGCTGCTGAAAAGCTCCATGCGGCTGTCTTTCACATAATGGTACATCTCATCGGCAAACGCGGCATCCCGCACTGTCAGATTTTCCAGCGCATAGTCACCCACCAGAAAACAGCCTAGCATATTGTTGACAAACTCCTCCTTGGTATCGGGGTCAGTCACCCAGCCCATGTCCTCATCGAAGCCATAGAACTTTCCCTGCGCCTTCACCATGTCACGAACGCGCTTGTCCATGTACTGATCGTGGAAAATGTGCCAGCCTTCGTAGTCCAGCTGCGCAGAATAGGCAGGCTGCGCCTCGGTGATGGCGGTGGCAGCAACAGCCGCTTCTTCCACTGCCCCCTCCTCCTGCAGCACCTGCACCAGCATCTGCGCTTCACCCTTGGGCTCGGTGAGCAGGGCGTTGTAGGCGATCTGCGCGCAGGCATCACGGTAAAGGGTTGCAGAACCGTTCACATACTCACCACGGGTGATCAGCTCCAGCTTTTCCGCCAGCAGAATCGCCGAGCTGTAAGAAAAATCTCCTGCGTGGTCATCATAGCCGAGGGCGCGCAGCACAAAGGTCAAAAAGGCATTGCTCTTCAGCGCGCCGTTGCCAAAGGTGGTGGCACTGGTGCCGCTGGTATAGCCCTTGCTGTACGCATACGCCGCGTATTTCGCAGAGTTGCCGCTGACATCGGTAAAGGGGCAGGGTCCCTCATAGGCAAGGGCGTCTTCCTCCTCGCCCAGCAGGCGGATCAGCATGATCAAGCCCTGCATACGGGTGGCAGGCTTTTCCAGTGCAAAATCAGGGGAACCATCCGCATTCGTACCCGTTCCGCGGAAGAGACCCAGATCGTACAAAATCTCCGCCTCATCGGTAAACTGCGGCTCATACACTGCCGCGGAAGCGCTGACGGTAAAAACAGCCAGCACCAGCGCCAGCGTCATCGCCAGCAGGGAAAGACGCTTTTTCATGTCTGTCACTCCTTGATTTCCAAATTACTTTATTAAAAAATAGATGAAAGTATAATAGACCCTGAGCAGAAAAATGTCAACGAAAGAGTAGCTCCCACGTCGCCCCCCGTTCATATCCCACCGTCTCTCTGCATAGGATGGAGCAACCTGATGCGAGGAGTGAAGCGTTTTGAAAGGAAACATGGAGGAGCGGGCGGAACGACTGGCGCTTTACATCATCGAAAACCGAACTACCGTCCGCGCCGCCGCGCAGAAATTTGGCATCTCCAAAAGCACCGTACATAAGGATCTCAGCGAGCGGCTGCCCCAATACAACCGTTCGCTTTATCTGCAGGCAAAGGAAGTCCTTGAGCAAAACAAGGCAGAGCGGCACATCCGCGGCGGGATCGCCACACGGAAAAAATACAAGGGCAATGATTGACAGAAAACTTTAGTTGCATCTTTTGTCGGAATAGGTCATAATAAAAGGTGCGCATGCTTTCTCATGCAGCCCCAATGGATTAGGACGTTCTGATTATGAGCAAACGATACAAAGGCACCTCTACCCCACAGAAGATCACTGCGCTGCTGCTGTCACTGCTGTTTGTCGGCACAGGCGCATTTGCCGGCATGAAGCTGGTATTCAAGGAACCGGAGCTGCCCGCCGACACGACTCCTGAAGACAACAGCGAGGTCACCAATCAGGTGCAGCAGCCAAGCGGTCCTGTCCGCAAGGACGGCTTCTACAACATCCTCGTCTGCGGCGTGGATGACGGCAACGGCGGCAGCGACACCATGATCCTCGTCTCCATAGACTCCTCCAAGCCCGCAGTCAACTGCATCAGCATCCCCCGCGACACGTTGATCGACGTGGACTGGAAGGTGAAAAAGATCAACAACGCCTACAACAAGGGCGGCATCTCCATGGTCTCGGAAAAGGTGTCCGAAATGATGGGCGTGCCCATTGACTATGTGGTGAAGGTCGATCTGCAGGCATTCATCGCGTTGGTGGACTCCATCGGCGGCGTGGAGTTCGACGTGCCGCTGAACATGGACTACGACGACCCCTATCAGGATCTGCACATCCATGTGAGCAAGGGTCTGCAGAAGCTGGACGGCAAGACCGCCATGGGTGTGGTGCGCTTCCGCCACAACAACGACGGCAGCGGCTACGGCACGGAGGATATCGGTCGTATCGGCACCCAACAGGCATTCCTCAAGGCAGTTGCCAAGAAAATGATCTCCACCATCAGCCCCGACGACTTCGGTAAATACGCCAAGATTTTCAAGGAATATGTGGAAACCAGTCTGAGTGTCAACAACCTCCTCTGGTGCGGTCAGCAGGCGCTGGCAGCAGGTCTGGACAACATTCATTTCCACACCCTGCCCGGTGACGGCACCGGCTATTACAACGGCGGCAGCTACTATATTCTCTATGACGATCAGGTGCTGAGCCTCGTCAATGATTACTTCAATCCCTTCACCGAAGCGAGAACCCTTGCGGATCTGCACGTGTTCGTGCCCGAGGGTTATACTCGCCCCAACGCATAAACGACTAAACGCCGACGCGCTGCGTCGGCGTTTTTCTTATTTCTGCGTCTCTCCCCGCTCAGCACCGGAATGGCGGCGGTACTGCGCCGGGGTGACCCCTGTTTTCTTTTTGAACAGGCGTACAAAATAGTTCGGATCCTGAAAGCCGCAGCGCTGGGCGATCGTCTGCACCTGCAGGCGGGTAGTCTGCAGCAGATGAATGGCGTGATGGATACGCTTTTCATTGACATAATCCGTGAGCGTCTGCCCCGTTTCCTTTTTAAACTGGGCAGAGAGATAGGATGCTGTCACCTTCTGCGCCGCCGCCACCGTTCGCAGGGACAGATCGCCCGCAGGGTCTGCGTCGATATAGGTCACCGTTTTCTGCACCAATCCCGAATACCCGGCGGTAGCGTGCTTACGGACAAGGCGGCTGTATGTCCGTATCATATCGCCCATGAGGCTTTCTCCTTCGCCGACGGCGCGGAGACTCTCGATCTTCCACGCAAAATCGGAGGACATCCGGTCCAGATACAGCGGGTGCACGCCGCCCTGCTCCGCCGCCTTGCGCAGCAGGGTGTTGCAGACAATGCAGTAGTGCTTGAAGCTGTAGAGGGGATCACCGGAGCGCTGCGCAAAATGGAAGTCGGAAAAATGGAACATCATCTGATCTGCCTGCATGACCAAACCGTTGGAAACAATGCGCATGAGCTCATTTTCGTTGGCATATCTTGTCTCCATCAGCTGCATATTCAGCAGCAGCTGCTCATCCGCCGTCGCGCCGATCTTCTCTTCGGCAAAGGAAAACACGCCCTCAAACTCCCGGTCAATGTCCAGGATCCGAATCATTTCCGTTTCGCCCCAGACTGTTTCGCCCAGCGCCTGCAGCGCACGGGTCAAAATCCCCTCGCCCGCAAGAACGGGCACCTCTGCCATGAGATGGCGCAGCTGGGCGGCACGCTCTGCGGAGAGGGAGAATCGGGCGGACAGCGCCGCCACATCCTGCTCCCTCAGCACCTCGGTATAATACGGTCCGATCATCAGCAGTCCGTCATCGGCAGGGAGCTTCATAAAGGCATAGCGGCAACGTACTCCATCGGAGACCAGATAGATCACCTGCTCCTCCGCGCGGCTCGCAACGGCAAGGAACAGCCTGTCATATTCGCTGTCCCGACCAAAGAATTTTCTGAAGGCAGGACTGAACTCCTCCGGCAGAGCTTCCCCGGGGGCAAGAACAAAGGATTGTAATCGGAATTTTTTGAACATTTTCCGCAAAAAGTCCAGTTCAGCACGGTAAATCATTCTATTTTTCACCATCTTTTATTGTGTAATGCGCACTAAAGAAAGGGCTTGTAATTGCATTATCTCACAAAAACGTTCTCTTTTCAACACAACTCAAAAAATAGTGCTATTTGAGCTGAAAATAGTACTACCAAAACTGTTGTTTTTTTGTTATCATACTATTAAATATCGCCGTGTCACCCTCTGTGTGCGGCGAGCATGAAAGAAAAGAGGATGAAAAAATGGCAAAGAAACCTGTCAAGCTGGACGAAAACGGCTTCCGCAAGTTTGGTATGCGGGACTGCCTGGCTTACGCCGCCGGCGACCTTGGCTGCAACATGAGCTTCGCGCTCAAGAGCACCATGGCAATCTTCTGGACGCAGTTCATGGGTCTGGATCTGATCTACTCCGCACTGCTGATCGTGGTGCAGGTGTGGGACGCAATCAACGACCCCCTGATCGGCTCCATCGTGGACTCCGACAGACATCAGTACAAGCGCAATAAGTTCCTGCAGTACATCTGGGCAGGCTCCATCGGTCTGATCATCGGCGGCGCTTGCTGCTTCCTGCCCTTCCCCGATGCTCCCATGGTAGCAAAGTGCATCATCTTCATCGCAGGCTATGTGGTCTGGGATGCATTCTACACTGTGGCAAACGTGCCCTACGGCTCCCTGCTGTCCCTGATCTCCGACAAGCCTGCTGACCGCGCATCCCTCTCCGCATGGCGCTCTGTCGGTTCCATCGGCGGCAACATGCTGCCCATGGTCATCCTGCCCTTCATCATCTTTGATGAGAACAACAACCTCATCGGTGAGCGCGTGTTCATCGCCGCTCTCATCATGGGCTTCTTCGGCTTCCTCTGCTTCCAGTTCATGATCAAGAACACCGAGATCCGCGTGGACACCGAGATCAAGCTGGATGATCAGCCCAAGTTCAACGTCATCAAGGCAATGGGCAACTTCCTGAAGAACCGCCCCGCAGTGGGCGCTACCATCGCCGCTATGGGTATGTTCATCGGTATGCAGGGCGCAACCACCGCTGTCACCGTCCTCTTCCAGTCCTACTTCCACAACGTGAAGGCATCCGGTGTCGTGCAGATGTTCGCCATGATCCCTGTTATGGTGTTCACTCCCCTTGCCCGTAAGATGGTCACCAAGTACGGCAAGAAGGAGCTGGCTTCCGTCGGCGCTATCTGCAGCCTCATCGCCAGCATTCTGATGTTCGTCATGCCCATCAGCGGCGACAACAAGGGTATGCTGCTGTACATCATCTGCCAGCTCATCAACTCCCTCGGTATGGGTATCTACTCCACCGTTTCCTGGGCAATGATGGGCGATGCCATCGACTACAACGAGTGGAAGTTCGGCGTCCGCGAGGAAGGTACCGTGTACGCACTGCACTCCTTCTTCCGTAAGCTCGCACAGGGTGTCGGTCCCGCCATCGTCCTCGCTATCATGGTGGCACTGGGCTATGTGGGTGCCAACGAAGGCAACCAGACCGCAGAGGTCGCTCTGCGTATGCGTTACCTCGTTCCCGGAACCTATGCATTCAGCGCTGTGATGCAGTTCATCGGTCTGGGCATGATCTATAACCTCGACAAAAAGACCACCGCCAAGATGACCGAGGAGCTGAACGCTCGTCACGCTGCACACGCAGAATAATCCGCCATACCATCATACGCAAATGCTTTGACGGCAGGCAGAGTTCTGCCTGCCGTCTTTTCTGATCTTCAAATTTATACAAGGAGGAACTACCATTGAGAACTGTTGTTAACTTTAACGCCAAGTGGGCATTCACCAAGCAGGCGGATGCCGTCCCCTCCACCCTGCCCATGAACTGGAACTGGGTGAACCTGCCCCACAGCTGGAATGCCATCGACGGTCAGGACGGCGATAACGACTACTATCGCGGCACCTGCTACTACGCAAAGACTCTGAACAAGATGGATCTGCCTGAGGCAGACCGTTACTATCTGGAGCTGCAGGGTGCCAACTCCTCCGCAACCGTCTATGTCAACGGCAAGGAGCTGGCACAGCACCACGGCGGCTACTCCACCTGGCGCGTGGACATCACCGAGGCGCTGGAGGCGAACAATCTGGTGGTTGTCGCAGTGGACAACACCGCTAACCAGACCGTTTATCCCCAGATGGCTGACTTTACCTTCTACGGCGGTCTGTACCGTGACGTGAACATCATCTGCGTGAAGGAGTCCCACTTTGATCTGGACTACTTCGGCGGCAAGGGCATTGCTGTGACTCCCGTGGTGGAGGGCAAGGATGCCAAGGTGGATGTGCAGGTCTGGGTCAGCAATCTCAAGGAGGGTCAGAAGATCCGCTACGCCATCTACGACGCAGAGGAAAACGAGCTGCAGAGCGTGGTCAGCGACGGCACCAACGCATCCTTCACCCTTGAAAACGCACACCTCTGGCACGGTCGCAAGGATCCCTATCTCTACTGCTGCGAGGCAGAGCTGATGGAGGGTGACGAGGTCATCGACAGCGTCTGCACCCGCTTCGGATGCCGCAGCTTCCAGATCGATCCCGACCGCGGCTTCATCCTCAACGGTGAAGAGTATCCCCTGCGCGGCGTGAGCCGTCATCAGGACCGCTGGGGCAAGGGCAATGCCCTCAGCCACGAGGATCACATCGAGGATATGGATCTGATCTGCGAGGTGGGCGCTACCACCATCCGCCTTGCGCACTATCAGCACGACCAGTTCTTCTATGATCTCTGCGATGAGCGCGGCATGGTGATCTGGGCAGAGATCCCCTACATCTCCAAGCACATGCCCACCGGTCGTGAGAACACCATCTCCCAGATGAAGGAACTGATCGTTCAGAACTATAACCACCCCTCCATCGTCGTCTGGGGCCTCTCCAACGAGATCGGCATCGGCGGCGGCGCTGAGGATATGATGGAAAACCACAACATCCTCAACGATATGTGCCACGAGATGGACAAGACCCGTCTGACCACCATCGCGGCTGTCTCCATGTGCAAGATGGACGATCCCTATCTGCAGATCCCCGATGTGGTGTCCTATAACCACTACTTCGGCTGGTACGGCGGTGACACCGCTATGAACGGTCCCTGGTTCGACCAGTTCCATGCGATGCATCCCACCATTCCCATCGGCTGCTCCGAGTATGGCTGCGAGGCACTGAACTGGCACACTTCTGATCCCAGACAGGGCGACTATACCGAGGAGTATCAGGCATACTACCACGAGGAGCTGATCAAGCAGTTCTTCTGCCGCAAGTATCTCTGGGCGACCCATGTGTGGAATATGTTCGACTTCGGTGCCGATGCCCGCAACGAGGGCGGCGAGGATGGTCAGAACCACAAGGGTCTCGTAACCTTCGACCGCAAGTATAAGAAGGACTCCTTCTATGCTTACAAGGCATGGCTGAGCGATGATCCCTTCGTCCATCTCTGCGGCAAGCGCTATGTGGACCGCGTGGAGGATGTCACCCGTGTCACCGTCTACTCCAACCTGCCCGAGGTGGAGCTGTTCGCCAACGGCGTGAGCCTTGGCAAGAAGGCTGCTGCCGATCACTTCTTCTACTTCGATGTGCCCAACGCCGGCGAGACCAAGCTGGTGGCTGTCGCAGGCGAGCACAAGGATGAGAGCGTGATCCGCAAGGTCGAGGTGTTCAACGAGGCGTACCGTCTGAAGGAAAAGGGCGCGATCCTCAACTGGTTCGACGTGGAAGCTCCTGAGGGCTACCTGTCTCTGAACGACAAGATGGGCGATGTCCTCAAGACTGAGGGCGGTCGCATGATGTTCACCCAGCTGATGGGCAAGATGATGGGCGGCGACGGCAAGATGGAAGCCATGGGCTTTGAGGTCAGCGCCGACATGATGTCCATGATGAACGGCTTCACCGTGCTGCGCCTGTTCACACTGATGGGCGGCATGATGGATGTGAAGTTCACCAAAGAGCAGCTGCTGGGTCTGAACGCACAGCTCAACCAGATCAAGAAGCCCGACTGATTTTGAAATGCGAAAAGAGCCTGCCGCGGCAGGCTCTTTTCTTCCCGCATCTTTATATCACCGTTTCCGGAGGAATTGCCGTGAACTATTTTAAGACTGACCGTTTTGTTCTGAACGGGGAAAGCGCCCGCGAGCTCTACGCCTTCGCCCGTGACATTCCCGTTTTCGACTTCCATAACCATCTCTCCCCCGAGCTGCTCTACCATAACCGCAACTTCCGCGACATGGCAGAGTTCTGGCTCAGCGGCGACCATTACATCTGGCGCGCCATGCGCCTTGCCGGTGTGGAGGAGCGCTGCATCACAGGCGATGCCAACGGCGAGGAGAAGTTCCTCGCATGG
This sequence comes from Oscillospiraceae bacterium, assembly GCA_017501355.1. Taxonomy (GTDB): domain Bacteria; phylum Bacillota; class Clostridia; order Oscillospirales; family Oscillospiraceae; genus RGIG5472. The sequence continues at coordinate 49,105 of JAFVXA010000034.1, forward strand.
GCAAAGACGCTGGAGGGTCTCTGCGGCTGCCAGCTCTACGCATGGACGCAGCAGCAGCTGGCAGTGCTCTTTGACGAGGAAGAACCTCTCTGCCTTGCCAACGCCAGGGAAATCTATGCCCGCTGCAACGAAAAACTGCAGGGTGAGGATTTCCGCCCCCGCGCACTGCTGGGGCGCTTCGGTGTGACCGCGCTCTGTACCACCGACGAGCCTTCCGATACCCTCGAGTGGCATGAAAAGCTCCAGCAGGAGGAGACCGACATCCTGTGCCTGCCCGCCTTCCGTCCCGACAAGCTCCTTGCCGCATCCAAGGATACCTGGATCGGTGCCATCCGCAAGCTGGAGCAGAGCGAGGGTATGTCTATTGCTACTCTTGATGACCTCAAGGCTGCGCTTGCCCACTCCATGGATCGCTTTGCAGCCCTTGGCTGCCGCACCGCCGATCACGGCTATGAGGGGCTGAAGTATATCGACCCCACGGGCGCGGAGGAGGATTTCACCGCTGCCCTTGCCGCCGGCATTGCAACCCAGCAGCAGGCTGACCGCATCAGCTCTGCCCTGCTGCAGTGGCTGGGCGAGCGCTACGCTGAGCGCGACTGGGTCATGCAGCTCCATAGCGGCGCCCTTCGCAACGGCAGCACCCGCCGTTACCGCGCCCTCGGCGCAGACTGCGGCGGTGACAGCGTGGATATTGCACCCGGTGTCCGCTCCGTGTCGGGTCTGCTGGACATCCTCGATCAGGCAGATAAGCTTCCCCGCACCATTCTCTACTGCCTCGACGACGGCGAGTATCCCTCCCTTGCCACCCTCTGCGCCACCTTTGCTGCCGGCGGCATCCGCAACAAGGTGCAGCTCGGTGCGGCATGGTGGTTCAACGACCATGAGCGCGGCATGCGAAAGCACCTCGCCTACCTCATGGAGAATGCCCTGCTTGCAGGCTTTGTGGGTATGCTCACCGACTCCCGCAGCATCGGCACCTTTGTTCGTCACGACTACTTCCGCCGCATCCTCTGCGATGGCATCGGCGCGTATGTGGACCGCGGCGAATTTCCCATGGAGCTTGCGAAGAAGATCGTGAGCGATGTCTGCTATGGCAACGCGGTGCATTATTTCGGCGGCGAGAAGCTGCTGCAGCACTGCGGTAAATAATTATACGGAGGTATGGCAAATGAAACTTCCTTTTCAGATTGATCTCAGCGGCAAGGTCGCCGTGGTGACCGGTGCAGGCGGCGTGCTCTGCAGTGAAATGGCAAAGGCACTTGCTGCCTGCGGCGCCAAGGTGGCACTGGTGGGTCGCACGCTGGAAAATGTGCAGCGCGTGGCAGATGAGATCACCGCAGACGGCGGCGTTGCCCGCGCGTATCAGGGCAATGTCCTTGACCGCGCAGGTATGGAAGCCGTTGCTGAGCAGGTGAAGAATGAGCTGGGTCTGACCGACATTCTCATCAACGGCGCAGGCGGCAACAATCCCAAGGCAACCACCGACAAGGAGTATTACGAGCCCGGTGACATCGATGCCGAGACCAAGAGCTTCTTCGATCTCGATACCGAGAGTGTAAAGATGGTCTTTGATCTGAACTTCACCGGCACACTCATCCCCACCCAGGTCTTTGCGGCACAGATGGTGGAGCGCGGCGGCAACATCATCAACGTGAGCTCCATGAACGCCTTCACCCCTCTGACCAAGATCCCCGCTTACTCCGGCGCGAAGGCAGCCATCAGCAACTTCACTCAGTGGCTGGCTGTCCACTTTAGCCGTGTGGGCATCCGTGTCAACGCCATCGCCCCCGGCTTCTTCTCCACCAAGCAGAATGCGAAGCTTCTCTGGAACGAGGACGGTACTCCCACCGCCCGCACTGCCAAGATCCTCGCAGCAACGCCCATGGGTCGCTTCGGCACTGCCGACGAGCTGACCGGCGCACTGCTGTACCTCGTCAGCAATGAGGCAGCAGGCTTCGTCACCGGCGTGGTGATCCCCGTGGACGGCGGCTTCAATGCCTACTCCGGCGTATAACTGATGAAAAACTCGCCTGTGGAGCTCCACAGGCGAGTTTTTTGCATAAAACAGCAAGGGCAGCAGCCCTTGCTGTTCTTATTCTTCTGCAGTTTGCAGCAGTGCCGCCGCGTCGGGCAGCAGCTTTGCCACGATGCCGCCTGCAACAGCGCTGCCGCTGCCGCCGTTTTCCACAATGACGGAAAAGGCAAGGGGGCAATTCTCATCATCCACGAAGCCCACGAACCACGAATGAGGACGCTTTCCCTCGCCCACCTCCGCTGTGCCGGACTTGGCACAGACATTCAGCTGCCCGAACTTCTCTGCGCCGTACTCCACCACCACAGTGTTGCGCATGAGCGCCTTGAGCTTCTCGCAGGTCTCCGCTTTCCACAGTCGTTCACTGTCCGAGCGCCCGCTTGCCACCGTGCGTCCGCTCTCCACCGTTTCTTTCAGCAGCAGCTGGGGCGTTACGCCTACGCCGTCGTTCGCAATGGCACCCATGAGCCGCAGCATGGCGGCAGGGTTCACCATGGTCTGATACTGACCCACGCCCGACCAGCCAAGATCTCCCTCGTTCTCCGCGACGGTATAGCTGCCCGCGGCGGTCTTGATGCCGCTGACGTCCATACGTTCCTGCAGTCCCGCGCTCTCGGCATATTTCTGCAGGGTCTCGCCGCCGAGCTCCACCGCAAGCTGCGCATAGACACAGTTGCAGGACTTTGCAAGCGCGCGGGCAAAATCCATCTCGCCGTGGGCTTTCGGGCAGGTAATGGTATGCTCGCCCAGCTCCAGACTGCCGCTACAGCTGAAGCTGCGGCTCTCGATATCGGGGATCTGCTCCAGCGCTGCGGCGGTGGTCACGATCTTGAATACCGAACCGGGGGCATAGAGACCCACAAAGACACGGTTGAGATACACGCCCTCGTACTTACTGTTGCCCTCAATTTCTTTCGGAGGCTTTTCGGGGTCAAAGGTAGGGGTGGAAACGGAGCAGAGCAGCTCCCCCGTCTTGTAGTTGTAGATCGCCACCGCGCCCTTTCTGCCGTCCAGCGCCTGATAGGCGGCGGCGTTGAGGGACGCTTCCACCGTCAGGAAAATATCGTGCCCACCCATGGCTGTACCCATAATGGGGTTGAAGCCCACAAGGCGGTCTGCCATCAGCTTCGTAGCAGAGGCGGAGATGTTGCCGGCGCGGTCACCGATGAGATGGAGCGTTGCCTTGCGGACAGCGCCGCTGTCGGCATAACTGCCGCCGACCGCATCAAACAGCACATCGCCGTCACGGTCATAGATCGTTCCCCGGCGCAGCTTGCCGTCTTCATAGACACCGCTGTTGACTCTGGATGCCGCCCAGTCGCTGCCGTCGCCGAGATAGCGGGCGCAGAACAGCGCCGTACCGCCTGCGAGCAGCGCAATAAAGCACAGCACCATGATGGCGCGATAGCCCAGCTGTTTCATGCCGTCTCCTCCTTTCCCGCTCCGTTATTCTTCCTCATCATCCTCCGCTTCCCACTCCCACGTGGGCTCGCGGTCAAAGCTTCTTTCGCTCGTTCTCCCGTTCTCCGACGCGCCCCAGTCGATGGTAAACTCGTCGATGCGCTGCTGCTGTTGCGCGCTGCGGCGTTCTTCCTCTTCCTTGAACTTTCCCTTGCGGAAGCTGGGCCGCTTGAGGACGAAGCTTGCATTCTTGCGGGTGTCCGCCGCCTTGAGGAAGGCGAGCAGCGCCCAGCAGGACATCATACTGCTGCCGCCCATGGAGACAAAGGGCAACGTCACGCCTGTGAGAGGGAGCAGATCCGTCGCGCCGAAAATGTTCAGGCAGGACTGGAAGGTGAGCATGGTGGCTGTGGCGCAGGCGGCAATGACATAAAAGCTGGAACGGGCATTTTTGATGGCATAGACTGCAAAAAATACCATGGCAAGAATGGCGGTCACGGCGGCAAGCGCCATGAGCAGACCAAACTCCTCCGACACCACACCGAACACAAGGTCAGTGTTTGCCGCGCCCACATATTTCAGCCACGCATCATCGGGTCCCTTGCCGAACAAGCCGCCGTCAGCAATGGCAGCCATGGTGCGGCTCTGCTGATAGCCCCCCGCGTCCGTGTGCTCCCACACGTGTCGCCAAACGGCGAAGCGGCGGGCGATATAGGGTTTGAACTTCAGGATCACCCAACCGCCCACGCCTGCTGCCGCTGTCAGCAGCACAACAGAGGGCAGATCGCCGCTGCGGAGGAAGGCGATGGTGAGAAAGGCGATGAAGAAGATCAACGCCGTACCGAAGTCACTCATCAGCGCAAGACAACCCACACAGAAGCAGGAAAATGCCGCGGTGAAAATGAGATTTCGTTTGGAAAACAGACGGTCAAGGGTCGCCGCCCCCGCAAAGACGAAGGCGACCTTCACCAGCTCCGAGGGCTGGAAGCTGAAGGGACCCACGGAGATCCAGTTCTTGGCGCCGAAGAGCTTTTGACCGAAGAGCACATTGAACGTCAGCAGGGCGCAGGCAGCAGCAGCCAAGGGCCAGCGGCACTGCACTGCCACTTTGAGACTCCGCATGGCGACACTCAGCAGTAAAAACAGCACCAGACCGATGCCAAGGGCGATAGACTGCGTGAGGAGACTGCTCGGGGCATAAGCCGAGATCACCGAAAAGCCCACCGTGCAGAGGAAAAACGCCAGTGTCTCCAGTTCAAACGCCGCGCGGTGGAACAGGCGGTAGACAAAATACAGCCCCCACATGACCGCAGACAGCAGCGTAAAGGCAGGCAGGATCTTGACGAGACGCTCCGCCTCCGTCACGATGATAAAGTGCAGCAGGGTCAGGGCTTGCAGCACCGTCAGAAGCCACAGCGTTTTTCGCTGGCTCACGCCGCCGCCGGGGCGCACACGGCGCTTCTCCTGCTCCTGAATCTCCTGCGCCGAGGCAGGAAAGAAGAACATTTCAATGCCGTTGAAGCTCAGCGTGTCACCGAAGAGGATCTCCGTCGGCTCATGGATGCGCTCACCGTTGACATTGGTGCGGCTGCTCTCGGAAATGGGATAGAGCAGCCAGTGCCCCTTGTCATCCCGCTGCAGCGTCGCATGGCTGCGGGAGACGCAGGAGAAGTTCAGCCGGATATCCGCATAGCGGGCACGCCCGATGATATTCTCCCAGTGGTGCAGCTCATAGCGCGCACCATTGACAAGAGTCATCACGCCCCAGAGTTCCTGATCCTTGCCATCGGAGTAGAGGGAGCGGATGCAGCGCAGCACAATGCACCACGCCAGGGCGATCATCGCCACGCGCAGCAGCAGGCACACCACGCCCTCAGCCGAGACGGCAAAGACCTGGATCTGCTCGCCAACACCTGCGAACCAATCCGTTCCGCCACCGAGCTGCGCTGCGATGGATTCTTTTATGGAATTAAACACTTGCTGCAGCAGCTCCATGGCGCACCTTTCCGGGGAACACTCCCCCATGTTAATCGTAATAATAGTATATCACAGTCTGCCCCATTGCACAAGTTTTCCCCCCCTCGCCGCTTTCATGTCTTCCCAAAACGGCTGACTGTTCGTAACCGCCTCCGCACCAGATGGATCTCAAACGGAACGGTCCAAAACAAATCTCAACTCCGACTGTACTGCACGCATTGACAATCCCCCAAAAATTTTTGAATAATTTTCAAAAACGGTATTGACAAATCAAGGAACATCGGCTATACTCAATATTGTTCTGCGGGCGTAGCTCATCTGGTAGAGCGCCACCTTGCCAAGGTGGAGGTAGCGAGTTCGAGCCTCGTCGCCCGCTCCATAAACGATCAAGTCGAAAGACTTGGTCGTTTTTCTTTTTTGTTCCACGCAAAGTCCTGCAGTACCCACTGCAGCAGCGGCAGCGGAAAGAGGAGCAGGTCAAATCGACGAGCAGCTGCACTTGCACGAGCACAGTAGTTGGTCTGCCGGTCAAGCTACCGATGCGCACGGCGGCGTTTTCTTTTTCTTTTCCACCGCCAGCGGCGCATTTTCTTTTTCTTTGACAAGCCAAAGAAAAAGAAAATGGGGGGCTGAAACAGACTGCACCCGCAAGGGTGCGACTTCTTCTACGGGATGAAAAATTTTTCGATACACAACGAAAAACCCTGACAGGCATTGTGCCGGTCAGGGTTCAATTGTTACAGGATGAATTTCAGCAATCCCAATATCAGCAGATGGGCAGGATAGAACGCATAGCAGAAATACTGGAAGGGCTTGCTCTTGTAGCCCTGTCGTCCGCGATAGAGCCAGATGGGTATGAGCGCCAGCAGGGCGAAGCTCTGGCGGTGCAGGAAGAAGGACTCGCCGAACAGGGTCAACTCATAGCCGAAGCCGCCTAGCACCTCCGTGTTGATATACCAGAGAAAGACAAGCTGCGCCGCCCGCTGCCACCAGGCATTGCCGCGGAAGAAGTAGAACACCAGCACCGTGAGAATGCCTGCGTGATAGAAATCCACAAAGGTCAAAAGTCCTGCGGCGCAAGCGATCACAATGCTTGCCACGCACACGGCGATCTGCTTCCAGAGCACGCCTTTTGCCTTCGTCCGCTCGTTCCAGTGGATGAGGGCAATGGAAATGAGAAAGCTCCAGAGCACGTTCTGATGAATGGGATAGATCCAGCGGCTGCCGAGGGCAAGGTTGAAGGGCAGCTCGGAAATGATGGCAAAAAGAAGCAGACGCTTCACATATTTTTTGAGATCCTTTGTGTGGAAATAGCCCTCCACCAGCATAAAAGCAAAGATAGGAAAGGCGATGCGTCCGATGCAGGTCAGCCAGTCGTTTCCCGGCACAATGGTGCCCCAGAGATGGTCGCACAGCATAAACGCCATTGCCATGATGTGGAGCATGGCGGATGTGGTTTCGAACATGGAGCACCTCCCCAAAATGATAATGCTTGATTATACCATGTCCCTTTGACGGCGACAAGAGCGAAAAGGTGACAGTGATATTGTTCCGCTGTCCTTCCTATGCTATAATCACTTCCAACCAATTCTTGCCGCAGGCTTTGAGGAAGTGCGGTGGCTGTTCCCCGAGGAAACGGACTTCCATCAGCCCATCGTTATCGCAAAGAAATGGATCTGACGCAAAAGAGAAACGCCATGCTGTACGTTTGATACAGCATGGCGTTTGTTCAGTTCAGTTTTCTCAGGTAGTTGCCGTAGATCTGCACACCCTCCTGCACGGTGATGAAGGCGTGGGGGTCCACTTCGTAGACAGTCTGGCGCAGAGCGTCCAGCTCAAACTTGGAGGTGCAAATGCAAAACACATGGAGCGGGTCGCCCGTGTAAGCACCCTTGCCATCCCAGCAGGTACAGCCGCGCCCCAGCTTCTCCGTGAGGCGATGAGGCACCTCGGGGTCGCTTGCCTTGGTGAAAATCAGCACCTGCAAATTGATGTTCTGCTGATGGAAACGATCCACCACAAGGCAGAAAGCTGCGGTATAGATGATGGAGTAGATCACGGTCTCCAGCGAGAACAGGAAGAAGCAGCTGAGATACAGCAGCACATTTGCCACCATGCCGAAGCGTCCCACGGTGATCCAGCGCACCTTCTTGGAGATGGCAAGCCCCACAATGTCGATACCGCCGAGAGAGCCGCCGCAGGTCAGCGTGAAGCCAAAGCCCGCGCCGCAGATCAGCGCACCGAGAAGGGTGCAGGTAATGGCATCATCCAGCAGGGGTTCGGCGGGGATGGGGATGATCATGGACACACCCGAATAGACCGAGAGATACAAGATCGTGCAGACCACAAAATGCTTGCCAAGGGTCTTGAATGCCAGATAGAAAATGGGGATATTCAGCACATAGTAAATGATGTTGGCGATATCCACCTGAAAGGTCATGCCAAGCGCGTTTTCCACCAGTGTGCGTGCCACCTGGGCATAACCCAGCAGACCCGCGGTATAGAGATCCAGCGGAACGATCAGCGTGTTCATGCCAAAGGCGAAGATCACCGCGCCGATACAGCCGGTCAACATCCGATAGCCGGAACGATGGAATGAATTGTGCAGCAAGTGAATCCCTCCCCAAAGGAAAAATCTTTCATGCCATAGGCAATCTCTATTATAGGATGCCTTTCGACAAAGTCAAGCAGGGCAGTCAAAAACCATACCGCAGACAGCGCCTCAACCGATCTTCCGCCCGGGCGATGGTGCGGGAAACGGTAGAGGGCGCAACCCCCTGTTCTCGGGCGATCTGCCGCATGGTTTTCCCCTCTCCAAAGTGGAGCTCCAGCAGTTCTGCCTGCCTCGGTGTCAGTTCGCGGATGCGGGCACGGTAAAGATTGCGCTGCATACGATCTATGGTCTCATCATTGTCCATTTGCCGAACCTGCACCCGAACGATCATCTCATTATAGATCTTATCAAGACTGTTACAGGGTGTATTTGTCATTCTTGTGATAGCTCCTTTCGTAGTAGTGGCGCGAAAGCGCGGTCAGTTCCCGCATTTCCCGCAGCAGGGGCTCCAACGCCGCCATGCGCTGATGAAGAAGGCGGCGCTCACGGGAATCGGTGGTACACCGCTCTGCCTGCTGCAGCTCCCGTATTCGCCGGCGCAGCAGATCAGCGCTTTGCTCGTATGTAAAGGACAGTTCATAGAGGGTCATGTCGATCAGTCTCCTTCCTCGCAGAGTGAATGGTAGGGAGCCAGCTCCCGTTCTGCGAAGGCGGGAAAACAGGCGCGGCAGACCACATATCCATTGAGCTGCCAGGAATCATCCCCGGGATACAGGGGACTGTCACAGAAGGAACAGCAGTGCACAGGCTTGTCCTCCTGCGGGGTAAAAAGAGAGTCAAAATAATGCGTAAAAAAACCTCCAAAAAATCTCGAAAAAAGTGTTGACAAAAGCGGGTAATGCTGATATACTTAATTCTGCTGTGGATGACGCGGGACACGCTGGTGTAGCTCAGTTGGTAGAGCAGCTGATTTGTAATCAGCAGGTCGGGGGTTCGAGTCCGTCCACCAGCTCCAATTAAACATGGGGGAATTCCCGAGTGGCCAAAGGGGACAGACTGTAAATCTGCTGGCTATGCCTTCGGTGGTTCGAATCCACCTTCCCCCACCAACGACCGTCCGAAAGGGCGGTCGTTTTGTTTTTTGATGACGGTGGATGAGAACCACCGAAACAAATATAATCAGAAGTTAGACGCCCGCCCGCAGGCGGGTGTGCAGAACGCAACCGCGCGCAGCGCGGCACTTGGCGTTCTGAAATCCACCTTCCCCCACCAACAACCGTCCTTTTGGGCGGTTGTTTTTGTTTTGTAGCAATGGTGGATGAGAACCACCGTTATAATATAATCAAGAGTAGGCGTCCGAAAGGACGCTTATTTTTCTGCACAGCGACGGTCGGTGGCAAGCGTTGCTTGCGTGGTGCGGAAAAACTGTGGTATCATGGAGAAAACGTTTGCAAAGGATGGATGTCCATGAAGAAAACCGTGTTGTTCGACTTGGACGGCACGCTCCTGCCCATGGATCAGGAGTTGTTTGTCAAGGCATATTTCGGTCGACTTGCCAGAAAGCTGGCACCCCACGGCTACGAGAGCGATCCCCTCATTCAGGCGATCTGGGCGGGCACCGCTGCCATGGTAAAGAACAACGGCAGCCGCACCAACGAGGAAGTCTTTTGGGAGACCTTCTGCGCCCTGATGGGCGAGGACTGCCGAACGGACGAGCCCCTGTTTGCGGAGTACTATGAGAAGGAGTTTCAGCAGGTGGAGGAGGTCTGCGGCAAGAACGCTGCAGCAGCAGAAACCATTGCGCTGTGCAAAGACCTCGGCGCGGAGCTTGTCCTTGCCACGAACCCGATCTTCCCTGCCATTGCCACGGAAAGCCGTATTCGCTGGGCGGGACTGCGGAGAGAGGATTTCCGTCTTGTCACCACTTACGAAAACAGCCGATACTGCAAGCCCAATCCTGCCTATTACCGTGAGATCTTGCAGACCGTGGGACTGCGGGCGGAGGACTGTCTCATGGTGGGCAACGATGCGGTGGAGGATCTTGCGGCGGCAGAGCTGGGGATGCCTGTGTTTCTGCTGACTGATTGCCTCATCAACAAGAGCGGCAGAGAACTGGATGGCTGCCCCCACGGCGGCTTTCCCGCCCTGCAGGCATGGCTCAGAGAATGCTTGGTATAAAAGCAGACAGAAGTGGACGGCTTTCGCCGTCCGCTTCTTTGTTTTTCAAGGGGCAGCGCTGCCAGTATTCTTGTTGATGGGCATATAATATCACAGTATATTTGTTATGTCAAGTCAACTTTAACAAGTTTCTTGTGAAATCCGTTGACAATGACGCTCTAATGCGCTAAAATAATGTCGAAAAAACAAGAATCTTGGCAAAGGAGGTTTCCAGCGATGAGTATGGGTGAACGAATCCGTGAGCGCCGTGAGGCGCTGGGCATGACCCGTGCGGATCTGGCGGATGCGCTGGGTGTTTCCCGCAGCGCGGTGGGCAATTATGAGCTGGATATCAGCGCTCCCAAAGAAGAGGTGCTGCTGCGATTGTTCCGTGTGCTGGATATGGAGCCGAACTTTCTCTTTCAGGACAGCTTCCCCATTCCCACCGCTTCCCCCGAGGAGCGAAAGCTGATGGAGAGATACCGCAGTCTTTCCCGCGCGGGGCGGGAGACTGCCCACACCATGCTGGGGGCGCTCTGCGCCATGCAGGATGCCCTGCTGGAGGAAGAACCCGCAAGCGAGAGCCGCGTGATCCCCCTCTACACCTCTCCTGCAGCGGCAGGCTATGCCTCCCCCGTTGTGGGCGAGGATTTCACCCCCATCGTGGTTACGGCGGAGGTGCCCGCGGCGGCAGAATTTGCCGTGCGGATTCGCGGCGATTCCATGGAGCCTCACATTGCCGACGGCAGCATTGTTTATGTCAACCACGACCGTGTCAGCAACGGCGACGTGGGCATCTTCTGCGTGGACGGCGAAATGCTCTGCAAGCAGTATTATCGCGACAAAATGGGAATTGTGTATCTTTTTTCCCTGAACCGTAGACGTGCAGACGCAGATGTGGTATTCTATAAAGACAGCGGTCGAAATTTGTTCTGTTTTGGTCGCGTGCTCCTTCCCCTGCGCCCGCCGCTGCCGAAGGAGTAAAATTCAGGAGGAATGATGATGTTTCAGGTAAAATACTTTATGGATATGAACCGCTACCGCAGCTGGACCTGCCCCCCTGCCCACAAGACCAGGGGCTTCTGGTTCTGGCTGATCCTGCTGGTGGTGGCAGTGCCCTGCTTTGTGATCTTCCGCATGAAGAACTTTGACCTGCGGATGCAGTCCATGGCAGGTATGCTGGGTCTGGTAGGTCTGTACCGCGGCTTCCTGTTCCGCCCCATGTATGCCAACAAGCAGTTCCGTATCATGTGCATCAACTACCATAAGGAGAAGCGCAACGGCTGGGACAGCCGTGTGGACGTGACGGAAGAGGGCATCCACACCTACATGGACGAGGAGTCCCGCGGCATGATCACCTGGGATCAGGTAAAGAGCTACACCGTCACCAGCAAGTATGTGGACTTCAACGTGATGCTGGACTTTATCCGCCTGCCGAAGGATTGCTTCACCGTCGGCACGGCTGAGGAGATCGTCACATGGATGGAAGAACATCATCCCGAGATCGAGCGCCAGAAGGAAACCAGCGAATTTGATAACTGAACGCAAAAATCCCGCGCCTGTCGGCGCGGGATTTTTTTGTTGAATCGCTTATCCGCCAAACTGCATGGCATCAATGTAGAGATCCTGAAACACAGGGTGGATGGAGAGCTCCACATGGCGAACCATGCGGGAAAGGCGATCCGCCCGCTGCCGCTGAGGCAGGGACAGCAGTGCCATGGATGCACCCGCACCTGCGGCGTTGCCGATGGGGATGATTTTTTCCACGGGAACTGTGGGGAGCAAACCGATGGCAAGGGCGCTCTCGCGGCGGATATAGTTGCCGAATGCACCCGCAAGGAGAACAGAGTCCAGCTCGTCCTCGGAGATTCCCAGCTCATGCAGCAGCGTCCGAATCCCTGCAAGAATGGCACCTTTCGCAAGCTGCACCTCGCGGATGTCCTGCTGGGTCAGCAGGATGGGGACACCGTCTGCCCCCTCTGCCAAGCGGAAGGCGGGAGCGCTGTCGGCTTCCGTGATACGGGCGGCGATACAGGGAGGAAGGTCTGCCGCTTCTTCCTTTGTCAGCAGTCTGCCTGAGGGCAGCAGTGCGCCGCACTGCAGCAGCGCGGCAATGGCATCGATCAGACCCGAGCCGCAAAGTCCGAGAGGGGCAGCATCGTCGATCACAGCGATGGTAATATCACCGTCCGCCATATCCACCCGCTCGATGGCACCGGGCGCGGCACGCATACCGCTGCGGATGCACGCGCCCTCGAAGGCGGGACCTGCGGCGGTGGAGCAGCAGACAAGCTCACCATTGCGCACAGCCACAACCTCTCCGTTGGTGCCGATGTCGATGGCAACATGGTTACCACTGCGCTTTTCGATCCCTGCTGCCAGCATCATTGCCGTGATATCCGAGCCCACATGCCCCGCGATGTTCGGCAGCAGATGCACCGCCGCGCGGGGGTGAACGGAGAGCCCCAGTTCCGCGGCAGAGAGCGTCTGCGCCTCGGTGAAGGCGGGGGCAAAGGGGGTGCGGGACATGGGCTTGGGAGAAACGCCGAGGAAGAGATGGCTCATGGTTGTATTTCCCACCACAGTCACATCGTAAATGCTGCGGGGGGACAGGTCTGCCGCAAGGCAAAGCTCCGTGAGGATGCTGTTGAGGGTAAAGAGCACCTTTTTCTGCAGCAGGGTGAGATTTCCTGCCTCTGCCAGCGAAAACTGGATGCGGGAGATCACGTCTGCGCCGAACACGCTCTGGTCGTTGGTTCTTGCGGCGCTGGCAAGGGCTTTGCCGTCCGTGAGATCCCAGAGCGTACCCACCACCGTGGTGGTGCCGATGTCAAAGGACACGCCATAGCAGGCGCGCTCCTCGCCGCTGAGCAGGGTGAGCAGCTCCTCGCCCCGCAGCACCGCCGTGACCTTGCCCCGCTTGGCATCCAGCGCCTGCTGCAGATCGGGAAGGACGGCAGGGGCGACCGTCAGCTGTGGCAGCTCCAGCGTCGCGCGGAGACGGTTCAGCGAATCCACCTGATGCTCCATGGTAGCGCGAGGCACAGTAACGCTGCGGAGGTTCACCGCGGGGGCAAACACCAGATCTTCAGGAAGCTGCGCCATGCTCTTTTTGCGGGTGGAGCCACCGTGACTGTCGGGGACAACGATCTCCAGATCCCCCTCCGCAGTGGTGCAGCAGGCAAGGCGAAAGCCCAGTTCGATCTCGGTGGGGGTGAGCAGCTGACGCTCTGCGTCCGTGAGGGGGCTGCAGCTTCCCGCGAAAATGCGGACCTTACACTTGCCGCATTTCAGCGCACCGCCACAGGCGGCATCAATGAGCACCCCCGCACGCTCGGCAGCACGGAGCAGAGTTTCGTGGGACGAAACCTCGGTCTGTACACCCGAGGGCAAAAATGTGATGGTCATAAAGAACCTCCTTACAGCGCCGCGCAGTGCTGCCGCGAGGGGCAGGCGGGGCGGAAGCGGCAGAAATCACAGGGAAGGAGCAGCTCCTCTGTTCCCGTGGGGACAATACCCATGATGCCGGAGACGGATTTGGTGGGCACCATCATCAGCCGCTTGGTCAGCGTGCAGCCCACATCCTCGGGAGAGAGCAGCTGAAACAGCGCCCGCTGGTTGATCAGTTCAAACTGATGCTGACCGGGGCACCAGAGGTGGGTGCGCATCCTGCCCTCTTTCGCAAGGGCTGTTTGCACTTCCGCTGCGAGCCACGCCTGTGCCGCTTCGATGTAGGCGCTGCCCCAGGTGTCGATGAAATACTCCCTCATCATGTCGTCACTCTCATTGGAAAAGCCGACGAGGGTCGCCACAAAGCAGATTAGCTCCTCTGCCTGCCGCAGCACCTTCGGCGGCATTTCGCCGCTGAGGGAAACACCCTCCGCGAGGTGGATCTCTCCCTCGCTTCGGCTGAGGATGGGGAGACGGCGAACCAGCAGGGCGGCTTCTGCACGGTCTAAAAGGGCAGCGTGAGCAAGGCTCACGCTGTTTCCGTATTTTTCGGGAACGGCAGTGGGGTCAATGCCGGAAAGACGCTGAAAAAACGCGTTGGCGTTCGGGATGAAGCTAAGCTTCTTTCGGATCAGAATGCGATCGGTGTTCATGTTATTCCTCCACAAACACGGATGCTCCGAACAATCAAGGCTCCTGCGTGTTCAGAAGCATCATGTTGAGATTTTTGATCATCTTCAGCTCACTTTTCGTGAGTGTCAGATCCTCCGCGCTCAGCGTCTGCTCGTCCACAGGATTGGACGAGAGCAGGAACTTCAGCGCGAAGGGCGTAATGGGATTATAGGAGATGCCGAACATGAAGCCCCAGGTGTCACGATTGCGGTGGAAGGGGTTGAGAATGCAGAGACCGATCTGCTCCATGGGGTTAGAGTGGTTCAGCAATGTCACATAGCTCACAAGCTCAAAGTGGGTCATCAAACCTGTGTAATAATACTTGCAGCGCTCCTTCTCCTCGAAAGAGGGCAGGTCCATATAGCAGCGGCAGGGGATGGTGTTCTTCTCCGCCTGCTGCAGCTGCAGCTCCAGAGAGGTTTTCACGATGCGCTTGGTGCGCCCGTCATAATAATAGAGAAACAGGGTGCCGCCGAAGGGACTTGCGGGAAGGGCGGCAGTGCGCTCGGACGCAGGAATGGGACAGTCCACGAACTGACTGACCTCCACACCGAGCACGGTAGCAATGGTATAGAGCGTGTCGATATCCACAGGGATCTGCCCACTCTCGTATTTGGAGAGGGCAGATTTGCTTTTATGGATGGCTGCGGCAAGCTGCTCCTGCGAAAGGTGCTTTTGCTTGCGGTAAAAGCGGATGCGTCCGCCTACATGCTGAGAGAACAAGGAGCTGCTCTCCTGCATCATTTGTCATTCCCCCTTACGATGAATCATACCTTACTGCATTTAGTGTATCGGACTTCATGCAGATTGTAAATAGTTTTGCGAAAGGAGATGGGAAGAATCAAGAAAACCATGATTTTTTCACAGAAACGAAATGGGGCAGCAGGAAAAGCGTGGTAAATCGCGCAAAAGTTTCCCGTGAGTAGAATAATTCTCAGATTCGTTTCCTGCATGGGCGGTATGCGCAGTTTGCATTCTGCGCAGGGGACAGCTATGATACGGTCAAGAAAGCGGGTCCTCACCCGATGAATCATACCGATTACAAACTGCAAAACCGAACATCAAAAAAGAGGAGATTGTTGTTATGTCTAAGCTGAATGAACTGGCAGTCGCGGTCGAAAGCGGCAATGTAGCAGATGTGGTAGCACTGACCAAGGCGGCACTGGAGGAAGGTGTTGCACCTCTGGATGTGCTGAACACGGGTCTTGTGGAGCCCATCAATGTGCTGGGCGAAAAGTTCCGCCTCGGTCAGGTCTATGTGCCTGAGCTGCTGGTGGCATCCAAGGCAATGAAGATGGGCGTGGAAGTCGTCAAGCCCCTGCTGGTGGACGGCGGCGCAGAAGCAAAGGGCAAGGCAATCTTCGCCACCGTTGCGGGCGATATGCATGACATCGGCAAGAATCTGGTGGTTCTGCTGCTGGAGAGCGCCGGCTTCGAGGTGACCGACCTCGGCATGGACGTGGAAGTGGACGACATCGTGGACGCCGTGCAGGATGATCCCGACGTGCAGATCGTGGGTCTGTCCGCCATGCTGACGACCACCATGTACGCCATGAAGGAAACCATCGAGGCGCTGGAGGAAGCAGGTCTGCGCGACAAGGTGAAGGTCATCATCGGCGGCGCTCCCGTCAATGCGGACTTTGCATCTGAGATCGGTGCAGATGGTTACAGCGCCAATGCTCCCCTTGCGGTGGAGCTGGCAAAGAAGCTGCTGAACGCATAAGTGCATAAGTGAGGTGCGATATGAAAAAGCATAATCGAGTGAATTTTGCGGGACAGGGCATCAACTTCCTGACCCGTCAGCAGATGGAAGAGATCCATAGCTGCACGCTGCAGCTGCTGCAGGAGACCGGTATTCTGGTGCAGCACAAGGGCGCACTGGAAATGCTGGAGAAGGCAGGCTGCCGTGTGGAGAAGAAGCACGTCTATATGCCTCCCACGCTGGTGGAGTGGGCGATCAAGGCAGCCCCCTCCCGCATCCTGCTGTATGATCGCGATGGCAACTTCGCGCTGGATGTCAGCGGTCGCAACACCTATTATGGTGTCGGCTCTGCGGAGCCCCGCATCATTGACAGTTTTACCGGCGAGACCCGCCTTTGCAACGAGGAGGACAACAAGAACTGCGTCAAGGTGGCAGATGCCATGCCCTACATCGACTACATGATGTCTCAGGCGCAGGTCTACGGTCATCCCAAGACCTCCTACGAGCATGAGTATGCTGCCATGATCCGCTACAGCTCCAAGCCCCAGGTGGTCATCACCGCAGATCTGGAATCCACCAAGAACGTGGTGGAGATGGCATCCGTCGTCCGCGGCGGTCTCGATAAGCTGCAGCAGAAGCCTCTGTTCATCCTCTACTGCGAGCCCACCTCCCCCCTCAACTGCACCAAGGAATCCATTGAAAAGGTCATGTACATGGCAGAGAACGGTCTGCCCGTGCTCTATGCCCCCATTCCCATGAACGGTGCCACCGGTCCTGTGACCCTCGCGGGTTCCATCATTCAGGCGAATGCCGAGTGCCTTGCAGGTCTCGTCATTGCTCAGCTGACCCGCCCCGGCGCTCCCTTCCTCTACGGTGCCATCATCACCAACATGGACCTCAAGAGCCTGCAGCCCACCTACGCCTCCCCTGAGACCATGGTGGAGTCCCTCGCCATGAGCGAGATCGGCCGCGAGCTCTACCATCTGCCCACCTGGGGCACTGCGGGCTGCACCAGCTCCAAGCTCCCCGACGAGCAGGCAGTGCTGGAGGGCACCCAGTACATCACCCTTGCAGGTCTTTCCGGTGCCAACATCGTCCATGACGTGGGCTACACCACCTTCGGTCTCGCACATTCCAACGAGCTGGTGGTGATGATGAACGATGCCATCGGTCGTGTGCGCCGCATCTTCGACTGCGTGAACACCGCCCCCGAATATCTCGCCATGGACGATATGCGTGAGGTGGGTCCCAAGGGTCACTTCCTCGGTCAGGAGAGCACCCTGCGCAAGAACTGCGAGAACTGGGAGTCCGCGCTGGAGGATCGCAACGAGTACGACCGCTGGATGGAGCTGGGCGGCAAGACCATGGGTCAGCGCGCCAACGAGCGTGTCCGCGACATCATTGAAAACGGCAAGCTGAACAGCCTGCCCGCCGAGCTCGATGCCAAGATCGTGGCGATCATTGAGCGCATTGATGCTGCAGAAGCAGAGAGCCTGAAGAAGTAAACACGAAAGCAATTCACCGGGGGTTCAGCCCCCGGTGAATCAAAGAAAGGGGGTAAGGAGCGTGAAAATCGGCATCGGCATTGACACAGGCGGCACCTGCACGGATGCAGTGGTGTATCGCAGAGAGGATAAAACCATCCTTGCCTCCGCAAAAGCCCCCACCACCAAAGAAGATCTCAGCATCGGCATCGGCGGGGCGCTGGATCAGCTGCCGAAGGAGCTGCTTGCTTCAGCGGAGATCATTGCCCTCTCCACCACCCTTGCCACCAACGCCTGCGTGGAAAACAAAGGCGGGAGAGCCAAGCTGATTTTCTTCGGCGTGCAGAAGGAAACGGTGCAGCGGGTCGGGAAAGAATACGGGCTCGCAGTGGATGAGAATCTGCTGTTTGTTGCAAGCCGCACCCGCCCCGGCGGAGAGATCACCGAGCCGCCGGACTGGGACGCGTTCAAACGGCAGCTCCCGGATTTCCTCAGTGACTGCGCGGCTGTAGGTGTAGTGGAAATGTACGCCCAGAAAACCGGCGGCGTGCTGGAGAAAAAAGCTGCCGAGCTGATTCGACAGGAAAAGGAGATCCCCGTGGTGTGCGGGCACAGTCTGTTTTCCGAAAGCAACATCATCCGCCGCGGCGCATCGGCACTGCTGAATGCGCGGCTGCTGTCGGTGATCGCGGAGTTCCTGCGGGCAGTAGAGCAGGCGCTGCGGCAACGGAATATCACCGCGCCCGTTGTCATGGTGCGAAGCGACGGCAGTCTGATGAACACCGCCTTCACGGCGACGCATCCCGTGGAGACCCTGCTCTCCGGTCCGGTTGCCAGTGTCATGGGCGCGGTGGAACTGGCGGGAGAGGAAAACGCCCTTGTGGTGGATATCGGCGGAACGACCACGGACATCGCCTTTGTGAAAAGCGGTGTGCCGCAGCGGGTCACAGGCGGTATCCGCATCGGAAAGTGGAACACCTTTGTCAAGGGTCTGTTTGTGGACACCTTCGGTCTTGGCGGCGACAGCGGCGTGAGCGTCAGCGTGGATAAGACGCTGCAGCTGGAAGAAGAAAAGGTCATGCCCCTTTGCATGGCGGCAGCAAAATACCCCGGACTGCGAAAGTATCTTCTGCGGGAAGATCAGAGCGGAAGCCGCCACATCAGCCGCCAGAAGGACATCTACCTCTGTTTGCGGAACACTCCCCGAGAGGGGGATTATACGGAGCGGGAACGCCGCATTGCGGCGGCGCTCCATGAGCCCAAAAGCTTGGAAACACTGAAAGGCGAGCTGGGCGAGGTCATCATGGAGAACCATCTGACCCGCCTGCTGCGGGAGGGAATTTTGATCCGCTGTGCGGTCACTCCCACGGATGCCATGCACGTCAAAGGCGACTTCACTGCCTACGACACCGAAGCCTCCCGCCTCGGACTCAGCATCATGGCGCGTCAGCTCCGCTGCACGGCAGAGGAACTGGCAGAGCAGATCTATGATGCCTTCCGCGAAAAGCTCTATTGCGGCATTGTCCGCGTGCTGATCGAGGATGCCTATCCCGCTCTGCGGGAGAGCGGACTTGGCAGCGCACCGGAAACCCTCATCCGCGACTGCTATGTGCGGTCAAAGCGCGGAGAAAAGCGGGGCTTTTTCGGCATGGAGATCACTACGCCCGCAGCACTTGTGGGTGTGGGTGCGCCGGTTGCCCGCTTCCTGCCGGAGGTGGGACGGCTGCTGGGAACAGAGGTGAAGATCTCCCCCTATTCGCCGGTGGCAAACGCCCTCGGCGCAGTGGTGGGACAGATCTCTGCCGAGGCAGAGATCGCAGTGGAATATCGACAGGAGTGGGACGATTATCTGGTCTTTGGCTGCGGCGAGCGGCTGGAGATCGGCAAGCTCGCAGCAGCAAAGGAAGCGGCAGCAAGGCTTGCCCGCGAAAAAGCGAAGGAGAAAGCCGTGCTCCGCGGCGCGGAGGAAGCGACGCTGCAAATCTCGCTCCATGAGGAAGAAAAATCGGTGGACACGGAATTTGGACCGGTCTATCTCGGATGCCGCGTGACGGCAACTGCTTCGGGAATGCTGCGGCTGACCGAAGAGGAATAGGAGGAACAATATGTATTTCAATATGAAGGAATGGTCTCAGGAGATCATCGACGCCAAGGATCGGCGTTTTCTGCCTGTGCTGTATTTCCCCTGCCTGAAGCTGACAGATTATAAGGTCATCGACACCGTCACCGATGCCAAGAAGATGGCAGAGGTCATGGTCGCCACCGTTCGCGAATACCCTTCGATCATCGGTGCCATGACGGGCATGGACCTGACGGTGGACGCGGAAGCCTTCGGCGCACCCGTGCGCTTCAAGAAGAACGACGTACCCTGCCTCTCCGGTACTCTTGTGCAGACCATGGAGGACGCAGAAAAGCTGCAGGTGCCCGATCCCCACGCAGGTCGTCTGGATGTGCATTACGATGCCGTCCGCGAGACGGCAAAGGAGATCACCGACCTTCCCATCTTCGGCGGTCAGCTGGGTCCGTTCTCCCTTGCGGCAAATCTGATGCCGCTGATGGATGCACTGATGAACACCATCCACGCCCCCGAGCTGATGCACGCGGTGCTGGAAAAGGCAACGCAGCATCTGATCAACCGCGCCCTCGCCTATAAGGAAGCGGGTGCCAACGGCGTGCTGCTGGCAGAGCCCACCGCAGGTCTGCTCTCCCCCGAGTGCTGCCATGAATTTTCCTCCCAGTATGTCAAGCGCATTGTGGACGCGGTACAGGATGACGGTTTCTTTGTCATTCTCCATAACTGCGGTAATGTGCTGGATATGTGCGACGATATGTACCAGACCGGCGCCAAGGGCTTCCACTTCGGCAACAGTGTGGACATGGCAGAGATCTGCCGCCGTATGCCCCAGGATGTGCTGGTGTTCGGCAACATCGACCCCGCAGAGATCTTCTCCCTCAAGCCCGAGGTGCTGCGGGAGAAGTGCGACAAGCAGCTCAAGGACACGCAAGACTTCCCCAACTTCGTGTTCTCCTCCGGCTGTGATATTCCTGTCATCACTTCCCTTGGGAATATCCGCGTGATGACGGACAGCCTCGAAGCCTACAACGCCGCGCTGTAAGCTGCGGCGCAGGCAAAAAACAGGAAAGACCGGGTCAGTGTGACCCGGTCTTTTTGCGTTATGTTGCATCGCGATCTGCCTGTGCGGAGATTGCATGATATGCCATGACAAAAGCAGCGCTGAGCAAAGCGCCGCCGATGATGTCACTAAGCCAGTGTACTCCCGAAAGGAGTCTGCCGATCACCATAAAAACGGTAAAAACAGCGATGGCAGAGAGGATGCCGCATCTTAGCCTTCTGTTTTGGATGCGGCGGTGAAGCTGCATGGCGGCGGTGGGCATGATACAGAGCACCAACAAAGTGGTGGAAGAAGGATAGGATGCCTCCAACTCCCCCTCGATGAGGAGCGGTCTGTAGTTGACAGGAAACAGTTCAAAGAGACTGTATGCAGCGGCTACAGCCACATAAAATCCGCCGAGGACGAGAATGCTGCGGTCCACCTTGTGAAGTTTCTTTCGTGTGATCCATTGCTGCAGCCCCAGCAGGGCGAACCCGACAGCGAAAGCAACGGGAATGAGACTGAGCCAATCTGTCAGTATATACAGTGACAGATGTACTCCTGTGAGTTGATGAAACCGACGGTTGATTGCCGCAAAGCCGACTGCACTTCCTTGCGGACCTATGGGCTGTACGTCGATGAAGCAGACCATGACTGTCCACAGCGCAAATGCGATCAGCAGACCCAATGCGGTGTAAATGTTTTGTTGAGTTTCTTTCTTCAATTTTGTCCGACCTTTCTCTGATGAATTTGGGTTTTCCCTCAATTCACGCTACCGAAAAGGTCGAAAAAGCACAAGACACGAAGCGTCACAGCAGCGACACGCTTCGTGTCACCGCCGTTTGATCAGCAAAAGAACCTTGATCGCAAGGAACAGAAACAGAAATACTGCCGCATAAGGCTGCAAACTGACAATGAAAAGCAGCACTCCGACGGCATTCAGCAGCAGAGAAAGGAGCCGAAAGCTTCTCCGCTTCTGCAATGCGAAAGTCACAATGCCCAGTGCAGCCATGCCGACCACAATGCCCCAATATAAAAAAAGAAGATAAGTCGTATACCCTGCCATAGAGAGGAGGGAAACTGCGGCGATGCCCTCCCCTGTTTGCATACCGAAGAGAGGAAGAATCAGCAGCAGAAGACCGCTGCAGTCAAGAGTGCCAAAGACCAGATTGCGGAAACGCACTTCCTTTTCCCTGCTGCTCTCTTCTGCGATGCTCAGCACCTCTTCGCCCGAGAGCAGCTCGTCCACTGTCACAGAGAAGAATTCTGCCATCGCCTTCAGTGAGTCGATATTGGGATAGCCTCTGCCGGATTCCCATTTGGACACAGCGGTTCTTGACACATAGAGCGACTGCGCCAGCTCCTCCTGTGTCAGACCTTTCTGCTTTCTCAGTTCCTGTAATTTTTCGTGAAATTCCATAGCAATCGCTCTTTCTGCAAATACTCTTTATTGCACTCAGCTTATCATAGACAGGGAGCTATTTCAACGCTTGGGTATGGAAAGCAGTCACCTTGTCAGCGGGGTGCTCCTGTGGTATAATGACCAAAACAATTCCCAAACTGTGGAGGAACGACTATGAAAAAAGTAGCACTGGTGACAGGCTCTTCCCGCGGCATCGGTCGCGCGGTGGCGGCACAGCTCGCAAGAGAGGGCTATGCAGTCTGCATCAACTATTATGAGCGCAGGGACAAGGCGGAGGAGCTGGTGGCAGAGCTTCGCGCAGAGGGCTGCGAGGTGATCGCCGTGCAGGCGGATGTATCCGACCGCACCGCAGTGAATCGCATGGTGGAGACCTGCGAGAAGGAACTGGGACAGATCACGCTGCTGGTGAACAATGCGGGGCTTGCTGGCATCTCTCTGTTTCAGGACGTGACGGAGGAGGCATGGGATCGCTTCTTCGACGTGAATCTCAAGGGCTGCCGCAACACCATTTGGGCGGTGATGCCGAAGATGATCCGCGACAAGTGCGGCTGCATCGTGAATATGTCCTCCATCTGGGGTCTTCACGGTGCGTCCTGTGAGGTGACCTATTGCTGCACCAAGCACGCCATCATTGGTCTGACCCGCGCCCTTGCCATGGAACTGGCACCCAGCGGCATCCGCGTCAACTGCGTGGCACCCGGTGTCATCGACACGGATATGTCCAAGATCCTCGGGGAAGAGACGCTGCGGGAGCTGGCGCAGCAGACACCTCTTGGCAGGATCGGTACGCCGGAGGATATTGCCGAGGCGGTCTGCTTCTTTGCCTCCGACAAGGCAAGCTTCATCACCGGGCAGGTGCTCACCGCAGACGGCGGCTTCATGCCCTGACAAACACAAACGCAGCAGCGGATAACCGCTGCTGCGTTTTCTTTTGGTGCGTAAAGCAAAAAATCCCCGAAAGCCTTGCGGCTTTCAGGGATTCGATGGTGCGCGGTATAGGACTCGAACCTATGACCCCTTGTACGTCAAACAAGTGCTCTAGCCAGCTGAGCTAACTGCGCATCGCCAATCGACAAGGGTTATCATACAGCAAGAAACGCAGTTTGTCAACACCTTTTTTCAAAAAATCAATAAAATTTTCAGGCGGGGCGAATGTGTGCCCCGCCTGAGTGTTTTGCCTTATGCCTGCTCCTTGGGAACCTGCTTCATGGAGAGGGAAATGCGGTGCTTCTTCTCGTCCACATCCAGCACCACTACCTTCACCACGTCGCCCACTGCCACCATTTCGGAGGGGTGACGAATGAATTTGTTGCAGACCTGCGAAATGTGCACCAAGCCGTCCTGATGCACACCGATATCCACAAACACGCCGAAGTCAATGACGTTGCGCACCGTACCCGTCAGCACCATGCCTGCCTTGAGATCCTTGATCTCCAGCACGTCGGTGCGGAGGATGGGGGCGGGCAGCTCGCTGCGGGGGTCACGACCGGGCTTGAGCAGCTCCTTCACGATGTCCCGCAGGGTGGGGACACCCACGTCGCAGGCATCGGCTGCCTTCTGCTCGCCATAGGCGGCAAGGCGGGCACTCAGTTCGCTGAGATCGCCCTTTGCCACATCCGGCAAGCTGTAGCCGCAGAGCATCAGCAGCTTCTCTGCCGCGTCATAGCTTTCAGGGTGGACACCGGTGTTGTCCAGCACCTGCTTACTCTCGGGCACGCGGAGGAAGCCGGCTGCCTGCTCGTATGCCTTCGGACCCAGCTTCGGCACCTTCAAAAGCTGCTTGCGGGTGGTGAAGATGCCCTTTTCCTCGCGCATGGCAACAATGTTCTTCGCCGTGGTGGCGTTGAGACCGGAGACATGGGCAAGGAGGGAGGGGGATGCGGTGTTCACGTCCACGCCCACGGCGTTGACGCAATCCTCCACCACGCCGCTGAGGGTCTCATCCAGACGCTTCTGGGGCATATCGTGCTGATACTGTCCCACGCCGATGGCTTTGGGGTCGATCTTCACCAGCTCCGCGAGGGGGTCCTGCAGGCGGCGGGCAATGGATACGGCGCTGCGGAGATTCACGTCAAACTGGGGGAACTCCTCTGCTGCGAGCTTCGAGGCAGAGTACACCGATGCGCCGGATTCGCTGACGATCATGTAGCTCATCTTGAGCCCTGCGGCAGCGCAGCGGCGGATCAGCTCCACTGCCATCTGCTCGGTCTCGCGGCTTGCGGTGCCGTTGCCAATGGCGAGGTGGGACACGCCATACTGCTTTGCCATGCGGGAAAGCTTTTCGATGGCTTCCTCCTTCTGCCGTGCGCCGTAGGTGGGGTAGACCACAGCGGTATCCAGCACCTTGCCCGTACCATCCACCACTGCCACCTTGCAGCCGTGGGCATAGCCGGGGTCGAGACCCATGGTCACATGACCCTTGACAGGGGGCTGCATGAGCAGGGGCTTGAGATTCAGACCAAACATACGGATGGCACCCTCGCTGGCGCTGTCGGTGAGGATGCCGCGCATCTCGTTGGAAAGGGAGGGAAAGAGCAGGCGGTCGTATGCATCGGCGCAGGCGGCGCGAAGGAATTCCTCGGCGGCGCTGCGGCGGGTGATGACGGACTTTTCCACGGCTGCAAGCGCCTTCTCCCGGTCAAGCTGCAGCGTGACCTTCAGAAACTCCTCCTTCTCGCCGCGGTTGATGGCAAGGATCTGATACCCTGCCAGCTTCGCAACAGGCTGAGAAAATTCGTAGTAGAGACGATAGACGGAGTCCTCCTCTTTGGCGGCGGTGGAGTTCAGCACGCCGATCTTGCCGAGGAGCTCACGCAGGATCTTGCGCAGCTCTGCGTTGTCGCTGATGCCCTCGGCGATGATATCAGATGCACCCGCAAGGGCATCCGCAGCATTTGTGACGCCCTTTTCCTCGTTGATGTACGCCGCGGCAAGGGCTTCGAGATCATGGAGATCCTTACTCTGGGAGAGGATCTCAGACGCAAGGGGCTCCAAGCCCTTCTCCTTCGCGATGGTGGCGCGGGTGCGGCGCTTGGGCTTATAGGGGCGGTAGAGATCCTCCACCTCCGCGAGGGTCGCGGCGGCATCAATGGCAGCAGCAAGCTCCTCGGTGAGCTTGCCCTGCTCCTCGATGCTCTTCTTCACCGTCTCGCGGCGGTCAGCGAGGTTGCGGAGGTACTGCAGCCGCTCGGCGAGGGTACGCAGGGCGGTGTCATCCATGGCACCGTGAAGCTCCTTGCGGTAGCGGGCGATGAAGGGGATGGTGTTGCCCTCGTCGAGGAGGGTGATGACGTTTTCAATGTGCTCGGGCTTTCGGGAAAGCTCCTTTGCAAGAATCTGAATGATGGTTTCCATAGTGCATCCTTTCGGGGTAAAGTCTTACAAGAACGAATGTCCGCCGTTTGGCGGACACTCGACAATTATTTATGGTAGAGCTTCTGCAGCTCGTAGCGGGGTTCGCAGGTCACATGGATGCCGAGACGCTTGTACAGGTCGATATCCTCCTCCGAAATAATGACGGAGAAGTGCGCAGAGCAGCCCCGCAGCTCGTTGAGCTGCGCCAGCGCGAGAGCGGCATCGGGATTCGTCAGTGCGCTGATGCTCAAAGCAATGAGCACCTCATCGCTGTGGAGGCGGGGGTTGCGGTGACCGAGACTTTCGGTCTTCAGCTTGCTGATGGGCTCGATGACCTGCGGGGAGATGAGATCAACGCTGTGATCCACGCCGGCAAGCTCCTTGAGGGCGTTGAGCAGCAGCGCAGCGGATGCGCCCAGCAGTGAGGAGGTTCGACCGGTCATCACCGTGCCGTTCGGCAGGACAAGAGCGCCTGCAGGACCGCCGGAGGTCTCTGCCCGCAGCAGTGCAGCGCTGACGGCGGGGCAGATCTCAGCGGAGGTGGCTGCCTGCTGCATAATGCTTTCAAGCTTGTAGATCAGCGTGTCATCGGCAAGACCGCGGACGCGATCCACCATGCCGCTGTAATAACGGCGCAAAATCTCCATGCGGGAGGCTTCGCAGCAGACATCGTCATCCACGATGGCAAAGCCCGCCATGTTGACACCCATATCCGTGGGAGACTGATAGGGGCAGGAGTCCTGAATACGGCTGAACATAGTGCGGAGAACCGGGAAAATCTCCACATCACGGTTATAATTCACCGTGGTTTTTCCATAGGCTTCCAGATGGAAGGGGTCGATCATGTTGACATCGTTGAGATCGGCGGTAGCCGCTTCGTAGGCGAGATTCACGGGATGCTTCAGCGGCAGATTCCAGATGGGGAAGGTCTCATACTTGGCATAGCCTGCGTGGATGCCGCGCTTATGATCGTGGTAGAGCTGACTGAGGCAGGTCGCCATCTTGCCGCTGCCGGGACCGGGGGCAGTGAGCACCACAAGGGGGTGGCTGGTTTCGATGTACTCATTCTTGCCAAAGCCGTCCTCGCTGATGATGCGTGCCACGTCCGTGGGATAGCCGGGGATGGGATAATGGCGGTAAGCCTTGATACCAAGGGCGGTCAGACGTTTCAAAAAGGCATCTGCCGCAGGCTGACCGGCGTACTGGGTCACCACCACGCTGCCCACAAAAAGCTGGAGATTGCGGAAAATGTCGATCAGGCGCAGCACATCCTCGTCATAGGAAATGCCAAGGTCGCCGCGCAGCTTGTTCTTTTCGATGTCGCCCGCGCAGATGGCGATAACGATCTCCACATCCTCGCGGATGGTCTGCAGCATACGGATCTTGCTGTCGGGCTGAAAGCCGGGAAGCACGCGGGAGGCGTGATAATCGTCAAACAGCTTGCCGCCAAACTCCAGATACAGCTTGCCGCCAAACATGTCGATGCGCTGGCGGATCTGCTCAGACTGCAGTGCCAGATATTTTTCGTTGTCAAATCCGATCTTGCCCATGGTTCGTCCCCTCTCCGGTCGTTTTTTCATACCTTATTATTATACCCCCGTTGCACGGCGGGAACAATAGCGGAAATGAAATTTTTTGTGACAGCTCCGCGGACATGGCAGGGATGTCTGGCAGACGAAAATCATTGCCCGCATCCGTCTGTCAGGCAGGCGAATGCGGGCAATGCTGTTTTTCAAGAATCATTCGAGGCTTTGAAAGAAAATTTCTACGATGCGATTTTCGCCGCTATCGGGGTAAAACTCTGCCGTCCATGTGCCGCTTTCCCCCGTGTATTGCATCTCCAGTGCCTGCAGCTGAGCAAGCAGGGTCTCCTCCGTCTCCGTCAGATAGCTGATGCGAAGTGCCAGTTCTTCCTTTCCCTCTTCCACGGCGCTGCGCACCATGTCGGGCACGGCGGCAGACGAGGTCACGTTCACCACTGCCGCATACTGCTCCGCCGTGCGGCGATAGCCAAGGCTCAGCTCCGCCTCCCAGAACGCGGTTTCCTCTGTGACGGTATAGCTGAGATAATCCACCATGAACGCCCCCGCAGGAGTCTCCGTCTGGACTTCCAGACACGCCTGCTCCAGCAGCGCTTCCGCTTCCACCACGGTTTTCTCCGGCATATAGACGCGGATCATACCCTGCTCGCTGTGGGCTGAGACAAGGGTCAAAATGCCGTTGACGATCTCGGGATAATCCTCGGCACGCAGCACACCGCTGCTGCCCGCCTCCCAGAACTTCTGGCTGTGGGGCTGCACCACGCTATACTGCCGCTCCAGCAGTGTGCCACAGCCGCAGAGCATGGTCAGACAGAGCAGCAGCGCTGCCATAAGCCGTATCTTTTTCACGCTGCCGCCCCCTTTCACAGGTTTAATAGCCGAGGGTCTCGTCGATGAGAACAACTTCCATGTCGCTGCCGCCCATCTTTTCCCAGAGCACCGCAAGACCGCGGCAAATGCGCTCGGGACTACCGCAATCGAAGCAGCGTCCGCCCTCGGTGCAGGGAGTCTTACGGTCGAGACGCTTGGCGTTCATGGGCGCTGCGATGTTGCGGGCACGATGGAGCGCCCCTTCGTAGTCGGGAGCGATCTTATTGCTGCCCACTACAAAATAGACCTTTTTGTGTCCGTAGAGCATGGCGGCAACACGGTTGCCTGTGCCGTCGATATTGATGATCTCACCGCTTTCCGCAAGACCATTGACGGAGGTCACATAAACTTCCGCACTGCGGGCATCGCGCAAAGCATCCGCAGGGGTCGTGCCCTCTTTCACCTTCCAGTGCCAGAACAGCTCGTTATGCTGCTCCAGACGCTCTGCAAGACCCATCTGCTGCAGGGTAATGCTGCCGCCAAAGCCCACAGACTTACCGTCAATGGCAGCGTCCAGATAGTCCGCAGCTGCCGCAGCCGTGTCAAATACGCTTACGGTAAAGCCCCGTTTTTCCAGATTTTCTTTCACACGGGAGAAATTCATCTTATTCATCCTTTCCCAGCAGACTCAGCTGCTTTTCCTCACTGTCCTCTTCCTTCAGCAGCGCACCCGTGGCGGGAATGCTGCGACCGCGATAGCGGCTCAGATTGGCGATACCGGTCTCCTCCGCGTAAGCAGCGCGGGCAAGGGTATGCTTTTTCTTCAGTGTCAGCACCGCCACACCCTGACTGCTGCGGGTGGTCTTGGGAGCAAGGAGTGCGGTGTGGAAAATCAGAACTCTCGGTTCTGTGGAGTAAAGGGCGACCTCTCTTTCTTCCGCGAGGTGCATAATGGAAATGAGGGGAGATTTGTCGCTGTACGCGCCCGTGAGACGGCGGCGGTTGGACACCGTCTGATAAGCAGAAAGCTCAATGCGGGCAACCTTGCCGTTTTCAAAGAAGAACAGCAGACTTCCCTTGTAGTCACCGGGAAGCACCGCAGCGACCACATTCTCGCCGCTGTCCATGCCAAGCTTCGCAGGGAGATAGTCACCGAGGGCAGATGCCTTGGTGTCCTCAAATTCGCTCAGGCGGGTCTTATAGACCTGTGCACGGTCGGTGAAGAACATGATCTCGCTGTTGTTCATGCTCTCAAAGCTCTGGGAGGGACCGTCCTCTTCCTTATACTTCTGTTCGCCGCCCATGCGCAGAGACAGGGGCGTGATCTTCTTGAAATAGCCGTGGCGGGAGAGGAACACGTTGACCGCGTAATCCTCGGGCAGCTCCACATCCTCCACCACCGGCAGCTCATGCACATACACGATGTCCGTGCGGCGGGGCTCGGCGTACTTCTGCGCCACGTCCGTGAGCTCCTCGATGATGATCTTCTTCACGCGCTGGGGCTTTGCAAGGATATCCTCCAGATCGTCGATCTCATCGCGGAGAGTATCCACCTCTGCGGTCTTTTTGAGGATGTATTCCTTGTTGATGTTGCGCAGCTTGATCTCTGCCACAAATTCCGCCTGAATCTCGTCGATGCCGAAGCCGATCATCAGATTGGGCACAACTTCGCTGTCACTCTCGGTCTCGCGGATGATGCGCACCGCCTTGTCGATATCCAGCAGGATGCGCTTGAGACCCTTGAGCAGATGGAGCTTGTCCTTCTTCTTCTGCAGGGCAAAGTAGATGCGGCGGCGTACACACTCCGTGCGCCAGGCGGTCCACTCCTCCAGCAGCTCGCGCACACCCATCACCCGCGGCATACCGCTGACGAGGACGTTGAAATTGCAGGTGATGGTATCCTGCAGGGGGGTCTGACGGAAGAGCTTCTGCATGAGCTTTTCGGGGTCGGTGCCGCGTTTGAGGTCGATGGTAAGCTTCAGACCCGAAAGATCCGTCTCATCGCGCATATCCGCGATTTCCTTGACCTTACCCAGTTTCACCAGCTCTGCTACCTTGTCGAGGATGGCTTCGATGGTAGTGGAATAGGGGATCTCGTAGATCTCAATGAGGTTTTCCTTGGGCACATAGCGCCACTTCGCCCGCACCTTGATACCGCCGCGACCGGTCTGATAGACCTTTTCCAGCTCCGCCGGGTCGCAGAGGAGCTCGCCGCCCGTGGGAAAATCGGGGGCAAGCAGGGTGTCGGTGAGGGTGCAGGCGGGATTTTTGATATAGGCAATGGTGGTCTCGCAGACTTCCTTCAGATTAAAGCCGCAGAGGTAGGATGCCATACCGACGGCGATACCCTGATTGGCGCTGACGAGGATATTGGGGAAGGTGGTGGGGAGGAGGGTGGGCTCCTTCATCTTGTTGTCGTAGTTATCGACAAAATCCACAGCGTCCTGGTCAATGTCGCGGAACAGCTCCGCGCAGATGGCAGAGAGCTTCGCCTCGGTATAGCGGCTGGCGGCATACGCCATGTCGCGGGAATAGACCTTACCGAAGTTACCCTTACTGTCCACAAAGGGGTGTAGGAGAGAGCCGTTGCCCTTGCTCAGACGCACCATGGTCTCATAAATGGCGGCATCGCCGTGGGGGTTCAGCTTCATGGTCTGACCGACAATGTTGGCGCTCTTGGTGCGCCCGCCGCTGAGCAGACCCATTTTGTACATGGTGTAGAGGAGCTTACGGTGAGAGGGCTTGAAGCCGTCGATCTCGGGAATGGCGCGGGAGACGATGACGCTCATGGCGTAGGGCATATAGTTGGTCTCCAGCGTGTCGGTGATGGGCTGTTCCAGCGTATCAGCACGAAGCCCCATCACATTGGGGTTGATTTCCCGACTGATTTCCTTTTCGCTCTGTTTCTTCTTTGCCATAAGTTACTTCTGTTCCTTCCCGTACATATACCAAAGTGCGGCACCGAGACAGAGGGCACCGCCGAGAACATTGCCGATGGTCACGGCAATGAGATTATCCGTAAAAAATGCGCCGAGGGTCAGACCATAGTCCCCCGCCCCTGCGCTCTGGGCAAGAAAGCCCGCGGTGAGGTAATACATATTCGCCACGCAGTGCTCATACCCCGCCATCACAAAGATGGCAACGGGGAAAAACAGCGCCGTGACCTTGCCCGCGGCATCCCGTCCCGCCGCCGCCATGTAGACACCGAGACTCACAAGAACGTTGCAGAGAATGCCCTTGCAAATGCCATGGGAAACGCTCATCAGCTTGCCTGCGGCAGCGGAGGCAAGGATCTTCTCCTGCCCTGCGAATACGCCGCCGTAAACCACGGCAAACGCCACTGCCGCCGCACCGATGAAATTGCCGAGCCACACGACTGTCCAGTTGCGGAGCATGGCGGCGGTGCTGATCTTTTTTTCCAGCCGCGCCATGATCATCAGACTGTTGCCCGTGAAGAGCTCCGTCCCCGTAAACACCACCAGCGCCAGTCCCGCAGGGAACACACAGCCCGCCAAAAAGCGCTTGAGGGAGAGATTTTCCACCAGCATAGATGCCCATGTGGAGCCTACTCCCGCAAGGGCGATGAACGCACCCGCAAGCATGGCGGAGACCAGCATCCGCCCAAGCGGCATTGCCGCCTTGCCGATGCCTGCGCTTACAAGGGCATCATAGCTCTCCTTGGGGGAGAACATTCGTTTTTCCATAATGGTCGCTCCTTTCGGAGTGGTTTCGCTCGGCGGGGCAACCCCCGCCGCGTTTATTCGTAGCGCTCGATGCGGGTGGTGAGACCGAGCTTGTCCTTAAGTGCCTGGATCTCTGCCATGCGGGGCTGATCCATGTGCACCTGCAGTGCAGCGGCATCACGCCACTTCTCCAGCAGCACCACATAGTTGCCGCCGTCGGCAGGGAAGAAATAGTCATACTGCCCGCAGCCGTCCTCGGCTTTCACGCCTGCCTGCAGACCGCCCTCCTGCATTTCCCTGACAAAGGTCTGCAGGTTTTCCTTTTCACCGGTGTAATACACATGCAGAATGATGTTTTCCATGGTTGTTCCTCCTAAAATAGAGTTTATCCTGTTACATACTGACAGGGTCATTCCACAGTCTTGCACCCTCGCGGGTGCAGGCTCTTTCAGCCCCCCATCTTCTTTTTCTTTGTCTTGCCAAAGAAAAAGAAGATGCGCCGCTGGCGGTGGAGAAGAAAAAGAAAACGCTTTGGGTGCAAATCGCAAGCCCGGTATAGCAGCCTGATGCAGTGTTCCCGCCAGTGCCGCTGCTTGTCGATTTGCACTTCTCCTCTTTCCGCTGCCGCTGCTGTGTGCTTTACAACAAAGATACAATAAAGATACAACAAAGACTTACGAAATGTCCGCCAAATCGAGATATTTGTATCCGTTTTCGGCAATATGATCCTTTCTGCCCTGCAGGTTTTCGCCGAGGAGCAGGTCAAAGACCTCGCCCGTGCGCTCCGCATCCTCGGGCATGACCTTGATGAGACGGCGGGTCTCGGGGTTCATGGTGGTCAGCCACATCATCTCGGGATCGTTCTCACCAAGACCCTTGCTGCGCTGTACGCTGTAGCGCTTGCCATTGAGCTCCTCGCAGATCTCCGCCTTTTCGCGGTCAGAGTAGGCAAACCATGTCTTTTCGCCGCAGGTGATCTCAAAGAGGGGGGTCTCCGCGATATAGACATAGCCCTCACGGATGAGAGTGGGGCAGAGACGGTAGATCATGGTGAGGATGAGGGTGCGGATCTGGAAGCCGTCCACGTCACCATCGGTACAGATGATGACCTTGTTCCAGCGAAGATTCGCCAGATCAAAGGCGTTGATGTCCTTCACCTTTTTGTCATTCACTTCCACGCCGCAGCCCAGCACCTTCAGCAGATCTGTGATCACCTCGCTCTTGAAAATGCGGCTGTAATCTGCCTTGAGGCAGTTGAGGATCTTGCCGCGGACGGGCATGAGACCCTGAAACTCCGCGTTGCGGCTCTGCTTGCAGGCGCCAAGTGCCGAGTCACCCTCCACGATGTAGATCTCGCGGCGGGCAACATCCTTGGTGCGGCAATCCACAAACTTTTCCACGCGATTGGAGATATCCATGCTGCCGCTGAGCTTCTTCTTGATGTTCAGGCGCTGCTTTTCTGCGCTCTCACGGCTGCGCTTGTTGATGAGCACCTGCTCGGCGATCTTGTCCGCGTCAAAGCGGTTTTCGATGAAGTAGATCTCCAGACGGCTCTTGAGGAACTCCGTCATGGCCTCCTGCACGAACTTGTTGGTGATCGCCTTTTTGGTCTGGTTCTCATAGGAGGTCTGGGTGGAGAAGTTGTTGGAGACAAGAACAAGGCAGTCCTCCACGTCTGCCCAGGTCAGCTTGCTCTCCCCCTTCTGGTACTTGTTGTTATTGCGAAGGTAGGCATCAATGGCAGAGACAAAGGCATTCTTCGTTGCCTTTTCAGGGCTGCCGCCATGCTCCAGCCAGCTGGAGTTGTGATAATGCTCAATGGTGTTCACCCGCGCGGAGAAGCAGCAGGCAACAGAGAGCTTGACCTTGTAATCGTCCTTATCCTCGCGGTCGCGTCCTCGGCGCTCCGTCTCCCAGAACACGGGGAGGGTCAGGGGCTGCTCGCCCGCAAGCTCCGTCACATAGTCCGCAATGCCGTTCTCATACAGGAACTCCTGGGTCTCGAACTTGCCGGGGGTGATCTCGTTGCGGAAGCGGAAGGTCAGTCCCGCGTTCACCACCGCCTGACGGCGGCAGACATCCACATAGTACTCCGCAGGGATGGAGATATCGGTAAACACCTCAAGGTCGGGCAGCCAGCGGGTCAGAGTACCTGTCTTTTTGCCCCGGTCAGTGGGCTCGATGGTAAGCTCCCTGCCCTTTTCGCCGCAGACCTCACCCTTTTCAAAGTGAAGGCTGTACTTGTTGCCGTCACGCCATACGGTGACATCCATATAGCGGGATGCGTACTGGGTGGCGCAGGAACCAAGACCGTTCAAGCCCAGAGAGTATTCATAGTTGTCGCCGGAATTGTTGTTGTACTTGCCGCCGGCGTAAAGCTCACAGTAAACCAGTTCCCAGTTGTAGCGCTCCTCCCGGGCGTTCCAGTCTACGGGGCAGCCGCGCCCCTGATCCTCCACCTCAATGCTGTGGTCAAGGTAGCGGGTGACGGTGATGAGCTTGCCGTGTCCCTCGCGGGCTTCGTCGATGGAGTTGGAGAGGATCTCGAACACTGCGTGCTCGCAGCCCTCCAGACCATCCGAACCGAAAATCACGCCCGGGCGCTTGCGGACTCTGTCCGCACCCTTGAGCTGTGAAATACTTTCGTTGCCATATTCTTTTTTCGTGGTTTTTGCCATAAGCGTCCTCCGCGGAAAAATGGATTTTTAGTCCAACGGGAATCGAACATCTGCCGCATTCCGGCGGTTCTGTTCGGCCCTTTTGGCCTTATCGTCCTTGCCTTGCGTCAGCAAGGCGGCGTCCTCTGCGGCGAAAATGTCTCAAACATACCTCGCCGGAATGTGCTTCGCAGTTTTTTCGGAGCGGATTTTTGTTCAGACGAGGCATTGTCCGCAGAGAATCCTTGAGGGACTCTCAAGGACAATAACGAAGTATGGGCGGAAATCCGCCCGAAGCAAACCGACAGGGGTTCGGCTCCCGTTGGACTATGATGCAAACACGGATCGCGCACCGGGGAAAGACACCCGGATTTCTCCGTGAAATACGCATATATTGGGTATTATAGGGTATTTTTCACCCAATATCAAGGGTTTCAGCCAAAAACCGCCGTCCCCGTCCTCTGTTCACCGTTTTGCGCACTTTTTCAGCCCTTTGGCACCCTTCTTCTCCATCACTTACCATAATTCGGAGCAGTGGTTTTCCTTGCTGTGAAAGGCTTTTCCACAGTTTCCACAGAGTTTTCCACATCGTTATGTCAACACTGTTCTGATCGAAAAAGTTACTTTCCCGCCGATTTCTTTCCTCCGCTTTTTTCCTCCACGGGCTCTTTTCCTGCGACAGATTTGACGCCTTTTTTGTCACAGGCAAGTCACATTTTCTTTCCCCGCTCGTTTACATTCAACCAGAAAGTGTTATACTGAATCACGAAAAAATGGGGAGGAGGGCTTTTATGCCGATCAGAAACAAATCCGTTTCTTCCTGCATCACGGTCGCCGCCATGGCGGTACTGCTGGCACTGGTCTATCATATTTTCATCGTTCAGAACCACTTTGCCCCTGCCGGTCTCAACGGCATTGCCACCATGGTGCAGTATAAAACAGGCTTCAGCATCAGCTATATGTCCCTCATCATCAATGTTCCCCTCAGCATTTTCGCTTACTTCTTTATTGAGAAGCGGTTTGCGGTCAGAACGTTGGTCTTTTCTGTGGTCTATTCGTTTTCCTATCTGTTTTTGCAGCATTGCGGTCTGGAGTTTCTGCAGTATAACGCACAGGGGCACGATACCATTTATCCCGTCATCATCAGTGGCGCCATTGCAGGCTTTGTGTACGGGATCTGCATGAAAAACAACGCCTGTACCGGCGGTACAGATGTACTCTCCCGCTACATCAACAAGGTCAAGCCCGAGACCAATTTCTTCATGGTCACCTTTGTTCTCAACGCCTTTGTCGCGGTCGCCTCCCTCTTTGTCTACTCCGAGAGCGGCTATGCAGACTACAAGCCGGTCGCCCTCTGCATTACCTATTGCTTTATCTCCAATTTCACCGGCAACTATATCATCAAGGGTACCAAAACTGCCTATAAGTTCACCATCGTCACCACCCACGCCAATGAGATCGCCGCTGCCGTCGCCCGCGAACTGGGACACAGCGCCACCAAGCTTGACGCTGTCGGCACATACACCAACACAGAAAAATCGGTGCTTTTGTGTGTGGTAAACCGCCATCAGCTGGTAGATTTTCGGGATATCATTGACCAGTATGACGATACCTTCGCCTTTTATGAACTGGTCAACGAGACCTATGGTAATTTCAAGCTCATCAAATAACGAAAAGGAGCCGCAATTGCGGCTCCTTTTCATTATTTCAGATATTGCAGCGCCGTCAGTATCAGCCCATACACCACGCTGGCACTGACCCCGAACACGATGACGGGTCCTGCCACGGCGAACATTTTTGCCGCCATGCCGTTGATGAGCCCCTCGCTCTTAAAGTCCAGCGCAGGGGATACCACGGCATTGGCAAAGCCCGTGATGGGCACAAGAGTCCCCGCGCCGCCAAAGCGGGCAATGGTATTGTAGCAGTTCAGCGCCGTGAGCAGGGCAGACAGCCCCACCAGCGTAATGGATGCGGCACTGGAGGCGGTCTCCTGATCCAGTCCACGACTTTTCCAGAACTCCAAAATCAACTGCCCCAGCAGACAGATCAGCCCGCCGATGACAAAGGCAAACGCCGTATCCTTCACGATGGGGGATTTCGGTTGCTTCTGCTGCACATAGGCTCTGTATTCCTCAGGTGTCATGTTCATGGCAAAACCTCCTTTTGCCATAGCTTTCCCACTTGCAGCGGGCAATATTCCCAAGCGCGAAAAAACGCCGCCGAACTTCGGCAGCGTTTTTTCCTTGCTCACTTGCGGACACCGTAACGCCCGTTCAGAGCATTTTCGCCGTCCTTGAGCTTGCCGTCCGTGTCCCGCACGCGACCGTTGCGGAGCATATCATCCCAGTCGTTTCCGCGGGTCATATCCTCCATGCCGTCCATCACATCGTCCGCCGCACGGGTCATCAAATCGCCGCTCCTTCTCATGGCAGACTTACCCGATTTTTCAGCGGGGGTCTCCGCGCCGTCGATATGGGGCGTTTCGTAGTTGCTGCCCATATCGGCATCGTTGTCTGCAGCACCGCCGTTGTCCGATCCCTGGCTATTGCCGCTCTGATCGGTGGCAGTGTTGCCGCTGCCTGCCATGTTCTCGTTTGCAACGTTGTCGTTTTTTCTGCCACAGGCGGTCAGGGACAGCAGCATCACCGCGCTGAGCAAAAGAGTTGTCATTCGCTTCATCTTTACCTCCGGGCATCAGGTGATGCCGCGTTTAGTATGTGCGGCAAAACGACGCTTAGTCCGGCAAGATCTGCAAAAACAGGATAATTTTGTAAAAAGAACGCCTGCAGGAAGCATTTCAGCATCCCGCAGGCGTTCTCACTGCTCAGTTTTCCTCCATCACGCGCAGGAAGTCCTCTGCCTCCATGGTCTCATGCTCCAGCAGATACTGCGCCACTTTCTCGAGCTTCTCCCGCTTCTCGCGGAGGATCTGCTCCGCCTTGGCGTAGGCGGCATCCACCAGCGCCTTCACCTCGGTGTCGATCTCTGCCGCCACAGTCTCAGAATAGCTCTTGGTCTGCGCCATGCTGCGCCCGATAAAGACCTCGCTGCCGCCGCTGTCGTAGACCACATTGCCCAGCTTCTCGCTCATGCCGTAGCGCATGACCATGCTGCGGGCAAGGGAGCTCGCACGCCGCAGGTCGCTGCCCGCGCCTGTGGAGATATCGCCCAGCACCAGCTCCTCCGCTGCCCGTCCGCCGAGACAGACAGCGATCTCCTCCCACATTTCGGTGCGGCTGCGGTAGCTGCGATCCTCAGTGGGAAGATGGATGGTCATACCGCCCGCCTGTCCGCGGGGGATGATGGTGATCTGGTGGACAGGGTCCTGGGAGGGCAGGGCGTGGATCACCAGTGCGTGACCCGCCTCATGGTAGGCGGTGAGCTTGCGCTCTTGCTCGGTGATCACACGGCTCTTCTTTTCGGGACCGGCAATGACCTTGATCACCGCATCCTTCATGTCCTGTCCGCGGACGAACTTATCGCCCCGGCGGGCTGCCAGCAGTGCCGCTTCATTGGAGAGGTTTTCCAGATCCGCACCCGTGAAGCCCGCGGTGCCGCGGGCGATGGTACGCAGATCCACATCCTCCGCAAGGGGCTTCTTTTTGGTGTGCACCTGCAAAATCTCCTCGCGCCCCTGAATGTCGGGCAGACCCACATACACCTGACGGTCGAAGCGACCGGGACGGAGCAGGGCGGGGTCAAGAATATCCGCGCGGTTGGTGGCAGCCAGCACCACCACGCCCTGATTGCTGCCAAAGCCGTCCATCTCGACCAGAAGCTGGTTCAGCGTCTGCTCGCGCTCATCGTGACCGCCGCC
>JAFVXA010000035.1 GCA_017501355.1 Oscillospiraceae bacterium
CACGTCGAAGGTGCCGCCGCCGAGGTCATAGACCATGATCTTCTGTGCCTGCTCCTTGTCAACGCCGTAAGCGAGAGCAGCAGCGGTGGGCTCGTTGATGATGCGCTTGACTTCAAGACCTGCGATCTTGCCGGCATCCTTGGTCGCCTGACGCTGGGAGTCGGTGAAGTATGCGGGAACGGTGATGACAGCCTCGGTAACGGTCTGACCGAGATATGCCTCAGCGTCTGCCTTCAGCTTCTGCAGGATCATGGCGCTGATCTCCTGGGGGCTGTACTTCTTCTCGTCGATGCTGACCTTGTGATCGCTGCCCATCTCACGCTTGATGGACATGATGGTGCGGTCGGGGTTGGTGATTGCCTGGCGCTTTGCCACCTGACCCACCATGCGCTCGCCGGTCTTGGAGAAGGCGACGACAGAGGGGGTGGTGCGGTTGCCTTCTGCATTGGCGATGACGACGGCTTCGCCGCCTTCCATCACTGCCACGCAGGAATTGGTTGTACCGAGGTCGATACCGATGACTTTAGACATAGTTTTGTCCTCCTGATATATCGAAAATATTTTTTGTAAACAAATTGATTTGGCTCAGTTTGCCACTTTCACCATGGCAAAACGAAGCACCTTTTCGCCCAGCATGAAGCCCTTCTGGAACACTTCTACCACGGTGTTTTCACCGCTCGTTTCGTCCTCCACGTGCATCACTGCATTCATCTTTTCGGGATCAAAGGCAGCGCCGAGACATTCCATCTCGCTCACGCCGAGCTTTGCAAGGCTTTCCTTATACTGCTTGAGGATCATCTCCATACCCTGACGGTGAGGATCGTCTGCGGTGAGTGAGCCGATCGCCCGCTCCAGATTGTCGTACACAGGGAGCATGGCGGTGACGGTGTCCGCCTTGGCATTGTTGTAAATGCCCTCCTTTTCCTTGGCGGTGCGCTTGCGGTAGTTGTCATACTCTGCTGCAAGGCGGAGCATCTGCTCCTTCTGACCCTCCAGCTCCTTTGCAAGCCCTTCCATCTGCTCCATCTGTTCTCTCGTGAGCGTGTAGGTCTCTTCCTGCTGATTCTCTGCGGTTTCTGCCGCAGCGGTCTCCTCCACGGGAGTCACATGTTCCTCCTCGGGACGGCTGGTTTCCTTACTCATCTTTTGTCTCCTTCTTCGCCGGCAGCTCATTCTTGCCGAACATTTTTGTGAGGCCCTCGGCGAAATAACTCAGCCGGGCAGCAACGGACGCGTAATCCATCCGCGTGGGACCCACCACACCGATGAGACCCTTCATATTATCACCAATGTCGTAGCTTGCTACCACAACACTGCTGTCCTTCAGTGCCTGATCCACATTTTCCGGACCGATCAGAATTTCCACCGGTGCGCCGGCAGCAGGAATCGGCAGGTTTTTCTTGCTGTCGAGAAAGCTCATCAGCTCATGCGCCTTGTCCACATCCCGATACTCGGGCAGCTTCAGCAGGCGATTGGTCCCTGCGGTGATGATCTCCTGCTTGCCCGCCTCTTCCAGAATCTCCGTGGCATAGCTCACCACGGCGCTCAGCAGCAGGAACAGCTCCGGCGGCACACTGCCGGAAAGATCCATCAGCCGGTGTCCCAGCTCCGCCGCACCGATGCCGGTGAAGTGGCGGTTGAGCAGTTCGCTCAGCGCGGGCAGCTGCTCTGCTGTGATCGGCAGGTCGCTTTTGAGAAGCTTACTCTTGACGCGGCTGCCGCTGACCATCAGCACCACAATGATGCTGTTTTCGTCCACGAACAGCAGCTCTGCCCGCTGCAGCGTCTCCGCGCCCTTGCCCCCTGCCATCATATAGGTGGGGTACTGCACCAGCAGGGACATCATCTGCCCCGCTTGGGAGATCACATCGTCCAGCTCTGCCATCTTGATGTGGAGCGCTTCGTTGATCTTCTCCGTTTCCGCAACGGAGAGGGCGTGCTTCTCCATCAGCTCGTTGACGTACAGGCGATAGCCCTTGGGGG
The DNA here is from genome assembly GCA_017501355.1 of Oscillospiraceae bacterium. Taxonomy (GTDB): domain Bacteria; phylum Bacillota; class Clostridia; order Oscillospirales; family Oscillospiraceae; genus RGIG5472. Next base: position 1,984 of record JAFVXA010000035.1, read on the forward strand.
ATGGAATGCGCCCCGCAGAGGTGTGGGGCTGTTCCAGATAGCCCATCTCCACCAGATCCGCCAGTTCGTTGCGGATGGTGGCAGAGGAGATCTTTCCCTCCATCTGTGCGGCGATGACCTTGGAGCCCACAGGTTCTGCGGTTTCGATGTAATCCTCCACCACGACCTTCAGTATTTGCTTTTTGCGGCTCGAAAGTTCCATAGTCACCTGCCCGTCAAAAAACTCCGTTTAGCACTCATTTCTCTCGAGTGCTAAACGGAGTTTACCATGTGCCACTATGAATGTCAAGCGATGGAAATTGAATATTTTGTGAACATTGCATTCACAAAGTTTTTTCGGTCCAAACGCCCCAAAATCAAGACTTTTCGGCAAGAACCGCCTGTCGCACATCCCCCGAAAAGTAGAGCGAGCCGAGGGCGCAGGCAACACCCCTCTCCCCTGTCTTTTCCCGCACGATGCGGACACCTTCCGCAACACTTTCCGCTACTGTCACGGGGCGCTCCAGTGCCGCGAGCGCTGCACCGAGGGCTTCCGCGCTCATGGCGCGGTCATTGTCGGGGCGCACGGCGGTAAAATCCGCCGCAAGGGGGGCAAGCAGCTCCGTCATGGCGGCAACATCCTTGTCCGCCATCACTCCCAACAGGAAATGGATGTTCCCCTCCGGGAAATAGGCGCGCAGGCTCTCCACCGTTGCCGCCATACCGTGGGGGTTGTGGGCACCGTCCAGCAGGAAAATCGGCTCCTGGCTGAGAAGCTCAAAGCGTCCCGGCCAGCGGACAGCCGCGAGACCCCGGCGAATGTCCTCGTCGCTGATCTTCCACCCCTTTTCCCGCAGGGCTTCCAGCGCGGTGATGGCAACGCAGGCGTTTTTCAGCTGATAGCGTCCGATGAGGGGCAGATGCAGCTCGCCATAGGGCGCGCAGGAGAACACATTGTCTCCAAGGTCAAAGGAGCGCGCCGTCACGCGGCTGTGATCCGCCTCAATAAAACGAGCATCCCTATCCTTGCATACGGCACGGAACACCTCGTCTGCCTCGGCGTTGCCGCCGTAGCTCACAACCATCCCGCCGTCCTTGATAATGCCCGCCTTGGCGCGGGCGACCTGCGCCATGGTGTCACCCAGCACCTGCGTGTGATCCATGCCCATGGCGGTCAGCACCGCCACCTCGGGACAGGGGATCACGTTGGTGGAATCCAGCTCGCCGCCGAGACCCACCTCCAGCACCACGATGTCGCAGTTCTGCCGCTTGAAGTACAGCAGCGCCAGCGCGGTGATCAGTTCAAATTCCGTGGGATGATCCTCCATGGCTTCCGCGTGGACGCGGACCTCCTCCACCAGTGCCGCCAGATCCTCGTCCGAGATCTGCTCGCCGCAGATCTGGATGCGCTCGTTGAAGCGGAGAATATAGGGAGAGAGATTGAAGCCCACCTTATAACCCGCCTCTTTCAGCACGGATGCGATGCAGGCGCAGGTGGAACCCTTGCCGTTGGTGCCTGCCACGTGGACAAATTTCAGTTCCTGCTCGGGATTGCCCAACCGCCGCAGCAGCTCCACCGTGCGGGACAGTCCCGGACGGCTGCCGAGCCAGCCCACGCTATGGATATAGTCCAGTGCTTCGTTGTAAGTCATGCCTGCTTCTCCTTTCCCTTCACGGGAATGAGACCCTGCGCGCGGAACACACCGCCGCGGATCATCAGCCAGATCACAGCCGTCTCCATGAGCGCCATCGCCACATACAGGGGGATACGGATCAGCAGCAGTTCACGCAGGGGCGTACCGTAGAGCAGATAAATACAATAGGATGTCCAACCGATGGAGGTGATGATCTGGGCGCAGAAGATCACCGCGCCAAGGCGCAGCGGCGAGACGGACTTTCGCAGCAGAATGGGCTTGAGCAGACCCGGGATCGCACCCAGCAGCAGAGGCGAAATGCCCATGAGGGGCATATAGCCGAAGGAGGACAGCAGCAGCGCACCCGCGAGATCCGCACCGAAGCCCACCAGCGCCCCCGCAAAGGGACCGTACAGCAGACCTGCAAGAAGAATGGGCACATTGCCGAGCCCCACGCGCACATTATGGGTGTTGAGAGAAAGAAGTCTGCTCAGCACCACGCTCAGCGCCGTGAGGAATGCCAGCACCACCAGCGTTTTCACGCCGCCGCTGTAGCCCTTCGCAAAGAACAGCAGCACCAGCAGCGACACCACCACCGCGTCCACGATGATGAGATGCCCCTGTTCCACCTTGCCCCACAGCAGAAAATTCGCTGCGGCAAGGATCACCAGACCGATCAGGGCGGCAATGCGTCGTTTTTTCGTAAATTCAGACATAAAAATAACCTCCACTCTGTTTTTGGCAGCGTAACCGACCATGCGCGAAGCATGGCGGTTCCTGTAAAGCCGCACAGAGGGAAGTTCGTTCCACGGTATGCGACAGCGGGATGCGAAAAACGCACTGCAAACCCTTCGGTTTTTCGTTCGGTGAACAACTCCCCGTTTCACCGACACTAAGGCTCACGCCAACACGCGCTTTTCTACTCTGCCATTTCATTTTTTAGCGGGGCAGTCCGTAAAGTCGGACACATCCCCACCTCTATTATATGTATTCTTCCGCAAATTGCAACGGAAAATCCCTGCTTTTTCCATCCGTTTTCTGAAAACGCTGTGTGAAAACGTAATAAAAGAGGGTCGCTTTGCGACCCTCTTTTATGAATTATTCAGCCTTTGCAGCCTCAGCAGCCTTGGCAGCTTCTGCAGCAGCCTTAGCCTTTTCAGCCTGTGCCTTCAGCACTGCCTTGAACTTCTCCTTCTCCTCAGGAGTAGAGATGGGATCAATGGCATCGCGGGGGCAGACCTTGGAGCAGATCTTGCAGCCCTTGCACTTGTCGTAGTCGATCTTGGCAACGCCGTCCACCACATGGATTGCGTCGAACTTGCAGTTTCTCTCGCACATGCCGCAGCCGATGCAGGAGTTCTTGCAGACCTTCATCGCGACAGGACCCTTATCCTTATTGGCGCACTGGACGTGAACCTTGCGGGAAGCGGGAACCTCAGTGATGATCTTGCGGGGGCACGCGTTACGGCAAGCGCCGCAGTTGGTGCACTTCTCGGGATCGACTTCAGCCACACCCTTTTCGTTGATGTGGATAGCATCGAACTGGCAAGCCTTCACGCAGCTGCCCATACCGAGGCAGCCGTAAGCGCATTCCAGAGGACCTGCGCCAACCTTCAGAGCGCCCAGGCAGTCTTCCACGCCGCGGTACTCATACTTCTTCACAGAAGCTTCGCCGCCGTTGCAGATGACATGAGCGACCATGCGCTCGCCGCTGGGAGCTTCCATGCCCATGATGGCAGCGATCTTTGCAGCGCCCTCAGCGCCTGCGGGAGCGCAAGCGGTGACAGGAGCCTTGCCGGCAATGATTGCGTCAGCGCAGCCGCCGCAGCCGGGGTAGCCGCAGCCGCCGCAGTTAGCGCCGGCGAGGCACTCCATGATCTGGGGGTAACGCTCGTCAACCTCAACCTCGAACACCTTCGCTGCCACAGCCAGAACGATGCCGAACAGTGCAGCGAGGCCGCCGAGGACCAGCACTGCGTAAATAATATTCATCATATCCATTGTTCAGTCCTCCTTACTGCCACACGACCATGCCGCTGAAGCCCATGAAGCCCAGCGCCAGCAGACCTGCGGTGATCAGTGCGATGGGGAAACCCTCAAAGCACTTGGGAGTCTCAGCGAACTCCAGGCTCTCACGCACAGCGGCAAACAGGAAGATTGCCAGCAGGAAGCCCAGACCGCCGGTGATACCGTAGACCACGGACTCGATGAAGTTGTAGTTGCTCTGCACGTTCAGCAGGGCGACACCCAGCACTGCGCAGTTGGTGGTGATCAGGGGCAGATACACACCAAGAGCGGTGTACAGGGTGGGCATAGCCTTCTTCATGAACATCTCGACGAACTGCACCAGAGATGCAATAACAAGGATGAATGCCACAGTCTGCATATACTCCAGACCCAGAGCCACCAACAGCTTGTTGACAAAGAAGGTGAATGCGGAAGCCAGACCCATAACGAAGGTCACGGCCAGACCCATACCGATTGCGGTGTCAGTCTTCTTGGACACGCCCAGGAAGGGGCAGATACCCAGGAACTGAGAGAAAATAAAGTTGTTGGTCAGAATAGCGCCAAGGGAAATGGCGAGCAGATTCGTCAAACTCATGCCTGTTCAGCCTCCTTCTTGGAATTCTTTTCCTTGCTCTTGTTAAGGAAGTACTGCATCACAGCGATCAGCAGACCCAGGGACAGGAAGCCGCCCACGGGCAGAACCACCATCAGAGCAGGAGTGTAGGATGCGGGCATCACCTGGATACCCAGTAGAGTGCCGGAACCCAGCAGCTCACGGAAGGTGCACAGCACCAGCAGCACGAGGGTGTAGCCGATGCCCTGGCAGATGCCGTCCACTGCGGAAGCAGCCACGCTGTTCTTGGAGCTGAAGCCCTCAGCACGACCGAGGATGATGCAGTTAACGACGATCAGGGGGATAAACACACCCAAAGACTTTGCGATAGAGGGCAGGAATGCCTGCAGCAGCAGGTCGACGCAGGTCACGAAGCCTGCGATGACGACGATGTAGCAAGCGATACGCACTTCGCTGGGAATGAACTTCTTCAGCGCGGAAATTGCCACGTTGGAGCAGGTCAGAATGATCAGCACGCTGATGCCCATACCCAAACCGTTGGAGACGGAAGTGCTGATTGCGAGAACGGAGCACATACCCAGCAGCTGCACCAGCACGGGGTTCTGGGTAATGAGACCTTCCTTCAGCTGTTTCTTAAAATTCATATCTCAAGTCCCCCTTTCTTAGCCCAATGCTTCCACAGCAGCGAGAGCGGCGTTCACGCCGGAGGTCACGCCCTTGGAAGAAACGGTAGCGCCGGAGATGGCATCCACGTTGGTGCCGACAGCGAGAGTGCCTGCGCCGGACATGCCCTTGAACTGATCCAGCACGCCGTCCACGTTGTCGGTGACCTTGGTACCGATACCGGAGGTCTCAGAGTGGTCAACGACGGAAACGCCGGTGACAGCAAGAGCGGAGTCAACGCCGACGATCATCTCGATGCTGCCCTGAGAGCCGCTTGCGATGACCTTCACGGTGTAGCCCACCACATTGCCGCCATCCTTGACTTCATAGATGGAGTCCAGCTTGCCGTAGGGAGCAGCAGCGGCAGCAACGGCCTCGCTTGCTTCGAGGGGATTGAACTCAGCATTCTCAACGGTAACGACTGCGTTCATAGCGATGGCAGTGTTCTCTGCGTTGATGGCCTCGATCTTGTCTGCGGTCACGCCGTTGACGAGACCCAGCACAGCCGCGACAGCCAGGGAGATCGCCAGCAAAGTGCCGGCGAGCTTTGCAATAAACTTAGGATCGATCTTCATTACTTCGCAGCCTCCTTCTTGCTCACGCCAAAGCGCTGGGGCTTGACGTACTTATCGATGAGCCAGGTGGTGCAGTTCATCACGAGGATGGAATAGCACACGCCCTCGGGATAGGAACCGAAGTAGCGGATCATCACAGTCAGCAGACCGCAGCCGAGACCGAAGATCAGCTGACCCTTCTTGGTGACGGGGGAGGTAGCGTAGTCGGTAGCCATGAAGATGGCACCGAGCATCAGACCGCCGCCGAGCACATTGTAGAGCATCCACTGCAGGGGATCATTGCCCTTGGGGAAGATGAAAGTGACAACAGCCACAGTCAGGATGTACGCTGCGGGGGTGTGCCAGTTGATGACCTTGCGGGCAACCAGATAAGCACCGCCGAGCAGCAGCATCACCGCAGACACTTCACCGATGGAACCGCCGATGCGGCCGATGAACATATCAGCGAGAGAATAAGTGGAGGTCAGAGCTGCGAAATCGCCGCTCTTCATGATAGCCATGGGGGTAGCTGCGGTAGCAGCATCCACAGTGGAACCGAGGGGAGCCTTGACCATGGGAGCAGCCCAGGTGGTCATAGCGGAAGCGTAGCAGCCCAGCAGCGCTGCACGACCGATGAGTGCGGGGTTGACGAAGTTCTTGCCGATGCCGCCGTACAGCTGCTTAGCCACGACGATGGCGAAGAATGCGCCCACCACGATCATCCAGTAGGGCAGGTACACGGGGCAGACAAATGCCAGCAGGATACCGGTGACCACAGCGGACATATCGCCCACGGTGTTGGTCTTTTTCATCGCCTTGCGATACAGCCACTCAAAGCCCACGCAGGCAACCACGGAAACCACCGTCAGGATCAGAGGACGCACGCCCCAGTTCCACACAGCGATCGCCAGTGCGGGCAGCAGAGCGATGCACACATCGCGCATGATGGTGGTGGTGTTGGTCTTCTCACGGATGTGGGGAGAAGAAGTGGCGATCAGCTTCAAATTCTTGTAATCAGTCATTGCTTACGCCTCCTTCTTTGCAGCGGCAGCAGCAGCTTCGGCATCAGCCTTTGCCTTGGCAGCACGCTTTGCGTCGTTGATCTTCTGCTTGGTGGTGCGGAACATGTGAACCAGATGCAGACGAGCGGGGCAGTTGTAGGTGCAGGCACCGCACTCGATGCAGTCGAGGACGTTGGCTGCCTCAGCGGCATCCAGCAGGTTCTTCTCACCATACTTGAACATATACAGGGGCTCCAGATGCATGGGGCAAACGCCGACGCACTTGCCGCAGCGGATGCAGGAAGAGGTCTCGCTGGTGCGCTCCTCGTCCTCTGCGAATGCCAGCATAGCGCCGGTACCCTTACCAACGGAAACCTCCGTGCTGTACTGTGCAAGACCCATCATGGGACCGCCCATGATCAGCTTGTAAGTCTCCTCCTTCAGACCGCCGCAGGCGTCGAAGAGCTTGGAGATGGGAGTACCGATGGGGCACTCGATGTTCTTGGGCTCGATCACACCGCTGCCGGAAACGGTGACCACCTTGTTGACCACGGGCATACCCTGGTAAACAGCGCGGTAGATGGCGCAGACGGTGTTCAGGTTGAACACTGCGCAGCCGATTGCGGAGGGCAGAGCGCCGGGGGGCACCTGACGACCGGTCACAGCCTGGCAGAGCTGCTTTTCAGCGCCCTGGGGGTAACGGGTGTGGAACACATCGAGGACAACGGGAGCCTTGGTCTCCTCGATGACCTTCTTCAGCACTTCCACAGCGTTCATCTTGTTGTCCTCGATGCCGAGATGGACCTTGTCCAGACCGAACATCTTGGCAAGCAGCTTAGCGCCGCCGACCACTTCCTCAGGACGCTCCAGCATGGTGCGATGGTCGCCGGTAATGTAAGGCTCGCACTCAGCCGCGTTGATGATGACAGTGTCGATCTTGCCGAAGCCGCTGCTGATCTTCACGTGGGTGGGGAAGGTTGCGCCGCCCATACCGACGATGCCTGCGTTCTTCACGATCTCGCAGAGCTGCTCGGGAGTCAGACCCTCGGGGTCTGCTGCGGGCTTGACATCTTCGCTCAGGGTGTTCTGGAAGTCGTTCTCGATCACCACTGCGGTCATGTAGCCGCCCATGCTGAAGGGACGGGGCTCCACAGCCACAACGGTACCGGAGACGGATGCGTGCACGGGCACCGAGACAAAGCCGCCGGGTTCGCCGATCATCTGACCAACCTTGACCTTGTCACCCACCGCGACGATGGGCTTGCTGGGCGCGCCAATGTGCATGGACATGGGAATGACCACCTGCGCCGGTGCTGCCAGCTGCTCGATGGCCTTGTCCTTTGTGGCGGCTTTCATGTCATTGGGATGAACGCCACCAAAGAATGCGTGTGCCATTGTCTTCACCTCTCATATACTCAATCATAGCGGGACGCAATCCCGCCATTATTTAACTTAGTAATCATACACCCACAACGCCGCAAAGTCCACCGCTGTTGGGGATTTTTTTCGGAAATTTTACTCTTTTTGTGAAGTTCTATAGTTTTCGCCCCTCTGTTTTGAACGAAATTGCAACATTTTTCGCCAAAGTCTGTTAATTTTCTACCGCACTTCGGAATATCTTGTGCAAAGCCGCAAAAACTGTTATATTATATCGGTAAATCCGACTTTTTGAGGAGGCTTGTCCAATCGTGTTTTCTCACTACTCCCTCCGCCGTTCCGCCCTTGCCATCCTCCGCCGCGCCGAAGTTCCCCTGCCGCTGTTCGCAGGGCTTCTGCTGCTGATCAATCTGGTGCTCAGCGCCGCGGATTCTCTCTGCTCGGGCGTGACCTATGAGGATCTCTTTTCCTCCGGTGTCTCCGGCATTTTTGTCTACATCCTCACCGGTCTCATCTCCATGCTGCTGGAGCTGGGACGAGTGGAATACTGCGCCCGTGTAAGACAGGGCGAGCGGGCAGAATACAGCGACCTGTTCTGGGGCTTTTCCTATGTGTTCAAAATTCTCAGCGTCATGTTCCTGCAGGCGCTGCTGATCTCTCTGGGTCTGTCGTTCTTCCTGCTGCCGGGTCTGATCCTGTCCTATCGCTACCGCTTCTGGCTCTATGTCCTCTCCGACGATCCATCCCTCGGCGTGATCGAGATCCTTCGCCGCAGCGCATGGGAGAGCAGCGGCTTCAAAATGCAGATCTTCCTGCTGGACATGAGCTTTTTCGGCTGGAGCTTTCTTGCCGTTGTCCCCTTCTCTCTCTGGGCGACCCTCTCTCCCGCGACCCTGCCCCCCCTTGCAGATGCGCTCATCAGCACCGCGCTGACCTACCCCCTGCTTCTCGTCACCTTCTGGCGCACTGCAACGGAAATGGAGCTGAGAGACAAGATCCTTGCCATCAAAAACGGCACGGCAGAGTTCTGATCCTGCCATCCAAGCATATCCCATACAACCGTTTTTTACAAAGCACAAATGAAGGAAGCGGAGGCGCGCTGCGCCTCCGCTTCCTTTTTTTACTGTTTAGCCAACCGCTTCGTCGGTGTTTTCGGTCTCGCCGCTTTCGCCGCCTTCTGCTTCATTGCCTGCTTCCTGCTGCGCCAGATAGTCTGTGTACAGCGTGTCGCGGGCATCGGTCACAGCGGTGAAGAACGCGCCGAGATCCAGCGCTGCCACCTTTCCTTCATACAGGGGACTGTACTCCACCTCAACCGCATCGGCGTGCTTCTTCAGCACAGCTGCAAAGTAGCCGCCCTTGGCGAGGATCTCCTCAGCGGTCAGATCCTTGCGCAGCAAAATGTGGTAGCCGTAGGGGCTTTCCACCACGCCGCTGATGCTGCCGGGGGTGAGAAGCTTTGCGGCATTTTCAAACTCCGGCACCATCTCTCCCGCGCCAAAGACATAGCCATCGGGATATGCCGCGCGACCGGGATCTTCGCTGTATTCATCCCCGAGCTCCGCAAAGAGGGCTTCCACGTCCTCTGCTGCATTCAGCTGCTCCACAAGCTCATGGGCCTGTGTCAGCTTTGCCTCCACTTCCTCCGCGCTGAGGGCTGCGCCCGTTACGGGGTCGGTATTTGCCAGCAGAATGTGGTCCGCCTTCATCAGACCGCTTTCCTCCGCATAGGCAAAGAGTTCTTCATCCGTGGGTGCCAGTGCACCGCCTTCCACATACGCGGACTGCTCCAGCAGATCATAGTAGCCGAATGCCTTGTACATATATTCCATGGTTTCGCGGGTCACGCCCATGTACTGAAAACCGAACTCACCGTACTGCTCCTCATAGCTGGCGATCTCTTCCCCGATCTTCGCAAGCTCCTCCTCGCTGAGGGTCAGCTTATTCTTCTTCGCAAGGGGCTCCACCAGTGCGATCTCCTTGACGGACTGCAGGGTATATTCTCTGCTGAGATCCGCAAAGGTACGACCGTCGCCGCTGTCCATGTCAAAGCCATCCACGCCGCAGTACATCACAAGATTGCTCACCATGTTGTACAGCTGATAGAAATAGCTCTCTGCGGACACATCTGCGCCATCCACCCGCATCAGCACCGCATCGGGGCTCACCCCCGTTGCCTCGTAGAAGATGCCGTCGGTGCGGCTGCCCTCGCTCATAGCGCCGCCGCAGGCGGCAAGGCTCATCATCAGCACCAGCGCCAGTGCCAGTGCGGCAAATCGTTTCATCATATTCATTGGTTCTCCTTCCTGCCGAACTCCTTCGGCGTGACAACGCGGCGTTTCGCCACGGGGGCTATTGTATCGTGCTCTCCGAAAAAAAGCAATCGTTTCTTAGCTTTCGCCGTCGCTTTTTGCCAGCTTCAGATCCTCCACCAGCTCCAGCGCGCTTTCCAGCACATCCTCGCCCTTGCGCAGGGTCAGCGACAAGGCAGGCTGCTCTCCTGCCATCAGCAGCAGGCGCCCACGGTATTTGGTAAGACTGCACACTCTGCCAAGTCCTGCCACATCGATCTCCGCAAGGCGCAGCAGCACCTTTGCCCCCTTCTGGGTGATGTCCTCCACCCCGGCTTCCACCGCAGCCGCACGCAGCAGCGCCACATCCAGCAGCGCCAGCACGCTTCTCGGCGGCTCGCCGTAGCGGTCGGTGAGCTCATCCAGCACATCGTCCGCGTCCGCGGTGCTGCGGATGGCAGCAATGCGGCGGTAGAGATCCATGCGCTGCTCGGGGGAGGGAACATAGCGTTCGGGAATGTTTGCACTGATGGTAAGGTCGGCGCTGCACTCCGGTTTTTTCTTCGGCGCTTCGCCCTTTTCCTCCAGCACCGCTTCCTCCAGCAGCTGCAGATACATATCATAGCCCACGCTCATCATGTAGCCGCTCTGCTCGGGACCCAGCAGGTTGCCCGCGCCGCGGATCTCCAGATCGCGCATGGCGATCTTGAAGCCGCTGCCGAACTCCACGAACTCGCGGATGGCACCAAGGCGCTTGGACGCGATCTCCGTGAGGATCTTCGCAGGACGATAGGTCAGATAGGCGTAAGCGCGGCGGGCGCTGCGCCCGATGCGCCCGCGGATCTGATGGAGCTGGGCAAGACCCAGCCGATCCGCATCCTCGATGATGAGGGTGTTGACATTGGGGATGTCGATGCCCGTCTCAATGATGGTGGTACAGACCAGCACATCCGCCTCGCCCTCCACCATTTTCTCCATTACAGAGGAAAGCTGCTGCTGACTGAGCTTGCCGTGGGCGGTCATCACCCGCACCTCTTCGCCGAGCATATTGCGGATGCGGGCAGCGGTGGCATCAATGCTGTCGGTGCGGTTATGGAGATAAAAGACCTGTCCGCCTCTTGCGATTTCCCGCCGCATGGCATCGATCAGCACAGGCCACTCATGCTCCAGTACATAGGTCTGCACCGGTTGGCGCTCCCGCGGGGGCTCCTCCAGCGTGCTCATATCGCGGATACCCGTCAGCGCCATGTTCAGCGTTCGCGGGATGGGGGTCGCAGAGAGGGTCAGCACGTCCACCTGCTTGGACATCTCCTTCAGCTTTTCCTTGTGGGTCACGCCGAAGCGCTGCTCCTCGTCGATGATCAGCAGTCCCAGATCCTTGAACTCAATGCTCTTCTGCAGCAGACGGTGGGTGCCGATGAGCAGGTCGATCCGCCCCGTTTTCAGCTCCTGCAGGATCTGGGCAGACTGCTTGGCATTCTGGAAGCGGGAGAGCACCGCGATCTTCACGGGATAGCCGCGGAAGCGGTGGATCGCCGTCTGGAAATGCTGCTGGGCTAGGACAGTGGTGGGCACAAGGATCGCCGCCTGCTTGCCGTCCATGATGCACTTCATCACAGCGCGCAGGGCAACCTCCGTCTTGCCGTAGCCCACGTCGCCGCAGAGCAGGCGATCCATGGGCACAGGGCGCTCCATATCCTTCTTAATCTCCTCGATGCAGCGGAGCTGATCGTCGGTCTCTTCATATTCAAACGCTTCTTCAAATTCCAGCTGCCACGGCGAATCGGGGGAGAACGCATAGCCCGGACGGCGCTGCCGCTCCGCATAGAGCTGCACCAGCCCCTTCGCAAGATCCTTCGCCGAAGCCTTCGCCTTGCTTTTCGCCTTCTGCCAGTCCGTGCCGCCGAGCTTATTGATCTTCGCCTTTTCCTGCTCCTCACCGCCGCCGATAAACTTACTCACAAGGTCAAGGCTGGTGGCGGGGACATAGAGACAATCGCTGCCTGCATAGGCGATCTTGATATAGTCCTTCTCTGCCCCGTCCACGGGCATACGCTGGATGCCCACAAAGCGACCCACACCGTGGTAGGCGTGGACCACCAGATCACCGGGGGAAAGGTCCGTAAAGGACTGGATCCGTCTGCGGCTGTCGCTTTTCGCCGCCTGCTTTTTCCTGCCGCCGTGGGCAAGGAGCTGACCCTCCGTCAGCACCGCCAGCTGCAGAGCCGGATACTCCATACCCGCACTCAGCGCACCCACGCCGATACGGACTTCCCCCGCTTTCGGCAGGCGCTCGCAGGAGAAATCCAGCGCCGCCGTGATGCCCTTTTCCCTGAGCAGGGTCTGCAGATTCTTCGCACGGCTTTCGCCCGTGCAGAGCACCTGCACCGCCGTGCGGCTCTTAAGATACTGCTCCAGATCCGCTGCCGCCGTGTCGAGACTGCCGCCGTAGGAGGCAAGCTGCTTTGCCATGAGGGAAAGCAGTGCTCTCGGGGGCGCAGGATAGCGAGATGTGGGCAGCGCATCCAAATAAAGCGCAGGATATTGCTCCAAATGCGCGATAAATTCGCCATTTTCCAGCATCAGATGGGAAAACTCTCCCGCAAGGAGCCCCTCCTCCATCAGCGTTTCCCAGTCGTTTTTCCACTCCATCAGCGCACCGCGCAGCCGTTCCAGCACGCGGGGCGTATCACTGAGTACCAGAAGGGATTCCTCCGCGAGATAGTCAAAGCCCGTGGCAAACTCCTCGTAGACCGCAGCAGCGTAGCGGTCGGGGGCAGGGAGAGTCGCGCCGTTTTGGAGCAGCTCCGCGTCGCTGCGCAGGGTCTGGGCGATTTTTTCGCCCTTCTTCTCATACTTCGCGGCAAGCCTTTCGAGCTTTTCCGCAAGCCCCATGCGTCCGCCCTTTGCGAACTCCACCAGCACCTCTTCTGCCGCAAGGATAAGGGCGTGCTCCACGTTCTTCACGCGGCGCTGGGTGCCCACGTCGAAGATACCCATAGAGTCCACTTCGTCGTCGAAGAACTCGCAGCGGACGGGCTGCTCCATCAGCGGGGAAAACACATCCAGAATACCGCCGCGGAGGGCAAACTGTCCTGCGCCCTCCACCTGCGCCGTGCGGACATAGCCCGACTTCACCAGACGCTGCGCCAATTCTTTCAAATCGTAGCGTCCGCCGACCTTCAGCTCCACCGCCGTTTCCAGCAGCACATCCTTCGGGATGGTGCGCCCCAGCAGGCTCTCCACCGTGGCAACCACGTGGACCGCTTCGCCCCCGGCAAGGCGGTACAGCGCCGCCATGCGCTGCTGCTCAAAGCTTCGCGATGCCGCGCCGCTGCGAAAGCGCATCTCGCGCCCCGCCAGCACCAGCGGCTCTTCCGCAAAAAAGGTGCGCAGATCCTCCGCCATGCGCCGCGCCTCCTGCTCGTCGCTGACGATGACGCAGAGGGGGCGCTCCGTCACGCCGCTGACCGCTGCCGCCACATGGGCACGGTGCACAGGGCTCAGTCCCGTCATCGCCGCGGGACAGCGACCTTTTTCTACAGCTTTTGCCAGCTCCTGCACCTCTTCCAGGCGCAAAACGGCATTTCTCAGCATCAGCATGGCGTTCTCCTTCCTTTGGCTTGCGTTCTTGTCGTTTATGGTAAATTTTGGTAATTTCAACGCAGTGAGGGCACACGCCTCCTCACGAAAGGGAGGGTGTGCCTTTCTTATCGTATGCAAATGGTATTGCGCAGATGCGCCGGATCAGTTGAAGCGGTTCTGTGCCTTCTGTACACCGTCACGGATCACACATTCCACCGCATCCACGGTCTTTTTCAGCATCTCATCCAGCGCCTTGCGCTCATCCCTGCTGAATTTGCCGATGACCCAGTCCACCATCTCATGCTCGGGATGGGCGGGAGCGCCCACGCCCACCTTGATGCGGGGGAAGGCATCGGTGCCGAGATGCTGAATGATGTTTTTCAGACCGTTGTGACCGCCTGCACTGCCGTTGGCGCGGATACGCATCTTGCCGAGGGGCAGAGACACATCGTCGCTGATCACCAGCACCCGTTCGGGGGGCAGCTTATAAAAACGCGCCGCCTCGCCCACGGCTTCGCCGCTGAGGTTCATATAGGTCTGGGGCTTCATCACCAGCACCTTTTCGCCCCCCAGCTCCACCGTGCCCGTGAGAGCCTTGAATTTCAGGCGGTCGATCTTTTCATTCTTTTTCTCTGCCAGCAGATCCGCCGCCAGAAAACCCACATTGTGCCGGGTCTCCGCGTATTCACGCCCGGGATTGCCAAGGCACACCAAAAGCCAGCTGACGCTGCCGCCGCCAAATTTTCCAAACAGCATGGTTGATTCTTCCTTTCCGGGGGAAAAGAGGCGGGAGAAATCCTCCCGCCTCTCAGATATTTTGGTCGATGCTCCTTAGCGGAACAGCTTGGAGATGGAGATCTCCTGATAGATGCGCTCAATTGCCTCGCCGAACATGGGAGCAACAGTCAGATAGTGCAGCTTGTCGCACTCTGCGCTCTTGGTGTCGGGAATGGTATCCAGCAGAGCGACCTCGGTGATGACGCTGTTGTTCAGACGCTCCACAGCGGGACCGGAGAGCACTGCGTGGGATGCGCAGGCGTAGACCTTGGTCGCGCCGCCGATCTCGATCAGAGCCTTTGCAGCGTTGCAGAGAGTGCCTGCGGTGTCGATCATATCGTCGAAGATGATGCACTCCTTGCCGGACACGTCACCGATGACGTTCATGACCTCGCTCTGGTTTGCCTTCTGGCGGCGCTTATCGACGATCGCCAACTGCATGTGCAGCTTCTGTGCGAAGGCACGGCTGCGAGCCACGCTGCCCACGTCGGGGGAGACGACGACCATATCGTCGCACTTCTCACCGAACTTCTTTGCATAGTAATCCACAAAGATGGGGTTGCCCACCAGATGATCCACAGGGATGTCGAAGAAGCCCTGGATCTGAGCGGCATGCAGGTCCATGGTCAGCACACGGTCAGCGCCGGCAGCGGTGATCATGTTGGCAACCAGCTTTGCGCTGATGGGGTCGCGTGCCTTAGCCTTGCGGTCCTGACGGGCATAGCCGAAGTAGGGGATGACAGCGGTGATACGACCTGCGCTTGCACGCTTGCAGGCATCGATCATAACCAGCAGTTCCATCAGGTTGTCGTTGACGGGAGAGCAGGTGGACTGGACCAGGAACACGTCGCTGCCGCGGACAGTCTCATACAGGGAGACAGCCACTTCGCCGTCGGAGAAGCTCTTGACCTCTGCCTCGCCCAGCTTGGTGCCGATCGCGGTGCAGATTGCCTCTGCCAGAGCAGGGTTGGAATTACCGGTAAAAACCTTGATATTCTTGCCGTGTGCAATCATGTTTTTTCCCTCATCTTTCTCATTCTAATCATGTTTCTTTTTGTACGGTTATATCAAATAAAAATCCCGAAGGATCAATACTTGCTGTGCTTGATGGCACGGCGCTTGGCAGCCCAGCCTTCCTTCACCACCTGATCTGCACGACCGATGGCAAGGGAGTCTGCGGGGACTTCCTTTGTGACGGTGGTGCCGGCGGCGATATACGCGCCCTCACCCACGGTCACAGGCGCGATCAGATTGGTGTTGCAGCCGATGAAGCTGCGGTCGCCGATGGTGCAGCGGTACTTCTTGTCGCCGTCGTAATTGGTGGTAACCGTGCCGCAGCCGAAGTTGACACCTGCACCCACATCACTGTCGCCCACATAGGTCAGGTGTGCCACAGAGGTCTTTTCGCCGATGGTGGAGTTCTTCAGCTCCACGAAATCGCCGATCTTCGCGCCGTCTGCCACCTTGCAGCCGGGGCGGACATAGGCAAAGGGTCCGATGCGGACACCGCTGCCGATGGTACTGCCATTGAGCTGAGACTGGTTGACCACGGTACCCTCGCCCACCACGCAGTCGGTGATCATGGTGTTGGGACCGATCTCGCAGCCGGGACCGATCACGCTTCTGCCGCGGATGATGGTGCCGGGGAGGATGGTGGCAGAGGGGTCAATGGAGGCACGGGGATCGACGTAGGTATTGCCGGGGTCGATCACCGCCACGCCGTTCATCACATGATGCTTGAGAATATCGTCGCGGCAGTAAAGGCTCGCATCCATCAGCTCCTTGAAGGTGCTGAATTCGCCGATCTGACCATGGAAGGGCAGCGCAGGACGCTCAAACATCATGCAGGAGCCGACCTCTTCGAGGAACTTGTCCTTCTCTGCTTCCTTATTCTCGGTGGCAACAGTCAGATCCATCTGGGGCAGACACCCACGGATCTCCTCCTCCCACTCCTTCTCACAGGCAACAAAAACCCGCTTGATCCCGGAAGCAGCCAGCACCTCACCCATCCATTCCAGAACAGGGCAGAACATGACCTTTTCCAACATCAGCGGTCTACCGGCAGGACTCACTGCCTCTTTCTCGATCAGAAAAATGGCGGCTTTCTGTTCCATAACAGGACTTCCTCCTTCTTACAGCACCCCTATGGGCACAAAACCTCATATTCGTTTTCCATTATAACAGAGTGACAGGAAAAATCCAGTCGATAGGGGAAATTTTTTCGATTTCTCAAGCTATTCATCGTTTTTTTCAAAAAACCAGCCCAATCGCCCTCTGTTTTCGTCTTTTTCCCGACAGCAGCTCCCCTCCGCCGCCCGCGCTTCTTTTCCCTTGTCAAGCCCCAATCTTATATTCTGTTGCAATTTTGTGCTATAAGTCTACGATTTTCGCTTTTTTCACGGGTTTTTCACTTGTGTTTTTTGCACATTCACTATTGTGTTTCTTGCAGCTTTGCATTACAATGATAAGCGCTGGCGCAAAAACGACTGTCTTTCACTTTGAGTTCCGTTTTTTGCAATGTTCCGGCTAAAAAGGACGGTGTTTGGCAATGATTCATATCGTTCTTGTGGAACCCGAGATCCCCATGAACACGGGCAACATCGCCCGCACCTGTGCCTGTACCGGCGCGCACCTCCATCTGATCAAGCCCCTCGGCTTTGACATTTCGGATAAGGCGGTGAAGCGGGCAGGGCTTGATTACTGGCATCTTGTGGACATTTCCGTATATGAATCCATGGAGGATCTGTTTGCAAGGCGCACAGATATCGACAACTTCTGGCTCGCCACCACCAAGGCACCCAGAGCTTACTGCGAAGCGGATCTCACCGGCGATTGCTGGCTGTTCTTCGGCAAGGAGACGGCAGGTCTGCCGGAGTGGTTCCGTCAAAAGCACGCCGACCGCTGCATCCGTCTCCCCATGAAGAGCGAGGCAAGAAGTCTCAATCTCGCCAATTCCGTCGCCGTGCTCTGCTATGAGGCACTGCGGCAGCAGGGCTTCCCCGGTCTCTGCGGCGAAGGGGAAATGGCACAATAACCCGTTTGCAGGTACGCACGTCTTTACGTGCGGCATACATTATATAATTTGAAGGAGTGTACACCATGAACTACAACAAGAAGACCATCATGGACGTGGACGTGAAGGGCAAGAAGATCCTTCTGCGCTGCGATTTCAATGTGCCTCAGAACAAGGAAACTCTGGAGATCACCAGCGACAAGCGCATTGTCGCAGCACTGCCCACCATCCGCTATCTGCTGGAGCAGGGCGCTGCTGTCATCGCCTGCTCTCACCTCGGCAAGCCCAAGGGTCAGTGGAAGGAGAACCTCTCCCTCGCACCCGTGGCAAAGCGTCTGGGCGAGCTGCTGGGTCAGGACGTGATCTTCGCAAAGGATGTCATCGGCGAGGATGCCAAGGCAAAGGCTGCTGCCCTTAAGGGCGGCGAAGTGCTGCTGCTGGAGAATCTCCGCTTCCACGCTGAGGAGGAGAAGAACGATCCCGCTTTCGCCAAGGAGCTCGCTTCCATGGCTGAGCTGTATGTGTCCGATGCCTTCGGCACCGTGCACCGTGCACACGCTTCCACCGCAGGCGTGGCTGACCACCTCCCCGCAGTCTCCGGTCTGCTGGTCGCCAAGGAGCTGGAGATCATGGGCAAGGCTCTTGATGATCCCAAGCGCCCCTTCGTGGCTGTCCTCGGCGGTGCCAAGGTCAGCGACAAGATCGCTGTCATCAACAACCTCCTCGACAAGGCTGACACCATCATCATCGGCGGCGGCATGGCATACACCTTCATGAAGGCACAGGGCGGCGAGATCGGCGGTTCTCTGCTGGAGGCTGACAAGATGGATTACGCACTGGAAATGATCGAGAAGGCAAAGAGCAAGGGCGTGAACCTGCTGCTGCCCACCGACACCGTCTGCGCTGCTGAATTTGCTGCTGACGCAGAGCCCAGTGTCCACTCCTCCATGGCGATCCCCGCTGAGCTGCAGGGTCTGGACATCGGTCCCGAGACCACCAAGGCATTCTGCAACGCTACCGTCGGTGCCGGCACCATCGTCTGGAACGGTCCCATGGGCGTGTTTGAGTTCCCCGCCTTCGCTGAGGGCACCAAGGCTATGGCAAAGGCTCTCGCTGAGAGCGGCGCTGTGACCATCATCGGCGGCGGCGACAGCGCAGCTGCTGCAGAGCAGCTGGGCTTTGCAGACCGCATCACCCACATTTCCACCGGCGGCGGCGCATCCCTCGAGTTCCTTGAGGGTAAGGAGCTGCCCGGCGTGGCTTGCCTGCTGGATAAGTAATCCCTGCCCGCGGCATCCCACCGTCGCGGCATAACGATTCCCGCCGCCTTTCGGCGTCGCCAATCGTGCCGCTTCCTCGAAACAGCCTCGCTTCATCCGCCACTGGCGGCGCTTCGGCTGTTTCCCCGGCGTGGCTTGCCTGCTGGATAAGTAATCCCTGCCCGCGGCATCCCACCGTCGCGGCATAACGATTCCCGCCGCCTTTCGGCGTCGCCAATCGTGCCGCTTCCTCGAAACAGCCTCG
>JAFVXA010000036.1 GCA_017501355.1 Oscillospiraceae bacterium
AATCAAAGTAGTGTCCTATGTTCATGTCGGCAATGAGCTGGTCAACACGGACGATCTCTCGCCCGAGCGCAAGCGAGAGCTGGCGACGTGGCTGACATGTACCTACATGAACCATCTGTTTGCGGGCAAGGCAACATTCCATCCCGCATCCAGTGCACCTGAGTGTCCTGCGGGAGCAGAACGGATTTACCTACATAGGGGGAAGCAAGATGAACAAAACGAGAATGCAGCGCCGCAAGGTGCGTAAAGCGTGGGCGCGGGCAGTGATTATCGGATTGGTGGCGGTGGTGATGCTGGTAGCTGCAACCACGATCGTATGCGCGAGAGTGGAAGTACTGACCAATATGGAGCAGGAGATCAGCGAGGAGTACCAGTGGTATTTGGATTCGCAGAAGCCGCCTGTCCCTCAGACGTGGGACGAGCTGGCAGCGGCAATGGAGGTGGACTGATGGAGTACATCATCGTTACGATGGCGGTTCTCTCTGGCGCTGTGATTGGCTATGTAAACGGTCGCAAGAATGCCGACGAGGACTGGGAGCTGCGTCTGCGCGAACTGGCGGAGGGGCTGGTAAAAGATGTTGACGCAGGTGCCAGCGGCAAGAAGACAGAGCATAGCCTGATTTGGCACCACGGCGCACTGTGGGCGATCAATCAGATGCGGAAAGAAGATTAGGCGGCACGATCCGCTGACATAAAGCGATGCGGGGGGGCTATGACACTATACGAAATGTCCTTTGTGTATGAGGAGAGCTGGGAACTGCTGCGTAAAAGGGTGCAGGAGTTGCACAGAGCGGAAAAGGAAACGAAGGACAGCGAAGAGCTCCGGCGTATCAGGCAACGATTGTCGGAGTTGGATCCAATGCTACGGGAAATGCGCGAATTGACGATGCACACCCGCCACTACTACGAGAAAGGGTATCACAAGAATGAAAAATACTCGCTGTAGAAAACGTGAAGAATCCATGAAGGATCTGGAAGAACTGATGATGAGTAGAGAGGGGGGCGACGAGGAAATCACTGAGCGCCTGCGAAGAAATCTCCGCCTTGCGTGTGTCAGGGAGTTGACCCCCAAACAGAAAGAAGTGCTGCGACTTCGCTACGAAGAGGGGAAGAGCGCGAGACAGATTGCCAAGGAGCAGGGCGTTCATCCGACTACTGTACAGCGAACTCTTGCGCGCGCAGAAAATAAACTGCGCCGATGCCTGCAGTATTCGCTGTAGGGACACCAAGAGAGAAAGGAGGGCTTGGAGATGGCAGGAAAAAGTAAGGAGTATATTTTTTTCGTGAAACACCCGCAGCACACAATCGCGCCTGTGATCGCCGAGAACTGGGAACAGGCGACTGTAAAGGCGGCTGACTTTTGGGGCGTGAAATGGGGAAAGGTTGCTGCTCTGTGTGAGTGCGAGAGGAAGATGGGGACGCACAAAGGAGTTTGCATGGACTGCAATAAGGTCTTCTATGGGGGCGAGGTTATTTGCCCGATGTGCCTCAGAGCGCGGAAGGATGAAGAGCGCCGCAAGCAGGAATGGCTGAAAAGCGGAGGAGCAAGTCTGCTGCCCAAAAGAGGGCTGCAGGTGAAGATGATTTGAGCCATAGGAGCAGGAGCTCCTCGGCTCTGCTCTGTATCAAGGGGGACTCTTGGTGTGGAGCAGAACCGAAGTTGATCAGGCATACCCGGCTAATAGAAGAAGTGGTGGTTATCAAAACGATAACCACCACATAAAGCCGAAGTTGATCGGACATACCCAGCAAGCAATGCATAGCGGTACCCACTATGCGGCAATGAACGCATTCTGCGGCTACGCATCTGAACGATGCTTAGACATAAACAATCAAAAAGGAGTGCGAACCAATGAAAGAGGAAGCGATCAAGAGGATCGAGGAGCAGCAGGCGAAGCTGAAGGAGGGCACTGCTGCGTGGGTCGTGGGCGAGCAGCTGAAGGACATCTGTCACAGGGAGGCAAAGAGCGCGGAGCTGATCGCGCAGGATCTGCAGGTCAAGGAAATGAGCCTTGTTGAGGCAGAGAAGCAGATCAAGAAATGGGCGGATGGTCACAAGACCGGAAACTTCGCTTATGTGTCGCCACAGAAGGCAGACGAGATCCTGCGGAAGTTCTATGGTCTGCCCGGTGCTACTGCCGAGGAGGTAGAGACGCCTAAGGTAGCGGAGTCAGTCAGGGCGACAACCGGCATAGTTGATCTTGCGGACTTCCTGTAAGGGGGTGGCGAGATGGCACAGAGGAACTATGAGAAGCTGCTGCCTTTGCAGCCGGGCGACAAAGCGAAAGCTTGGGCAAGGAGAGTGTGCAAATGCGATAAAGAGCACCTGCTGCTGTATAAGCAGGGGTATAGCCGTGATCCATTGACCGGACAAAGGCATAAGGTGGCGGAGCTCTCCTGCAGCGCCTGTGGTCGGATCATACAGGCAACGAAGGTCGATGTGGAGTGCTGCATGAACGCGTACACTACGGCACCTTTTGGCTGGATGCACCCAGAGACCAACGAGCCCGTAATCTCCGGAAAGGAAAGCACCTGCCCGCACTGTGGAGCAAAGGTGGACGTGAGCTTTCTACGGGATGGAAGAAAAGCAGACTGGAACCTGAATGAATACTGGTTCATGACCGTTGAGCGCGTGGGAGAACTGCTGTGTCTGATAGGCTGGTTGATGAAAAAAGAGGTCATCCGAGACAGGGAGACGGATCGGCTACGGGAGCAGCTGCGCTTCCTGCCGTATCAGGCGTATGTGTTTGAAGAGAAAAAGACCGTATTTCTGCGAGGGTACGACAAGTATTTCTCACAGATACACTTCCACGAAGAATGGGAACAGAAAGACCGCTGTTTGGACGAATACGGCAAGGTAGGCACCTGTGGCATGGCTCCGTGGGATAAGAGGATGCTGATCGGCAGTAGCTGCGAAAACAGTAAGCTGGATCTGTATCTGAAGATCACAAAAGGCGATGCGCTGCCGGTGACTTATCTCCGCCTGTGGCAAAAGAGAAAAGCCGTAGAAAACCTCGTTATGCAGGGTGCGGGAACTCTGCTGCATGAGCTGATGGAGCGCGAATCGAGAAGAACCTATACGGGCTGGTGCAGTGGCATTCCTAAACTGGAGGGAATCAACTGGAAGGAAAAACGCCCGGCGCAGATGCTGGGACTGACAAAAGAAGAGTTCTGCCACTGCGTGGATGATAAGTGGGACAGTGAGGCGTGGCGGTTTTATCTGATGCAGAAGAAGGCAGGGGAGAAACTGAAACTGCCGGAAGATATGAGACTCTGCTGCAAGGTGGGATTGTATGGCCTTGATGGGGTAAGAGAAAAGTACGGTTCCCTGATGCCTGCTGTACGCTACCTTGCAAAGCAGGGGAATAGCGCAACCTATTTGCTGGACTATTGGAATATGGCAGAAACAGAGGGCTACGATTTGAATTTGCGCCATGTGCGCTGGCCCAAAGATCTAAAGATTGCCCATGACCGTGTGCTGCGGGAACAAATAGAACGACGTGCCAGGGAGAAAGACGAAGCAGAAAAGAAGAAAAATGCTGCTCTCGTTGAGAGGTTTGCGGATGTTGCTGAAAAGCTTAAATGGACAGCCGTGGAGATGGATGGCATCTGCATTCGTGTGGCTGCTGCGCCGGAGGAATTGGACAAAGAGGGAAAGACTCTGAGTCACTGTGTGGCGACCTACAAAGAAAAACACGCAAGAGGAGACAGTGCTATTTTCTTTGTCCGTGAAGTGAGCTCGCCGGAAGAACCTTGGTACACACTGGAACTGGATCTAAGTAACGGCGAAAATCCGAGGGTGATTCAAAACAGGGGTAAGTACAACTGCTGGCGCACACCTGCGGTACAGGAATTTGAGGACAAGTGGCTGGAGTTTGTGAAGGCGAACTGGGCAGCACATAACACCAAAAAGAAACGGAGAGAGACGGCATGAACGATTTTGAAACTTTCGAGGCGCAGAGCCTCGCAGCGGATTACGGTGTGGGCGGGTGCGCCCCTGCGCGTGACCTTGAGGTGATCACGCAGGAAGTCCTGTTCTACAAACAGCAGGCGGGATTCTCCATTTTGGAGATCGGCAAGCGTCTGATCGAGGCAAAAGAGCAGCTCTCCCATGGCGAATGGGAGAGCTGGCTGGAGGAGAAAGTGGAGTTCTCTGCACGTACCGCCCGCCGCTTCATGCAGATCGCTGAAAATTATGACAAAACGGACACCGGTGTCCTTTCTCTCGGAGTCCGCAAAGCATTGGCGCTGCTGGCTTTGCCGGATTCTGAGCGAGAGGAATTTATCAGCGAAAAACACGATGTTTCGGGTGTGGAAAAGTCCGTTGAGGAGATGACCAGCGCG